>BAABWY010000001.1:0-300000 GCA_040367435.1 Hyphomicrobiales bacterium 4NK60-0047b | reverse complement strand
TTTTTTCACCACCTTATGATAGCAAACAACTTCATTAATTTCATCTGCTGCATTGGGATTTTCCTCAACGGTAATGTCTATGTTAGCAACAACACGTTGGCGGTTGTTTTTTTCATGATCATAAACCCCGATTACAGCCATTAGTTCTAAATCTTTTATGAAGATGTGCTGGATGTTATTATGGGCATCTGCTTTGAAATTTGTTTTTGTTGTCATGATGAAAGCAATCTTTGGATTGGTGAGCTTCTAGCTTTGAAGTTGTATTATGGGGTGCATCTAGGGTCAGGACTCATTAATTAAAGTGTTCTGTTGCAAATGTTGGGGCTAGATGTGGAAAATCAAGCGTAAGAGTAAGGCTTCCCAGCTTTTATCGAGCATTGATTGTTAACAGATGGGCTCAACATTTGTAACCCTATGGGCGTCATATTAATGGTCCAGACCCTAAGGTGAAAATTTGAGAAAATCAATGGGAGCGGATTGTACGCTCACAGAAGTGTTATTTTTAAAAGTGGAAGTGGAAAGCTGATGTGTTTAGAAGAACATTGCTCTTTTTAGAGTGAGGGGTGAGATGAATAATCCGTAAAATCAGGAAAAATGCATGAAAAGTTACCTCCTAAGCCCTTTTGTTCTCTAATTCTAAATAGAAACTATTTTTTGAATGGTTTTCTCAACTTCATCTTTTAACAGTGGGAAGCGTCTAATCATTCTTGCCGGCTTTGTGTTATTTTCCTGCCTAAAAAGAGTTAAACTATCTACATTTAGACCTTGGCTTAATTGCTTTGAAAAAACATTTTGAAGATTTTTTGTTAGTAATTCAATCATCGGTAAGGGGACCGCGCCCGTTAAAGGCATGATGAATTTAAAATCTTCAAAATAATAGGGGTAACCCCATTTTGTTAAATTATCTATTTGTCTCTCCGTAAGGACTTTTTTCAGTTTGGGATTGACGGGTTTCTCTGGTGGTATATCTCTAAAATGATTGAAATGTCTCACGGTTATATTGGCCAAATCCTGAATGTTATTGTCTAGGCTAAGTGGTTCTATGCCGATTTTATTTCCTGTCGCTTTTACCTTCATCAGGCATGTGCGAAAGGGGCTGAGTGATTCACTAAAGGTTGAGAGTTTTTCACAAAGGTTTTCTTCTGAAATTCCAACTCTTAGATTAAATGGGGCCACTAAAATGGCATTAAACCCGGTTTTTCGTGCTGGAAGCACGGTTTTTAGGTGTATTTCTGATGGTAGTCCCAAAGTGAATGATTTTTCTGGAATTTCATTTGTAGCAGCATTAAAGGCAAACCATGCTGAACCGAGTGTCCAAATATCTGATTTGGGAGATGGGGCATAAGCTATAAAATATCGCACTTTATTCTGTGTCATGTCTTGGGTTGCCTTTGGCGTCTATTCACTACCATAGGTAGTATGACTGAGGGTGGTTTCAATTCAGTTAATGATTTGAGAAAATTAAAACTTAGGTGCAATGATTAAGACGGCAAGTGTGTGGAGCACTTGCCGTCTATTGCTTATGCAGCTGCATAAATTTAACTGATGTCCCTTTTCAGTTAGATGTGGGTTCAGTTGAAAGAGGGAGTTCAGTAACTTTTCTTTTACAACCAAAGGTTGTGTATTGTGTTAATTTTCATTCGTGCATTTTAAGGAGTTTACTGAATAAGTTGTTCAGCTGTGGTTCAGCGGGGGGCTTATAATATAGATATAACGTTGCGAGATTTTATTTGATGCTTATATTTAGGATATAAATAATAACTTTCAAAGTTGATTGGAATATAATCACTGTATTTTTGGGCTTAACGGTCATAAAATTTTTGAAAACGTAATTTTGATTATCTTGACGAACTAGTTTTAAAGTCTTTGATGTTGTTGGTTTTAAAAGGTGCTATAAGCATTTTGAAGAATTGAAAGTTGGTAGTTTATTGATGAATATTTATTACAATGGTGCAAAGTGCATAAAGGAGAGCGTGATGAAGAAGCTAACCCTAATTTTGGCTGTTATGGCACTATTTGGTGGAGTTGCAACAGCACAAGCTGCTGGTGAGCAAAGTGCTTTTCTAGAGCAAGTTAATAAATCTATGAAAATTTCTGGTCAGATGGCGAGCGGAAAAATTCCTTTTAATCCGGCGAAAGCACTAAAAGAAATGAAAAACATTCAAAAAGCTGTTGTTGCTTTTCAAACGAATGAAGCGCCGAAAGCCTCTAAAAACTTGGTTGATTGCGCTGCACTGTTGCAGAAAGCAAGCACAAAGGGTGCTGCGGCAGCTAAAGCTGGTCAAGGTGCTTTTAAAGCAGCATATGGAGACCTTGTAACAGGACATAAGGTTTGCGCATCTAAATAAAGTTTTTGCTATTAAAGAAAGATAAACGGTACGAAATAATTCGCTATTAATAAAATTACACTTTTTATAAAGCCCTTGTTGATTAGATTTATCAATGAGGGTTTTTCTTTTTCAATCACGCCTCTTTAAAGGAGTGTCGTTTGGGCGAAGAAAAAACATCTTGATTTTATTTTAGCTTTAAGAACAATATCCTCTTCCTTGTGAGAGATGGTTTTATGGATACAACCAAATTAGATATGAGTGGGTTATTATGCCCGCTACCTGTTTTGAAAACTCAGAAAGCATTGCGCTCTCTTGAGACTGGAATGGTGCTTGAGGTAACAACAACCGACCCGGGGGCTGTTGCTGACTTTCAATGTTTGGCTGAGCAGGATGGGCTTGAACTGCTTGAGCAGTTGGAGCGGGAAGACATTTGTATCCATGTTTTAAAAAAGGTGAAAAAGTAATGCGTCCAACTTACTTTTCGGCCACACAATTTTTAAAGCAACGCCGTCCCATTGACCCCGTTCGATGTTTTCGCCCGCATGCTATTGAGCGGGCTGTGACATGGTTTCAATCTCATTTTTCGGGCCAACTTATTTATGCTGTTAAAGCGAATATGACACCTGAAATAATACAAATGGTCGCGCAGAGTGGTGTGCGAAATTTTGATGTTGCGAGTTTGACAGAAGTTGATTTGATTTATCATGGGGTGCCAGACGCAAACCTGTTTTATATGAATCCAGTGAAGTCACGGGCTCATATTCGTTCAGCTTATTACGATTATGGAGTACGCTGTTTTTCAATTGATCATGTTGATGAGCTTGAAAAAATCCTGACAGTTACTGAGCAGGCTAAGGATTTAACAATTTTTGTTCGCTTGCATTGTGATGATAGTGGTTCGGTTTTGCCATTGGGTAAAAAATATGGCGCTGAAGGCGCGCAGGCTATTGAACTGTTAAAACTTGTGCGGCAAAAAGTTGAACGGCTTGGGGTGACGTTTCATGTGGGAAGCCAAGCCATGCAAGCCGAGCGTTTTGGTGAAGCTATTCGTTATGCAGGTGATTTGGTTCGCCGTGCTGGGGTGATGGCGGAATTTCTGAATGTGGGAGGCGGTTTTCCTATTTTTTATAAGGATGGTGACCCGGTTGATCTCACGTCTTATATGTTGAATATCGAACAATCTTTAGATGTTATGCCGATGGTGCAAGGAGGAGAGGTTTTTGCTGAACCTGGACGTGCACTTGTTGCTGAGGCAGAGAGCTTAATTGTTCGTGTGGATGCGCGGCGAGACAACGAGCTTTTTATTAATGATGGTGGCTATGGTGTTTTGTATGATGCGGCCAATTGTGACTGGGTTTTTCCTTTACGTTTAATAACTCATGAAGCAAATGAGCAAGGTAAAAGAATTGTAGAGACGAGTGAGCTAACTAGTTTTCAGCTTTGGGGCCCGACTTGTGATGCTGCTGATCATATGAAGGGACCATTTGTTTTACCTGATTACGTTAAAGAAGGTGACTATCTTGAGATTCATAAAACAGGGGCTTATGGCGGGGTTATGGCGTCTGGGTTTAATGGGTTTGGTTGTTATGAAGAGATTTCTCTTGAAGATGATGTCATGACTTCAAATTTTGCTCCTGTTTCAGAGACAAATAATATTATAAAACTCATTTCTTAATTATCGTTTTTTGGAGGGTATCGATGCGGCAATTTAAATATATGCCGGCGGATTTGGCTTTTCTTGATCCTGTTCGACCAGGTTCTTCTAAACCTCATTTGGCACAAGCTGTTGTTATTCCTTTTGGATTAGAACAATCGGTTTCTTTTCAAGGTGGGACTTCTTTTGGGCCAGAAGCTATTTTGGCTGCAAGTAAAGAGGTTGAGTTATTTGACGAAGAATATTGGTCCGAGATTATTTCTGAGTATGAAGTTGCAACCCTGCAGCCTCAACCGATTGCGGGTTCACTTGAGGCAGCATTGAAGCAGATAGCTTTAATGGTTCGTGAAGTTCTCAATGATGGCAAATTTCCTCTTATTCTTGGAGGGGAGCATAGCTTGACTGCCGGTGCGATCCGCCCATTTGTTGATGTTTACGATAATTTGGTTGTGTTGCAATTTGATGCACATGCTGATTTGCGCGATGGGTATGAGGGGCAACATTTTTCTCACGCGGCTGCTATGCGGCGTGTGTTGGATTATAAATCGGTTTCGTTAGTTGGGGTTGGTTTGAGGAATATTTCACAAGAAGAAATCCCATTTCTTGAGGCGAACAGGGACAGAATTACTCTACATTGGGCAAGTGAAGCTAAAAACACGCGAATTGAAGATATTGTTGAGCCTTTAAAGGGTAAGAATATTTATGTGACATTTGATTTGGATTGTTTTGATAGCAGCCTTATGCCGGCAACAGGTACACCGGAGCCGGGCGGTTTGGATTGGTATCAAGCGTTAGATGTTTTAAGAGCCGCCGCTGATGTGGGCACGATTGTTGGGGGAGATGTCGTTGAATTAGCGCCGCGCCCTGGATTGCATGCGTGTGATTTTTTAGCGGCGAAATTGGCTTATAAAATTTTGAGTTATGCTTTGGTTGATCATACGCGATTACGTTAGTCTCTGTTTTCTCTCACGGGTTATTTTTCGCGTTAGGCGCGAAAAACCCTCCGAGGGGCGGCGCATGCGCCGGGCAGCCCTGCTGCCATGTCCTTCAGCCCGAAAATGGGCTGAACTCCTTCTTCGTATGTTAAAGAACTCTTGAAGCTAGCTGAGAGGGGTATGTTCTAGCTGGCAATTTTTTCGATCACATTCGAGAGTTCATCAAAATGATTGATGAGATGGGTTGGGTTTAGGTCTGGCATTGGGATGTCTGTATATCCCCATGTTACACCAATTGAAGGAATGCTCGCATTTGCAGCTGTTTGGATGTCTGTTTTGCTGTCGCCAATCATTACGGCAGCTTCTGCATTGCCGCCAGCTTGTTTGATTGTTTCAAATAAATGACGCGCATCTGGTTTTTTAAAGGGAAAACTGTTGGCACCTGTTATGGCCTGAAAGTGTTTTGTTAAATCAAGCTTTTCAAGCAGCGGAAGAGTTAGGTCTATTGTTTTGTTTGTGCAAACTGTCAGTATGTGTCCCTCACTTTGCAATTCTTCCAGAGCTTTAACTGTTCCTTCGAATGGATGTGTCTGATCTGCGCTGTGGATGGTGTAATGCTCTATTAGAATATGCCAAAGCTCATCAATTTCTGTATCGTTTAGTTGAATATTTTTAAGATTTAATGCGCGTATAATCATTGCTTTTGCGCCTTGGCCTATGATGGGGCGGATCTCAGAGTGTGAGCTTTTGTCGTAACCTTTAGAATGAAGTGCATGATCTAGAGCTGAAAACAGGTCTGGGGCTGAGTTTACCAAGGTGCCATCAAGATCAAAGCAAATTGTGAGTTTTTTAGACGTCATTTGTGGTTTCTTTGTAATAGTTGAGGTTCTCTTTGTAATCGATTTTTTGTCTAAGAGCTTTTGAATGGCTTGGTTTATAGGCTTAGCTTATCATTTGTTCAGAGATTTAGGCCTTCAAGCGGCAATATGCGACATTGTATCTCTCATAGGTTTCGGATGATTGTGGGATAGAGCAAGGTTGCGGTTTTATCAAGAGAAATTCGTCTTGTTTTAAGGAATGCATTCAGTAGAGAATGCTAAAGAACGGAGCGCGAGAAGTGAACACTGGACTGAATATTACAGGATCTCATTCAAAGACTTCAAATGGAGATGAAGGAATGGCTCCTCCACAGTCAGCTAAGTTTGAAAATGGGCACTCTGATTTAGAGGGACAATATAAAGACCTCTTAACGGACCTTGGGGGGAGGCTTGATAAGTATTGGAAGCGGATTGCGAATGAACCGCAATTTAACCCGGTGAAACAGCTGGCGTTTGAGCTTTCGAGAGAACTTGAAGCGGGGCGCCTTTCTCTTGATGACTTCTCATCGATGATTAAGATTTTATCCGACAGAGCGTTAATGAGCCGCGCGCAGAATATGCGTTCTTATATTGGTGAGAAAAATATTGATGATGCGGGAAGTGATTTGATCCGTTTTCGCGGCTATGTTCATGAAGTGGCTCATGTGGATGGTAAGCTTATTTCATTCGATGAGTTTAAAGCTGAATTTGAGCGCCCTCGCAAAGGTGTTGTATTTACTGCCCATCCGACTTTTTCAATGCCACAAGCTATGAGAGAGTTTTTGATCGAGTTGATTGAGAAACCAGAATTGGCCCTTGAGGCTGATTTCAAAGAGCGGTTGAATAAATTAGAGCACCGACCTGATGTTGATTTGGATTTAATGTCAGAGCAAAACCAGGCTCAAGTGGCGTTAAAAAATGCAGGTCTTGCGCGGCGTGAATTTCACAAGATTATCTTAGAGGAAGCCAAGAGACTTTATCCAGAGCAATGGACTGAGTTGCTTCCTTGTGTGGTTAACCTAAATAGCTGGGTTGGTTATGACCTTGATGGTCGAACAGACATTCGCTGGTATGATAGTCTTTGTTTCCGTTTGAAAGAAAAGCGCGATCAACTACAGCAGCATTCCACTTCAATTGAGACAAGCCTTTATAAACTTCAAGAAGATGAAAAGCAGTCAGCCTCCTTTTTGCAAGCGGCATACAAAATGATCCGCAGTGAAATTGATGCGTTAGACCGCTCTTTGATTTTATTTTCAGTTGATGAGCCGACGCCTGCTGATATTAGTAAAGCTGCTAATTTTTTGACAGGTGATGTGGGTGAAGATGGCTCTACGCTAACATCTGGAATTTTTAGTGGCGTGAGTAAAACAGTAGGAATTTCTAAAAAAGACAGACCGCTTCGATCTTCTTTAAAGCCTCTTCTTGATTCTGTTTGCAGCGCTATTGGGGCGTGTTCAACTGATGCATCATTGTTTGTGTTAACGGAGTTGAAAACAGAGCTAATGAGTTCAGGTTTAACGACGTCTCATATTCATATTCGTATTAATGCGATGCAATTACACAATGCAATTCGAAAGCCACTTGGGGGTGGTTCTGTTGATGTATCGAGTTTGGTTAGTCTTTCTAAATTAGATGAGATGATTTTAAATGATGATACTGAAACCGTTAATTTTAAATGTCTTGCGTTAGAGCGATCAACGGCTGTTCGGCAATTCATCGTTATTTCTCAGATTTTGAAATATATTGATGGTGATGCGCCGATTAGACTTTTGATCGCTGAATGTGAGCATTCTCTCACGGTTTTATCGGCACTTTATTTCGCAAAACTTTTTGGCATTGAGGAACGAGTTGATATATCTCCCCTCTTTGAGACAGAGCGTGCTATGGAACGCGGTGCTGAGATCATCAAGGCGTTATTGAAACTAAAATCTTATCGAGACTATGTTTTAAAACGTGGGCGTATCTCAATTCAAACGGGGTTTTCTGATGCAGGACGCTTTATGGGGCAGATTCCGGCAACCTTGGCTATTGAAAAATTGCAACGGCGGATTGCGTCTATTTTAAATAATGCCAATTTAGGGCATATCGAAGTTTTGATTTTTAACACTCACGGCGAATCTATGGGGCGGGGGGCGCATCCTTCTTCTTTGAAAGAACGGTTTGATTATGTGCTTACTCCGTATGTGCGCAATGCCTATAATGAAAAAGAGTTGCGATTGCATCATGAAATCAGTTTTCAGGGCGGTGATGGTTATGTGTTTTTTGGGTCAGAGACTTTAGCCAAGGCAACTCTTTTGGAATTTGTCCGCTCACATCATATTGAAGGCGGTGAGTTTTCTGATGTGCTTTATGATAACCCTGATTTCAACGAGGATCTGTTTGAGCATGTGAAAACATATCAAACGAAATTATTTGAGAATAAAAACTATCAATCCAGCCTTGGGGCTTTGGAGACTAATCTTTTGTTTAAGACCGGGTCTCGTAAAACGAAGCGTCAGTTTGATGGTCGGCAAGATAATCGCGTGGCAGCTGCTAAAATGCGGGCTATTCCTCATAATGGTGTGCTTCAGCAATTTGGCTTTTTGGCGAATGTTATTAGTGGATTTGGCTCGGCCTTGCTCTATGACAAAGAACAATTTGCAAATATCTATCAAAATTCAGCCAGAGCGCGCAGTCTTATTGGTATGATAGCCAGAGCGCGGCAGCTTTCCAGTGTGAAAACTCTGGTGGCTTATGCCTCTATTTTTAATGATGCCTTTTGGGTGACGCGTCCGATTGAAAACATGGAAACGCCATTAAAGGTGCCATGTCTCTTGTTGGCTGGACTGTTGCGCGGTGATGAGCGCCATGATCGCTTTATGCATTTGGCGACTTACTTGCGTGAGGATGATATTTATTTGCATGATTTGTTTAAGGAGCTGGGACTTGATGAGTGGCAGGGACAAGCTGATGGGCATGAGCGAGATGAAGTGATTGAGAGCGATATGCTCCATGCGCTTCGAATTGCTTTGATTATGCATATTTATTTACTCGGAGGGCGGCTACCAGTTTTGGCAGCGCGCAATGATTTGACGCACAAGGATATTATGAGAATGGTTTTATCTCTGCGTATTGATGATGCATTGACGCCGCTTAGAGAAGCTTATCCTCGAGCGAAACCTGAACAGGCTGACTATGACATTGCTGAAGAGGCGAGTTATATGGTTGATGAAGGCTCTGATTTTGAGGAGTTAAATGATCGTTTGATTGACCCAATGGTTGAAAGTTATGATTTGATACGGCGTGTTGGCGTTGGTATTGGTCATCACTACAGGGCTTATGGCTAATCTCGGCCTTAAAATTTCTTTTGTGATTAACCCTTTATATCAGGACTTTCGTTTTGGTTGTAATTCTTTAGTTACGGCTTAAATTATTACTGGCAATGCGTGCGAACAAGTGACATTGTGCAGCGTAAATGCACTTTCTGGTGGAGTATTGTGTGGCCGAGCTTTTATTTGGAGATGTGGTATGGCTTCTGACGATTATAAATTAAATGCTGCAAAAGCGGCACTTGAGCTTATTGAAGATGGTATGAAGGTGGGCTTGGGTACTGGTTCAACCGCTGCTATTTTTATTGATTTGCTTGGTGAACGAGTGAAAGACGGACTTGATGTGGTCTGTGTTCCAACGTCCAGAGCGAGTGAAATACAGGCTGCGAATTTAGGCATTCAATTAGCAACGCTCGATGAAGAGCCGTTTCTTGATGTGACTGTTGATGGAGCTGATGAGCTTGATCAGGAGCTGCGCCTTATTAAAGGTGGCGGCGGTGCTCATTTACGTGAAAAAATTGTCGCGATGGCTTCTGAGCGATTAATTATCATCGCTGATGAAAGTAAAGTTGTTGACAGATTAGGTGCATTTCCATTGCCAGTTGAGGTTGATGGCTTTGGTTTGCGCTCGACATTTGAGATGATTTCCGTTCTTTGTGCAGAACTTGATCTTAAGCAAGACTTGCAAGTTAGAGAGACACCTGAAGGTGAGTTCTTTAAAACGGATGGCGGGCATTATATTATTGATTGTCATTTTGATGTTATTCCTGACCCGGAAGAATTGGCTGATTGTCTCTCTTTAATTCCAGGTGTTATTGAATCTGGTTTGTTCCTTGGCATAGCTGAGCGAGCGATTGTTGGCGGCGCTGATGGTGTGACCGTTTATGAAGCGCCGTTTGAAGATGATGAAGACGAGATTGTTTAAGGGGAACGAGATTAGATGACAACTGAGCAATCCTTTGACTATGATTTGTTTGTAATTGGTGGTGGTTCTGGCGGTGTTCGTGCTGCGCGATTGGCTTCGCAAGGTGGTGCCAAGGTGGCTGTGGCGGAAGAATATCGCTATGGTGGAACTTGTGTGATCCGCGGGTGCGTTCCGAAGAAACTGTTTGTTTATGCTTCTCGTTTCGCTGGTGAATTTGAAGATGCGCGTGGCTTCGGCTGGGATGTCGCACCTTCTGGATTTGATTGGACGAAGCTTGTTGCTGCAAAGGACAAAGAGATTAGCCGTCTTAGCCAAATTTACCTGACTAATTTAGGCAAAGCTGGTGTGACCGCATTTGAAGATAGAGCTGTTGTGACTGGCCCACAGAAAATCAAGTTGGTGAATGAAGGTCGCACTATTACTGCAAAGACCATTCTTGTTGCTGTTGGCGGTACGCCGTTTAAGCCGGAAATTGAGGGCGCTGAGTTTGGTATTACGTCTAATGAAGCTTTTGATTTAGAGGCTTTGCCATCGCATGTAACGGTGATTGGTGGTGGGTATATTGCTGTTGAGTTTGCTTCTATTTTTAATGGGCTTGGCTCTAAGACAACTCTTGCTTATCGAGGACCTTCGGTGTTGCGCGGGTTTGATGAAGATGTGCGCGCTGGATTAACTGAGGCGATGATCGAGCGGGGCGTAGATGTGCGCTTAAATGCTTCACCTAAAAAAATTGAAAAAACGAATGATGGTTTGCGTCTTCATTTTGAAGATGGGTCTGCACTTGAGACCGGTCTAGTTATGTTTGCAACAGGGCGTGTGCCTTTAACTGAAGGGCTTGGACTTGAAACGGCTGGTGTAACATTAGGCCGAAATGGTAAAATTGAAGTTGATGAATTTTCTCAAAGCTCTTGCCCTTCTATTTATGCGGTTGGTGATGTTACGGACCGGGTTAACTTAACTCCGATTGCCATTCGTGAAGGGGCTGCTTTTGTTGAGACAGTTTTCAATGATAACCCAACCAAAGTTGATCATAGCCAAATTCCAACAGCTGTCTTTTCACAGCCAGAAGTTGGCACTGTTGGTTTAACTGAGGAACAAGCGCTTGAGCAGGTTGGGGCGATTGATGTTTATAAAAGTCAATTTAACCCAATGAGGAATACGATTTCCAGCCGGGTTGAGCGAACCTTGATGAAAATTATTGTCGATCAGGCAAGCCAGAAGGTGCTTGGTGTGCACATTTTAGGGCCAGACTCTGGTGAAATGACGCAAGCGCTGGGTATTGCTTTAAAAATGGGTGCGACGAAGGCTGATTTTGATGCGACGGTTGCCTTGCATCCGTCCGCTGCTGAAGAGTTGGTGACTATGAAAGAGAAGTCGTACTCAAGACCTTAGTTTTCTGCCTTAGTGTTTTGGGCAAACTGGTTTCTGTGAGGGTTAATAATATTTCTTAACCACAATTGGGAAAATCTCCCTCTTCTTATTTCGTTATTAGTAGGCTGGCTTTGAAAAAAGCTGGCCTATTTAGTCCTTTGGGCGTAAAACAGCCTGAAATTTATCTATTTATGAGAGTGATTATGAACCGTTTTAATGACCGTTATGCGTTGGTTACTGGTGCTGGATCTGGCATTGGGGCGTCGATTGCCCGTGAGTTTGCGTCTGAAGGTGCTTTCGTCTATGTGATTGATATTGACCCTGAAAAAGCTCAAGATGTTGCAGGGCAGATTAAAAATTCAGGTGGTCAAGCTCTTGAAGTTATTGCGGATGTAACTGATGGGCCTTCTGTTAAGGCGGCCATTCAGCAAATTACGGATCATTCAGGCAAGCTGGATATTATCGTTAATAATGCTGGCATGAATGTACGCACCGATTTGCGCCATATGACTGATGAGGAATGGAACCTGGTTTTGCAGGTGAACCTGGTTGGTGGTGCTCGGTTTGCACGTGATGGCCTGGATTTGCTTCGGGCTTCAGAGAATGCTGCGATTGTTAATCTGGCGTCTGTTATGGGGACGCGTTCAACGCGGCAAATGAGTGCTTATTCAGCGACTAAAGCGGCGATGGCGTCTCTTTCGCGTGGTCTTGCTGTTGAGTATGCGCCGTATGCTATCCGCGTGAATTATCTTTGCCCTGGGTTCGTGGCAACGAATTTGACAAGCAGGTTCGTGCGGAACCCGTTTGTTAAGGAGCAAATTTTAGCACGTACGCCAATGGGGCGTTTTGGCGAACCAGAAGAGATTGCGAAGGCCGCTCTTTTCTTAGCTTCCGATGATGCCTCATATATGACGGGTTCAGGGATTACGGTTGATGGTGGGATGATGGCGGCTTTATAAGCTTAGGGCGTCACCTCAAAAAAAGGCTTTTTTCTCATTTTGGATTGGTAAATTGCTGCCAAATAGCCTATAACCCCTTTCTTTAAAGAGGGGTTTCCCTTAAAATTATCAAATCGTATTCCTATGGCTGTTTCTATTAAGAATTATGCTCATAGTGGATATGATATAAGTCTTCAGACTTTAATTTTGACTATTACTTTTTTACCTTTTTGATAGGGAGTGTTTATTGTTATGGCAGAGTCTTCAAGCCAGAACCGGGACCAAAGTTGGAGCCCAAATAGCTGGCGGTCTAAGCCAATTGTGCAAGTACCTGATTATCCAAATATGGATGACCTTAAAGAAGTTGAGCAAACTCTTGGTTCATTTCCTCCTTTGGTTTTTGCAGGTGAAGCTCGTGACCTTAAGGCACGTTTAGGACGTGTTGCTGCAGGTGAGGGCTTTTTGCTGCAGGGGGGCGACTGCGCTGAAAGCTTTAGTGAGCACCATGGAGACAATATTCGCGACTTTTTTAGAGTTATGCTGCAAATGGCTGTGGTTCTAACTTATGCGGGTTCTGTGCCTGTTGTGAAAGTTGGCAGAATTGCCGGACAATTTGCGAAACCTCGCTCAGCGCCGATGGAATCTAAAGATGGTGTTGAACTGCCGTCTTATCGCGGTGATATCATTAATGGTATCGACTTCACTGAGGAGGATCGTATTCCTGATCCGCGCCGTCAGCTGAAAGCTTATCGCCAGTCTGCTGCGACGCTTAATCTTTTGCGCGCGTTTGCGCAGGGTGGTTATGCGAACCTTGAGCATGTGCACAGATGGACATTAGGGTTTTTAGAAAATAGCCCGGCTGCTGAGCGCTTTGGTGAAATTGCTACCCGGATTACTGAGACGCTGGATTTCATGAAAGCGTGCGGGATTAATTCTGATAATACACGTCAGCTTACAGCGACTAACTTTTTTACCAGTCATGAAGCTTTGTTGCTTG
Source organism: Hyphomicrobiales bacterium 4NK60-0047b (assembly GCA_040367435.1). NCBI lineage: Bacteria > Pseudomonadati > Pseudomonadota > Alphaproteobacteria > Hyphomicrobiales > Hyphomicrobiales bacterium 4NK60-0047b. Next base: position 286,685 of record BAABWY010000001.1, on the reverse strand, counting down.
GCTATGAGGAAGCGTTTGCTCGGGTTGATTCAACGTCAGGTGAAACATATGCGACTTCTGGTCACTTTATCTGGATAGGAGATAGAACTCGTCAGGTTGATCATGCGCATGTTGAGTTTATGCGCGGCATTAAAAACCCAATTGGTTTGAAATGTGGTCCTTCTATTTCTGATGATGATTTGATGCGTTTGATTGATACGCTCAATCCTGAAGATGAAGCGGGTCGTTTGACTTTGATTTGCCGCTTTGGTGCTGATGATGTGCAAGCTCATCTGCCGCGCCTTGTTCGTAAGGTTCAAGAAGAAGGCCGCAAGGTAGTTTGGTCTTGTGATCCGATGCACGGCAATACGATTAAAGCGTCTACTGGCTATAAAACCCGTCCGTTTGATTTGGTATTAAGTGAAGTTGAGAGCTTCTTTGATATTTGCCAAGCTGAGCGGGTGCATGCGGGCGGCGTTCATGTTGAAATGACTGGTCAGAATGTAACTGAGTGTATTGGCGGTGCTAAGACTGTGAAAGAGGCTGATTTATCAGCGCGTTATCACACTCATTGTGATCCACGCCTTAATGCTGACCAGGCTTTAGAACTTGCTTTCCTTATTGCAGAACGCATGAAGAAAGATCGTCACGGTAACCAGGTTTCTGAAGCAAAAACTGCTTAAATAAAACAATATAAACCGCGCACGAATTAAGGGAATTCCATTCCTTTTGAGTGTGCGGTTTATTTTTGTCTGGATTAAGAGTTTACTATATAAACTCTTTGTAGCTGACACTTATTAAATATACCGGGTTAAAAATATTGAGGCGGGGCAAAAATGACTGACCGTTTAAAATTTGCATTGGGGCAAGTAAATCCTGTTATGGGTGATTTGCCGGGGAATGTGGCCCTTGCAAGAGATGCGCATGCCAAAGCCAAAGAGCTTGGGGCAGATATGTTGGTTTTGCCAGAGCTTTTCATCACAGGCTATCCACCTGAAGATTTGGTGCTGCGGCCTTCTTTTCAAGACGCTGTGAAACTGGCAGCGTTAGACCTTGCGAAAGTGACTGCTGATGGCCCGGCTATTTTAGTTGGTGCGCCTTGGATAGATAATCAAGCTGGCGATGATGGCGAGAAAGCTTCTCTTTATAATGCGGCCCTACTGCTGGAAGATGGTGAGATTTCTACAACTCGCTATAAGGTTGATTTGCCTAATTATGGTGTGTTTGATGAAAAGCGCGTTTTCGATGTCGGGCCTTTGCCGGGGCCGATCAATTTTAAGGGGGTGCGTTTAGGTGTCCCTATCTGTGAAGATATATGGACAAGTGAAGTTCCAGAGTGTTTAGAAGAAACAGGGGCAGAAATTCTTGTTTCACTTCATGGCTCACCTTACCGCCAGGATAAACATGACATTCGAATGAACATAGCCGTTGCCCGGGTTGCGGAAACGAAACTGCCATTGATTTATGTGAACCAGGTTGGTGGGCAGGATGAATTGGTGTTCGATGGTGATAGCCTGGTTCTGAATGGTGATTGTTCGCTGGGTGCTCAGTTTCCAAGGTTTCAAGAGCATATTGGCTTGGTAGAATTTGAACGTACTGGTGAGAGTTGGCGCGTGGTCCAGGGAGATATTCACCCGATTGATGAGGGTGATGTTTCTGCCTATACGGCCTGTGTGGTTGGTTTGCGCGATTATGTGAATAAAAACGGCTTTAAAGGGGTTGTGCTCGGGCTCTCTGGTGGGATTGATAGCGCACTTTGTGCGGCGATGGCCGTTGATGCTTTGGGCTCTGACCGTGTGCATTGTGTGATGCTGCCCTATCATTATACTGCACAAGATAGCCTTGATGATGCAGCTGAGTGCGCGAAGAATTTAGGGGTGGCTTACGAAACGTTACCAATTGCAGACGCTGTTGAAGCAGTGAACGGTGTGATTTCACCTGTGATGCCGGATGGTATTGGCGGGGTGACTGAAGAGAATATTCAATCTCGTTTGCGGGGTGTTGTTTTGATGGCGTTATCGAATAAAACCGGTGACATGCTGGTGACGACGGGTAATAAATCAGAAGTTTCTGTTGGTTATGCGACTTTGTACGGGGATATGAATGGGGGCTTTAATCCGATAAAAGATCTCTATAAAACAAAAGTTTATGAGCTCTCAGCCTTGCGGAATGAGGTGTTGCCGGATGGGTGTTTGGGGCCAAGCGGTGTTGTTATTCCTCCAAATATCATTACAAAGGCGCCTACGGCTGAATTGCGTGAAAATCAGACGGACCAGGATAGTTTGCCGCCTTATGACGAACTTGATGATATTTTGGAATGTTTGATTGAGAAAGAACTGCCGGTTTCTCAGATTGCCTTGCAAGGTGGCTATGAGTTGAGTGAAGTGAAGCGCATTGAGCATTTGGTTTACTTGGCTGAATATAAACGCCGGCAGGCGGCACCGGGTGTTAAAATATCATCTAAGAATTTTGGGCGCGGGCGGCGATACCCGATTACGAATAAATATAGAGATCAATAGAATTGGGCGCTCTTTGTTATTGAGGCCATGACAAGTTGATTGGGGTAGACCCTATACTTAAAAGGTTCTGACCTTACTTTAGTTTGAAAGAATAGAGATTAAAATGACTGTGATTACGCGCTTTGCGCCAAGCCCGACGGGGAAAATCCATATTGGTAATTTACGTCCTGCATTGATTAACTGGCTTTATGCTCGTGCAGAAGGCGGCCAGTTTATGCTGCGGATTGATGATACGGATTTGGAGCGCTCTAAAGAAGAGTATGTGGATGGCATTAAGGCTGATCTCACTTGGCTTGGTTTGACGTGGGATTTTGAAGCGCGGCAATCAACTCGGTTTGATAAATATGATGCGGTTGTTGAGAAATTAAAGACAGAAGGCCGGCTTTATCCATGTTATGAGACAGCTGATGAACTTGACCGCAAACGTAAGCGGCAGATGTCTCGGGGGCTTCCGCCTGTTTATGACCGCGCTGCAGTAGAGCTGAGTGAAGAGGAACGGGCTGAATTGGAAGCTGAGGGACGCAAGCCGCATTGGCGCTTTAAGCTTGAAGACCGCTCTGTTGTTTGGACAGACCTTGTGCGCGGTGAACAGTCCATTGAAGCATCGTCGCTTTCTGACCCCATTCTTATTCGTGAAGATGGAAGTTATCTCTACACATTGCCTAGTGTGATTGATGATATTGAATTTAAGGTGAGCCACGTTATTCGCGGTGAAGATCATGTGGCGAATACAGGAGCTCAAATTCAGATTTTTGAAGCGCTGGGAGCACAAGCACCTGTATTTGCGCATCATAATTTGTTGGTTGGTAAAGAGGGAGAAGGGCTTTCAAAACGTTTGGGAAGCCTATCTATTTCTTCATTCCGTGAAGACGGGATTGAAGCAATGGCTGTTGTCAGCCATGCGGCTAGCATTGGTTCATCAAACCCGATTGTGCCACACCAAACAACTGAAACGATCTTCAAGGAATTTGCTTTTGAAAAACTAAGCCGCTCGCCAGCTAAGTTTGATGTGGCTGAACTTGAGCTTATAAATGCTAAGCTTTTGCATGAGACGGATTTTTCAGTTGTACAATCTCGTCTTTCTGAACAGGGTATTGAGGGGGCTGAAGCGTTTTGGGATGCTGTGCGGGGCAATATAGAAAAATTTGAAGATGTTAAGCTTTGGTGGCAGGTTGTAAACGGGCCGATTGAGCCGGTTATTGAAGACGCTGGATTTTGCGCTAAAGCTTTGAGTGTTTTGCCTGAAGGGCCTTATGATGAGACTAGCTGGGGGACGTTTACAAAAGCGGTTAAAGAGGCAACCGGCGCTAAAGGGAAAGCTTTGTTTCAACCGCTGCGCTTATGTTTGACAGGGCAACCGCATGGACCAGAGTTAAAAGCTCTACTGCCTTTAATGGGGCCGGGTCGTGCGGCTGGGCGCTTGAAGGGTGAAACTATCTAGATTGTTGTAAATGTAAAAAAAGAGAGGTCAGTGACCTCTCTTTTTTTGTTTTCTTGCTCTTTTCAAACTATTTTTAACCCGTGATTTTAATATCTTGTTGTTGATAGATTGCGATATTTTCAGGAACGGCAGGGTTTACAGGTTGCTGTTGTAAGTTATTGTTTGATGGAATTTGTTTCGATTTTGATTTTCGCATATAGGTGATTGGAATATCTGGACCGATAGGCGTGTTTAAGGCGCCATGAGAACTTGTCGCATAGCCAATGCTTTCAAAGAATGCAGCTGCGCTCAAATTTGTTCTCACGCTATATTCGTCAAACCCGGCATTGCTTGCTCTGTTTTCAGCGTGTTCCACCATCATGCGGCCTAACCCCAAGCCAACATAGAAACTATGGATATAAATTTTTCGCATGCGCGCTGTTGAGCGATTATCCGATGATGGGCACCACCCTGCTGTGCCAATGAGAATGTGATTGTGCCACAACCCGACAAGGTTACAATTTGTGCATTCTCTAATATATTCGACTGAATTTATTCTTGATAAATATGCGTTGATTTCTTCTTCGGTGTGATGTTCTGCGCCGCACATTCTAAATGCAGAACTATGTAGGTAACGGACCTCAGTGAGGTCGTCTATTTCTATCGGACGTTTTACTAAACTAAACATGATATTGCCCTCCAAGTACTCATGAACTATGAGCAACATAAAGAGGGGCCGTGACGATATGTTGACAATAGTGTGGTAATCCACATCGCCTTAAAATTTCTTTGAATGTCATTAGGTTGTTATATTTCAGCTGGTTGTTTCCCTGCGTGAAATTTAAATATGCAGCCTTATTTCTTGTTATTTTTCAGCTTTTTGCAGGGTTACTGTCTTTTTTAGTACTGATGGGTTTTCATTTTTGGAAGTTGATTTCTCGTCGGACTTTTTTGCTTCTTCTTTTTTAGGAGCACCGTCTTTTGAGGTTTTATCCGTTTCTAAAGGTGTGTTTTCTTCTTTTGCGGTTTCTGGTTTTGCTTCTAATAGGACTGGGTCATATTCAGCGGCTTTGCAAGAACAGCCTCTCACAAATTCCTTTTTAAATTTCCAGGCATTTTTAAGGTCTCCATACGGGAGACCATTGATGGAATACATTTGTTGAGGGTTGCCGCCAGGGTTAGGGTATGTGAATAGTTTAGCTGGTGCCGCGCATTTAGATTGGCAAGTTAATTCATCTGTGCTGAATCGATTGGTTGTTGTGGCGAAACTCATTGGAAAATAGTAGCCATCACACAAACGGACGCAGAGGGTGCGGTGGGTGGTGAAGCGGAACCTGTCTTGTGGGTTATAGTCTGGTTCTTGTCTGCTGCCGCCAAAGAAACCATCATCGAACCAGTTGCTGAAGGAGTTACGTTTTCTGTCTTCTCTCTCATATTGGCGACCGCATTTATTTCTAGCGAGTGCCCGAATAAGATCTGATCGGATTTCTTGTTTGTTGTTGCCTCTATGTAGAAGGTTTTCTAATTGTCTGTTTAAAGTTCTTAATTGCCGTTTTGCTCGTATGATTTTTTTATGAATGCGGATACAGCGAGGGGTTCTGCGCAATTCTTTTGAGAAAAGAAATTGAGAATAGCAGTTCCGTCTGTCAGCATCATAATTTAAGCGATGATAGGTGCGTTCGACATTGCGAATGTTTAATTTCAGCTTGGCTCGGTTAACACCAACGCCCTGATCTTTTTGATAGGTTTTGGCGAGTTGCCCCTCTAGCTTTAGGCAATATCTTTGATGATCTGGGCTGCGTTGTTGTGCGAGGGCAGGTAAATAAAGGAATATGCAAATAAAAATGGCAGCCAGACTAAAGAATTTTATAATTCTTAAGGGGGTTGATTTTCCTGAAGAGCTCGCTCTTGCCATTTGATGATCCCGAATATTATTTCTGTAAGGTGCTATCGTTGGTTCGTTATTGATATTTTTTGTTTTGAGCCATTAAAATGGTTCATATTTACAACTTTGATAGACTTGCTTTGTTCACCTAAATTAGCAAATATTAATTCATATTTGAGTGTATTAATGAAATTTGAATTAACTTAATTGGCTTGATTGATATGGCTCATATTTGTTTTACAGCAAAAATGTAGGGTAATTAAGGTTTTTTCATGTGTTTTCACTATATTTTAGACGAGGAATGTCGATTAAATTAGGGCTCTTCTCTTGACCCTAATCAATGAATGTTGGACTTATCAATTATAAATAAGCGGTGAGTTGTTTTCTTATCTCTTGTTTTTAATGAACTAAAGGCTTTATTTTTTCTATGAGTGGAACACAGGACCGCATACTTGATAGCGCTATGGGATTATTGCAATCTCGTGGCTATAGTGCCATCAGCTATCAGGATATTTCGGATGAAGTGGGTATTCGTAAGGCGAGTATTCACTATTATTTCCCCTCAAAGGGCGATTTGGCCAAAGCTGTTGTCCATCGGTATCGGGCTGAGGTTCAAGATGTGATCAAGCAATCTGAGGCTTCACGTGGCGCAGATTATTGGGGGCTTTTGGATGATTATTTTCATGCTTATTTGATTTTTGAAGAAGAGCCACACAAAATTTGTCTTTGTGGCTCCTTGGCAGGGGAATATCCTGTTTTGCCTGAGGCGGTCCAAGGAGAAGTTGATGGTTTTTTTGCTGATCAATTGGCTTGGATTTTATCAATAATGAAGAAATTACAGGAGGCTTCTCTGGTTAACCCTGAAGCTGATTCCAGGATGCTTTCTGGTTGGGTTTTATCATCTATGCAGGGTTCACTGATGATTGGCCGTGCGACGGGGGCAATGCAGCGGGTATTGGATGCGAAAGCACTGCTTATTGCCTCTTTGAAAGCTTTTTAATTAGTTTTATTTTATTCTCCCACTTCTTTTGAACTTTGTTATATAGTCAAACGTCTCATTGAGGTGAGGTTTGGCTTTTGAGCTATTTGGCTTCTCAATATTTTGATATTTCTCTATTGGGTATTTCTATATTCGCAATCTAATTATATTTTTAAAACGGAGTTCTGGTGTGACCATAACGCTTTACAATACGCTATCTAAACAAAAACAAGTTTTAGAACCCCTACATACATCATCTAATGATGGTAAACCTGTTGTTGGGCTCTATGTTTGTGGTCCGACTGTTTATGATTATGCGCACATTGGGAATGCCCGTCCTGTCATTGTCTTTGATGTTTTGAACCGTCTTCTTCGCCATGTTTATGGGGAGGATCATGTGACTTATGTTCGGAATATTACGGATGTTGATGACAAGATTAATGCCCGAGCTGCTGAAGAAGGTATTGATATTCGCGAATTAACAGAGCGGACCAACAAGCAATTTCAAGAAGATATGACGGCTCTGAACTGCTACAGACCAGATGTGCAGCCTCGGGCTACTGAACATATTTCTGAAATGCAGGCTCTAATTACGATTTTGATTGAAAAAGGCTTTGCCTATGAAGCTTCAGGTCATGTGCTTTTCCATGTGCCGGCTATGAAGGGGTATGGTGAACTTTCAAACCGCTCTGTTGACGAAATGCAAGCGGGGGCCCGTGTTGAGGTAGCGCCTTATAAAAAAGATCCGATGGACTTTGTGCTTTGGAAACCTTCGCTTGATGAAGAGCCTGGATGGGATAGCCCTTGGCAGGGTGAGGGTGCTTCTAAAAATGGCCGTGGTCGTCCTGGTTGGCATATTGAGTGTTCGGCTATGGCAAAGGCGCATCTTGGAGAAGTGTTTGACATTCATGGTGGCGGGATTGATTTGGTATTTCCTCATCATGAAAATGAAATTGCACAAAGTTGCTGCGCTCATGAAACTGACAAGATGGCCAACATTTGGATGCACAATGGCTATTTGCAGGTTGAAGGTGAGAAGATGTCGAAGAGCCTTGGCAATTTTATTACTGTGAATGATGTTCTTGAAAAATGGCCTGGTGAAGTTGCTCGTCTTGCCATGTTGATGACCCATTACCGCCAACCGATTAACTGGACTGAAGCTAATCTATCAGCTGCGCAGAAAACGCTTGATGGTTGGTATGGTGTTTTACCTGAAGGTGAAGCAAGTGAAGATGAGATATCATCTGAGCTTCTTGATGACGGATTATTGTCTGCTCTTGCTGATGATTTGAATACACCCAAAGCGATTTCAATTTTGCATCAATTAAAAGATAATCCTGCTGCCCTGAAAGCGTCTGCGAACTTAATGGGATTATTATCTCATTCGGTTGAGGAATGGGCTGAGCTTCGTGCACCCAAACTTGATGTTGATGAGAAAGAAATTGAAGCTTTGATCGCGGCACGTTTAGAGGCGCGTGAGAATAAAGACTGGGCCGAGGCTGATCGACTACGTGATGAATTGGTTTCTAAGAATATTGTTCTTATGGACGGGGATGGCTTTACCGACTGGGAAGTGAAGAGCTAGGGAAGGTTTTTAATGAGGCTTCAGATGCCCACCAGCATCGGCATTTTTTCTCTCACGTGCTATTCCGCCGCTGAAGCGGCGGGCACTCCGAGAGGCAGTGCTAGGCAACGGTCAGCTGGCGCTGCCATGTCCCATTGCCTGAAGAAGGCAATGCTCCTTCATCGTGTAGCTAGTTTTTTCTATTGCTTGAAGAGTTTATCACTCATTCCTCATGTTTAAGGTTGTTTGTTTTTTGAACGAACTATCCCATCGTTTCAGCTAATTATTTGTAAGAACTGTAAAGAGATTTTTTCAGTCAATACTAAATATCGAGATTTTCTCTGTATTAACCTGTTTTCCATACATTTCGCAGGAAGGACTTGCATTGGGGCTTTTAGCTCCTTATGGATATGGCAACAGCGCTCCGCCCAAAAGTGGATCCGGTTTTGGGGACAAAGGAGCGCTAAAAGAAGATGCAAGAGTATTTGAGGGTTAGGGATTTGGCTGTGGCTGAAACGCGTGAGAGAATTTATTTATTTGATACGACCTTACGGGACGGGGCTCAAACTCAGGGTGTTGAATTTTCTCTTGATGATAAGATCCTTGTTGCTGAAGCTTTGGATGGTTTGGGGCTTGATTATATTGAAGGTGGCTATCCTGGAGCCAACCCCACTGACAGTGGCTATTTTGAAACGCCGCGTGTTTTTAAATCGGCTAAAAATACCGCCTTTGGCATGACTAAACGAGTTGGTCGCTCGATTTCTAATGATGCCGGATTTAAAGCCATTCTTGACGCGAAGGTTGATGCTATTTGTCTCGTGGCAAAATCGTGGGATTATCATGTGCGTGTGGCGCTTGGCGTGACGAATGAAGAAAACCTTCTCACAATTACAGAAAGTGTAAAGGCTGTTAGTGATAGTGGCCGGGAAGCTTTGATTGATTGCGAGCATTTTTTTGATGGCTACAAATCAAACCCTGAATATGCGCTTTCTTGTGTGAAGACGGCCTATGAAGCTGGCGCGCGCTGGATTGTTTTATGCGACACGAATGGGGGAACTTTGCCTCATGAGGTTTTGGATATTGTAGGGATGATTACCAAAGAGATCCCTGGCGATCACATTGGTATTCATGCTCATAATGATACGGGTAATGCTGTTGCAAATTCTTTGGCTGCCATTCAGGCTGGAGCTCGCCAAGTGCAGGGTACACTTAACGGTTTGGGAGAGCGCTGCGGTAATGCAAATCTGACTTCGATTATTCCAACGCTTTTATTGAAACCTGATTTTGCAAATAAATATGAAACTGGGATTACGGCTCAGCAATTGCGCACGATTACACATGCTTCTCGTTTGCTTGACGAAGTGTTGAACCGGGCGCCTGATCATTCTCAACCATATGTGGGTAGTTCTGCTTTTGCTCATAAGGGGGGGATCCATGTCTCTGCCGTTAAGAAAGACCCTTCGACATATGAACATGTTGAACCTGAGCTTGTTGGTAATTCACGCAAATTATTGGTTTCAGGCCAGGCTGGGAAGTCAAATATTTTAGCTGAGCTTGAGCGCTTGGATATTCTTGTTGATCATGATGACGATCGTGTGGATGAGTTGCTTAAAGATGTAAAAGCACGTTCTAGTGTTGGCTATGTGTATGATGGTGCGGATGCGTCATTTGAACTTCTTGCTCGCCGGCATTTGGGTGAAGTGCCGCGCTTTTTCTCTGTTGATAGTTTTCGGGTTATGGTTGAGCGGCGCTATAATTCTAGTGGTGAACTCATCACGGTTTCTGAAGCTATGGTGAAAGTGACTGTGAACGGTGATACTCATGCTCATGTAGGTGAAGGTAATGGTCCTGTTCATGCGCTGGACCAGGCGCTTCGAAAAGATCTTGGACCTTATCAGCCTTTTATAAATGACTTACAGCTTGTTGATTATAAGGTGCGGATCTTAACTGGTGGTACTGATGCTATCACTCGGGTGCTTATTGAGAGTGTAGATAGTGATGGTAAGCGCTGGCATACTGTTGGTGTTTCAACCAACATTGTTGATGCCTCTTTTGAAGCTTTAGTCGATTCGATCAATTATAAATTGTTACGTGATGGAGCGGCTCTTTCTTCAAGTTAGGCCTTCTCTTTAGTGTGGGCATTTTTTTGTGTGACTAGTTCATTGATGATGTCTTCTGGTTGATTAACAACTTGGAAATTAACCTCGAGCCCCTCTCTGATAAAGTTTTCACTTTTCATATGGTCTATAAGGGACAGGAATGGTTCCCAGAAATTTGCTGTATTGAGGAGTGCTATGGGTTTTTGGTGAGTGCCGAGCTGCGCCCATGTCATGGTCTCGACCAATTCTTCCAGAGTGCCAATGCCGCCAGGCAAAGCTATGAATGCGTCAGCTAGTTCATACATCTTGGCTTTTCTGGTGTGCATATCTTTTGTGACGATTAGTCCGTTTGTCTCTGAATTTTCATTTTGATATTTTAGTAAAAATTCAGGGATGATCCCCGTGACTTTACCGTTTTTTTCTTTAACAGCGGTGGCAATCGTACCCATTAGGCCCATATCACCACCGCCATAGATTAATTCAATGTTGTTTTGGGCAATAAGGTGGCCAAGAGTTTTGGTGGCAATTTTAAATTCAGGGTTTTGACCCTCCCCAGAACCGCAAAAAATACAGATTGATTGTAGCGGTTTGGTGTTAAGTATAGACTTTTGTATTGTTTTTGTCATAATTTTACTTGAGATGACCTATATAATATTGTGCGATTTATATGTGTTTCATCTTACATTTTGATGAAATTTATCTGTTTCTTAAGATAGTTTGCAGAAGCGAAAAAGGGCTAAAACTTGCTTTTAAATTGGTGCTGAACTATATCTGTCGCACCAATATATGTCTTCAAGATGCAACACTTTTACATAACAAATTGATTTGCTTGAATATTTTAATAATTCGAGTGTTGTTTTTATGTTGTTGGAATGCCCTGATAAATTGTTTAAAATGAGGGTGACTATCTTTTTATTTAGATGTTTTCGCTGTATTGAGTTTGAAAGGTACTAGTTATGAGTGTCGTTCGGTTATTATCGACGGTTTTGGCTATTTTTGTAACGTTTTTATGGGCGGGGTTTGTTGTAAACGCCTGGCAAAAAAATACAATGGCTCGCCAACTGGCGCAGACTAGTTCGGATAAGAGCAGTGCAGAAAAAGTGGCACTGAATCAATCTCAAAAGAAAACTGATACTTCTAAAAAAGCAGTTGCAGAGGTTAAAAAAGTTGATGCTCAATCAGCTAAGGTTAAGCTCGACCCGACTTTGGAAAAAGCCGATGAACTGGCCAGAGCGGCTAGTGAGGAATTTTCTAAGCGCATTAAATTGGCAGATGCTAAAATCTTGAAACCTTCTCCTATTAAAGAAGTTAAAAAGGTTGCTGCTGATAAAAAAACTCCTGAGAAGAAAGCTTTAGTTTCTAAGACTGGTAGTGTTGCGAAGGCTAGGAGTGTTTCTAAGGTTGCAAGCGTTACAGAGAAGACGAAGCTGGCCGATGAAAGCCATGAGAGTGTTGTTAGTAAAGACGGTACCGTCACTAAAGTGACTTTCAAAGGGGATGTTAAAAAAGTAGCTGTTGATACTTCGCTTACTCAAGAACAATCAAATGACAATAAAAATCAAAAAGCAGCAACAGGTTTAGACGATCTAGCTTCAGGTAAAGATCAGACGCGAATATCTACTGATAAGCAAACAGCTAGAGTTTCTGATGATGAGAACCGTGACCGGTTTGCTCCAATTGAAATGGCTCAAGAACGTATTGCGATTGCTTCGACTAAAAAAGAAGTGATGACCGATGTTGTTGATGAGCGGACGCTTTCGAAAGAAGATCGGATTGAAAGTAAAATTGAAACTCGTTTAAGTTTTAACACTTCATCGGATGATAATTCTTCTGCCATTGATCATGATGTTGCACGTGGTGGCAAAGATAATTCACGTCTCTCGAAAGACAGAGTTGTTGTGGCCGTTAACAAGCATCAACCAACGGAGCTAAAACTTGCTGAGAGCAAGGCTGTTAAGAAAGTTGCTGCCAAGCAAGATGAAAAGAGTGTTGTTAAAAAAGCGACACCGGCCAAGAAACCTGAGCCAGTGACGAAAAAAGTCGCAACGACAAAAGTTAAGTCTAAAGTTGAGAACAAAAATGTTGCTAAGGTAAAACTCATCTGGACAGTGCCAACAGGTGTAACACCTGAATATAGTGTTGTTGAGAAAATTGAGCGTGGTCTAGATAGTGTTGCGGAAGCAGCGGTTGAGGCTGGAAACAAATTATCCGAAAAAGTTACGTCGTTAGGTGATAACGTTAAAGGGGCTATAGCTGCGCCTAAGAAATGGGAAGTTCCAACTGGGGTCACCCCCGGCGGCGATGACCCGGCTAACTCAATTAAAGTTGCTGAAACACCATCTGTGAAGAAGTCAGCTTCTAAGGTGAAAGACGTAAAAGACCTTAAAAAGCGGACACCAGATTCAGCTAAGTCAAAAGTTGCCGTTGTTGCTCCTCCGAAGCTGAAAAAAGAAAAGAAAGTCGCGTCTAAAAAAGAAACTGACAACAAAGAGCAAGAAAACAAAGTTTATGTTTCTTCTCAGTTAGATGATTATTCAGGTGCAAAAATTTATGATGATGCAGGCAAACTCATCGTTGCTGAAACCGCTAAGGAAGAGAAATCTTCTAAAACTGGCGGTTTAATGAAAACCATTATTAATTTGCTTACAGATCCTAAAAAGGATGTTGCTGGTAAAGACAATAAACAAAAAGAAACTGAGTTAGTTTCTCGTGTTGATAAAGTCCGTTTTGAAGCCATTAAGAATCTGATGGTTGAGGATGTTGATTATAAATTTATCAATGCCAAAAAAGGGCAGGGGCAAATTGTTGTTACTGGGCGTTCTCAGGCTGAAGCCAAACTTTCTCTTTATGTTGGTGTGCGTTATTTAGGGGATGTGATTGCTGATAATTCGGGCAATTGGATTTTCACGAAAGAACTTTATATTCCTCAGGGACCTCACATTTTGCAAGCTCAGCAAATGAGTAAGAGCGGAATTGCCATGGCTCGCAAGACTTTGCCTTTTAAACAAACGAAAAAAGGTAAAGCCCCTAAAGGTTATGACAAAGACGGTATTGGCATTGAGCTTGGTGACAAAGCGTTAGCTACTCTGCGTACAAAGCTGAAGAAAGACAAGCAAGCTGGTAAGGATGGTAAAACGCTTACGAAGGCTGAAGCCAAACGCTTGAAACGTAATAAGGCTCTTGCAGCTAGAACACCTTTACCGTTACGAAAAATTGGTGAGAAGAAACTTGCTTCTGCTAAAAAGACTAAGGAAGTTAAGGTTGCCGTTCTTGATAAGAAAGCTGACTTGAAGACGTCGCTTAAAAAGAAAGATAAAAAAGAGAAAAAATCAGCTGAAGATAAATCTTCTGAAAAGGGTAAGATTAAAGCCGTTTCAAAAGAGCAATTAAGCAAAGATAAGTCTGTAGGTGATAAAAAGGCCGCTCCGAAATATTACGTTGTGAAACGAGGGGATAGTCTTGGGCGGATTGCTAAACGCGAATTAGGTAGTACAAGTGCTTACAAGACAATTCTTAAGCTCAACAAAAAATTGAAGAGTGCGAACTTAATTTATCCGGGACAAAAACTCTTGATTTCTGCTGGTTCAAATGTAGCTACTGCTGCGCCAGTTAAAGAGAAGAAGCAGATTGCTTCTTTGGCCTTACCTAAAGTAAAATCTAAAAAGGTCAAGGTTGCTGAAAAGAAAACGGATGCAACTCCTTCTCATTATGTTGTGAAACGGGGTGATAGCCTTTGGAAGATCGCCTCTAAGGTTTATGGTAATGGTCGGCGTTATAAAGAGCTGATTAAGCTAAATCCAAAACTTCTTAAAAATCCGGCTTCTATCAAGCCAAATGTAAAATTACGTGTTAAATCCAGCTAAACAGCTTATAGTAGGATTAAAGCTTTTCATGCTCAGGTTCTTTTTTTAGCGTTCCTTTTTAATGCGCTTCGGATGCCCACCAGCATCCGCGCATTCCCAAAACCAGTTGCCATCTTTGGGAGGAGCGCTATAGAACCTGAGCATTCTTATTTTTAACAGCACTAATTATTTATTAGATCGGGTGTTTGGCTTAATTTATGCGATATATGAAAAATTCTAGCAGTGATGCCGATCAGAAAAAACAACTTGTTGATCCCATTTCAGTGTTTCGATCTTTGTTACCTTTTGCCTGGCCTGAAGGGCGGTGGGATTTAAGGCTTCGTGTTATTGTTGCATTTCTTTGTTTGTTTGCAGCCAAACTCGTTACAGTTTCTGTTCCTTTTGCTTATAAGGAAGCTGTTAATGCTCTTGATGCAATTTCTGGAAAAAACGAAATTGTAGCTCTCACCCTTGTGCCTATATTTTTCATCATTTCATATGGCATGGGCCGTATCATGATGATTATATTTAATGCATTACGTGATGGGTTGTTTATTAAAGTCGGGCAGAATGCTGTTCGATCTATCTCCGTTGATGTGTTTAGGCATTTGCATAACCTATCGCTTCGTTTTCATCTTGAACGTCGTACCGGAGAATTAAACCGGGTTGTGGCTCGGGCTAGCACGGCCATTGAACTCATTATTCGTATGGGTGTTTTAAATTTTTTCCCAACAGTTCTTGAACTTGTTATGGTGTTCGTAATTTTTGCGACTATGTTCGGCTTAGAATTTGTTGGGGTTCTTTTTCTGACGCTTGTTTCATATGTGTTTTTCACAAAAAAAGCGACTGATTGGCGCATTAATATTCGCCGAGATATGAACAATGCTGATAATGAGGCTGGGTCTCGTTCTGTTGATAGCTTGCTGAATTATGAAACGATTAAATATTTTGGCAATGAAGATCTGGAGACGAAACGCTATGATAAAGTTATGGCAGGATACGAAAAGGCGACTGTTCGCACGTTTGTTTCATTGGGTGTTTTAAATGCTGGTCAAGCGGCAATTTTTACAATTGGGTTGACGATCGCTATGTTGATGGCCGCGAACGGTGTTGCATCTAAAGAATTCACCCTCGGTGACTTTGTGATGATCAATGCGTTGCTCATTCAATTACAAATTCCTCTTAATTTTTTGGGTATGGTTTATCGCGAAATTCGTCAAGCTCTGGTTGATTTAGAAAACCTATTCACTTTACTGAAAAAATTTCCTGAAATTGTAGATGTACCCAATGCGAAACCACTTGAGGTCAAAGCTGGAGAAGTTGTATTTGAAGATGTGCACTTTGCTTACGACCCAAAACGACCGATTTTAAAGGGTGTCAGCTTTAAAGTTCCAGCTGGTAAAATGACTGCGATTGTTGGACCTTCAGGAGCTGGGAAATCTACTATTTCACGAGCGTTGTTTAGGTTCTATAATGTAACCAGCGGTCAGGTTCGCATTGATGGGCAAGATATTAGTCAGGTTACGCAAAAAAGTTTACGAGCAGCTATTGGCATGGTGCCGCAAGATACTGTTTTGTTTAATGAGACACTCTATTATAACATTGCTTATGGACGACCTGGTGCGAGTTCTAAAGAGGTCTTTGAGGCCGCTGGTATGGCTCAAATTGATGGGTTTATTAAGCAATTACCTGAAGGGTATGATACATTTGTAGGTGAGCGTGGATTAAAACTTTCTGGTGGTGAAAAACAGAGGGTTGCTATAGCGCGGACTATTTTAAAGGCGCCGCCGATTTTAATGCTGGATGAAGCAACGAGTGCTCTTGATAGTTATACTGAAAAAGAGATACAAGGGGCGCTGGATCAAGTTAGTCGTGAGCGCACGACGTTGGTGATTGCACACCGTTTATCGACGGTTATTCATGCTGATGAGATTTTGGTGCTTGATCAGGGTGAAATTGTTGAGCGTGGCCGGCATGAGGATTTGGTTGCTCAAGGCGGCGTTTATGCAGGGCTGTGGCAACAACAGCGAGAGAGTTCAGAAGATCGTTTGAGAGAGGCATCAACAGAGCCTGTTATTGAAGATCATTAAGTTTGTTTATGAAGGGACTTGTTAAGAAGTTACTTGTTCTCTTCCGTTTATTATAAAGAGGTTTTACGTGTCAGATCATAATAGTTTTATCGATAGTTTAGAGACCGTTTTGGTTCCTGTTCATCGGGATGGACATAAATTTATTGCGGCTGCTTTTATTCTCACTTTAATTATGTTTTGGTTATGGGCTCCTTTGGGATGGATCTTTGCGATTATAACCATGTGGGTTTATTATTTCTTTCGTGATCCAGAACGTGTGACACAAACTCGAGAAGGTTTAATCGTTGCGCCAGCTGATGGTAAAATAACAGGTGTTGATGAAGTTTTACCACCAAAAGAACTTGGGCTTGGAGAAGATCCTGTTATTCGGATTTCAACATTTCTTTCTATCTTTGATGTACATATTCAACGCTCACCAGTTGCTGGTGATATTAAAGAAGTGGTTTACACGCCAGGTTTGTTTTTAAATGCCGTGCTTGATAAAGCGAGCGAAGATAATGAGCGCAATGGTGTTGTTATTGAGGATCGCCAAGGGAATAAAATTGGTGTTGTGCAAATTGCCGGATTGATTGCGCGCCGCATTCTTTGTTTTGTTAAAGAAGGTGATGGCATTGGTGTTGGTGAGCGTTATGGTCTTATTCGCTTTGGTAGTCGGGTTGATGTATATTTACCCAAAGGCAAAGTGGCTCAGGTTTCTGTTGGTCAAAAGGCCATTGGCGGAGAGACTATTTTTGCTGATTTAAATTCTGATGAAGGTGAACGGGAAGCGCGGACACACTAGAGCGTTTTCCATTTTTCCCAGAACCAGTATCCACTTTTGGGTGAAATGCGCTAAACTTTGTTTGATGAAAACTTTTAAGGGTTCATATGGTTTTGGATAAGAATAGCAGCGATGATGAAACAGCATCTCCAGTCAAAGAGACTGGAAGACCACGGCGTCGTTTTTTTTCGCGTCGGTCTGAGCGCCGGGTACCTCTTGTTGCCCTTATTCCAAATGTGATTACCCTTATGGGACTTGCGGCGGGGCTTACATCTATTCGGATGGGAATGGATGGTCGCATTGAGTTGGCAATTGGCTTAATTGTTCTCGCCGCTTTTCTTGATGGCTTGGATGGGCGGGTTGCTCGTTTGCTTAAAGCTTCATCTAGGTTTGGTGCTGAACTTGATTCATTAGCTGATTTTGTAAACTTTGGTGTGGCGCCGGCTCTGCTGCTTTTCACTTGGGGGTTAACTGAGTTTAAAAGTCTTGGTTGGATTGCAGCGCTGGCATTTTCCATTTCAGCAGCTTTGCGCTTAGCACGCTTTAATGTCTCTAATAATGATAAAACACAACCAAAGTGGAAGCTTCGATATTTTGAGGGGATACCTGCGCCTGCGGGGGCGATGCTTGTGATGCTTCCGCTTTACCTTGATCTCGGCAGTGTTGAATTGTTTAAGAGTTTGCCGCAGATCACAGCGTTTTTCATGGTTGTGATGGCTGGGTTGATGGTTTCTCATTTGCCGACCTTTTCAGGGAAGTTACTTGGACATCGTATTCAGATGAGTTATGCGATGCCGATCACTGTTGTTGGTGTTTTGTTTGCTGCGATTTTATTTACCTATCCTTGGGTTACTTTGAGTTTTATTTGTTTTGGTTATTTGGCTCTCTTGCCTTTTGGCTTCTTTGCTTATCGTAAGGATTTAGCTAAATATGGTGAGAATGGTGAATTTGAAACGCTTGAGGAACAAGATGATGGTGAGACACCCCTCGGCCCTGTTCACTAAGGTTTAATCGTTTGAAATAATTGTATAAATTTTTGTTTTTTCAGTGCTTTCCCTCATTTGTTTTCTAGTCATAAACTCCGCTTTACAATTTAGTTTGTCTTTTCTTTCTTAAAAAAATATTCTTTTTTCTTGAATTCTCTTTGAGATGGGTATATCTATGCCGCCCACAGTTTGGATGATCCAAACCGTATCTCACCTTTTAAAAGGAGTAAGGTTATGTCCCATAATTTTCACCTGCTCTCTCGGGCAGCACAACTGAGCTAAGCCGTCTTTACGGTGGTGCCAGATATTAAAAGCCTCATGCGAATTTTTTTGAATTTGTAGATGATGAGCTTTGTTGTCTTCCATCTATTATAGATTTTAAAAGGTGATCCCCTATGGGCATTTCTCTTAAACAAGGCGTGCGCGCTTCTGGCTTTCCTGATGAAAGCGAGAGAAGCTGTGATGCGCATTCATATAATTTTTATTCGGCTCTCTCCTGGATTGAGGAGGGAGCGACAGAACAATTAACGGACCTTACACATAAAAAAGGTGTTCAACAGATAGCTGCATTTCCGGATTTGCATCCTGGAAAATATGGCCCTGTTGGTGTTTCAATTTTAGCTGACCGTGTCTACCCAGATTTGATTGGAAATGACATTGGCTGTGGCATGAGCTTGTTCGCGCTTGATATTGAGGTGCGAAAATTAAAACTCGAAAAGTGCGCGCAAAAACTCCGTCAGTTGGAGGGAGCTTTTTTTGAGGGTGGGGATGTTAGCCCTCCTTTCAGTGAGGAACTACATTCGCGACTTGACCGTTATGACTTACTAGAATTAGCAAACAACCATGATTTATTTTTGCATAGTTTAGGGACTATTGGCGGGGGTAATCATTTTTGTGAAGTACAAGAGATTGGCGATGTTTTTGAAACGAGTGTTCTTGAGCAGTTAAACATTGATAAAAGACACGCGCTTTTGTTTGTCCATTCTGGGTCTCGTGGATTTGGAATGTCTGTTTTTCAAACCGTTCAAGATTGTTTTGCTGAGGGCTTAAGTGGTGACAGTACTGAACTGAGAAGTTATCTCAATTTGCATGATGGTGCTGTTCGCTGGGCTTCATTGAACCGTCAGATCATTGCGGAGCGTGCTGCAAATGCTTTGCGAGGTCATTGTAAGTTGCTTGTTGATTGTCCTCATAATCTTGTTGAGAAGTATGGTGATAATTTTCTTCATCGCAAAGGAGCTGCTAAGGCTGATTTACCTGTTGTGCAGATCGCAGGATCGCGTGATGCGTTGAGTTATTTGGTGAAGCCAACTGATGAAAAGGACTTGAAAGAGCAATCGTTATTTTCTCTTGCTCATGGTTCCGGGAGAAAATATGACCGAAAATCAATGAAGGGACGAGTTGGGCGTAATAAATCTGAACTGAATAAATTACAGCGCACGTCGTTTGGTGGTCATGTTGTTTGTGAAGATAAGCAGCTTTTAGTTGAGGAAGCTCCTAGTGCTTATAAAAACTCAGAAGCCGTATTGAGTGATTTGGTTGATGCTCAACTGGTTACGCCGCTATTGTCTTTGAGACCTCTTTTAACATTTAAGAAAGCTAACAAAGAGATTGAAAACACAATTAAAAACAGTGTGAAACCCTCTAGAAAGAGGAGGGGTAGAAGATGAAAGCTGAACAAATAAAACTGCTTGTTAGTAGTGGTTCGGGGCCAGCTGAATGCAAGCGTGCTGTTTCTTTGGTTGTGAAAGAGATGCTGGCTGAAGCTAGGGAAAGTGATTTGGTAGTCTCTACTACCTTTAATGAAACTTCAAAAGGAGAGGACCCTTCTTCTGCTCTTATTACTGTTTTAGGTGAGGGGAGTGCTAAATTTTCTGAGCAGTGGTTAGGCACCATTAAGTGGGTTTGTCCTAGTCCGTTTCGTCCAAACCATAAACGGCAAAGCTGGTTTGTTGGTGTTTTTCTGCTCAAGGATACAGATGTCTCCTCACTTGACATCAAAAACTCAGATTTAAAGTTTGATTGTTTTCGAGCTGGTGGTCCTGGCGGACAACATCAGAATACAACGGATAGTGCTGTGCGTGTCACTCATTTGCCTTCTGGGATTTCTGCTGTCTGCCGGGATGGTCGTTCACAGCACCGTAATAAGAAACTTGCGATTGAGAGGTTGACTGATGTCTTTTTCCTCAAGTCTCTTCAAAGGCAGAGTAATGAAAACAAACAAATCTTTCAGCTACATAAGACGTTAGAGCGAGGCGATCCGGTTCGTTGTTTTAAAGGTGTGAAATTTAAAGAGATAAAAAAGTGAGTTTTTTGGTGGAATTAATTTAACTAAATGAGCTGGAGCTCTTTTAAACTTGCGTGCCCATCTCGGCCTACGATGATGTGGTCGTGGACTAAAATGCCTATTTTATCAAGAGCTTCCATGATCTGTTTGGTCATTGATATATCAGCTCTTGATGGAGTTGGGTCACCAGAGGGGTGATTGTGAGCAAGGATGATAGCTGTCGCGCCAACTTCAAGGGCGCGGCGAACAACTTCTCTTACATAAACAGGCGTGTGATCAACAGTGCCTTCTGCTTGTATTTCATCAGCTATGACCTGATTGCGTTTATCTAGAAAAATGATGCGAAATTGTTCTCTTTTTTCGTGCGCCATTGCGGCACAAACATAACGAACCATGGCTGACCAAGACCCAATGATTTCTTTTTTCTCGAGGTTGGCCTGCATGAGGCGCAGTGATGTTGCTTTGATCAGTTTGATTTCTGTGACAACAGCATCGCCGACACCTTTGACTTCTTTGAGCCGAGCTTCTGAGGCATTTAAGACTTCAGCGAAATCTCCAAATTTGTGCAAGAGTTCTTTGGCTAGCGGTTTGGTGTCTCTTCTTGGAATGGCGCGAAATAGGATCATTTCTAATAATTCATAATCGGGCATAGCATCTGGGCCCGCTTTTAAGAAACGTTGGCGCAGTCTTGTTCTGTGCCCCTGGTAATGAGGGCCGCTTTGACTGTCTTTAAATTCACCCATTTCTTATGACACTCCTTGAACTTGTACTCTTCACTTTAATTGTTGCTAGAGCAGTTCTCTTTTATTTTTGTTCATTGGAAGGCTCTAATTCTTTATTTTTACGCACTTCTTATCGGAAAACCGCGGCACACTTTTCTAAGAAGAGCTCTAATGAGTGTTTTTTAGGTGCGGTCTCTAAACTGATGTTGCCACCCGCCTGGAGAGAGTGTGAAAATTTCATAGCCATCTTTTGTCACAGCGATTGAATGCTCGAATTGGGCTGAAAGTGATTTGTCTTTGGTGACAGCAGTCCAACCATCGGCAAGGACCTTTACGTCTGGTCGCCCTAAATTAAGCATTGGTTCAATGGTGAAGAACATGCCTTCTTCAAGTGTTACACCTTCGCCTGGTTTTCCGTAATGCAAGATGTTTGGTGGCGTGTGAAATTGGCGGCCTAGCCCATGACCGCAAAAATCTGTCACGATAGAGCAGCGTTCACTTTCGCCGTAAACTTGAATGGCATGACCGATATCTCCTGTTGTGGCGCCGGGGCGGACAACTTCAATGCCTTTAAAAAGAGCGTTATAAGTGATGTCCATTAATCTGGCAGCTTTTGTTGGAATGTCTCCGATTGGAATTGTTCGGCTTGTGTCTCCGTGCCAACCATCTAGGATGAGGGTAACGTCGATATTTAGGATGCTTCCCTTCTTTAGGGGTTTGTTATTTGGCATGCCATGACAGACAACATGATTGATTGATGTACAAATCGAATATTTGTAGCCGCGATAGTGAAGGGTTGCAGGGAGTGCGTTGTTATCCATTGCGAATTCAAAAGCCAGCTTATCCAGGTGAGCTGTTGTGACACCTGGTTTTGCTTCCTCAACTAACATGTCCAATGCCGCGGCTGCTAGCTGGCCAGCTTTACGCATTCCCTCATAGTCTGCAGGTTTGTGGATTGGGATGATGGGGCGATGTCTGTTCATTTAGGTATTCCGTTTTAGAGGGGCAATGGTTTAATTTTTGCTCATTTTGGCATGTTAATTTAGACTTATGAAGTCAATTTTCGTCGCTTAATTAAGTTCATTTATACTATAATTGATAATATTAACTAGGGTCTAAACCCAATTTAAAAATTTAACGCCATTGTGACACCTGTGGAGCTAAAATTACCTACATCCATACAAAAATCGCAGGGAATACAGCTGTAGCTAATGTTTTTTACGAAGAATTCACGCTCTTTCGGCCAAAAGTCGGCTAAATTGATCATCTTATTAGCCTCTAAAAACGACAGGCTTTGTGACATTAATCTCTGTTGTTGTGAGTTTGCATTTATAGGCAATGGCTTCAACGCCTGCATCAATAGCTTTTTGGAAAGCCTCATTGTAGGCCGTATCTATATCAGCTGCGAGATTGAATGAGTTGCAATCTTCTCTTTGAATGAGGTAAAGCATGACGGCGCGGTGACCAGCAGCTACCATATCACTAAGCTCTTTTAAATGTTTTGCGCCTCTTGTTGTCACACTATCTGGGAATTCGCATAAGTTTTTTTCTCTTAGAAGGTGAACATTTTTGATTTCAACATAGCATTTTTTCTCATCACATTCTGGGTTATCTAGTAAGATATCGATGCGGCTGTTTTGGCCATATTTCACTTCACGGCGTAAGGTTTCATAGCTCTGTAGTTCTTTAATTGTGCCATCTTGTATGGCCTCTTCAGCTAGCTTGTTTGGTAGACTTGTGTTGATACCGACCAGTGTTTTTTTATTAAAATCATTGGTTTCTATCAGCTCCCATGAATATTTTAGTTTTCGTTTTGGATTTGTGGCTGGTGATAACCAAACGGTTGAACCGGGCTCTTTTAAACCAAGCATTGCGCCAGGATTTGCGCAGTGGGCTGTAACTTCTTCGCCATTTTCCAGAGTTACATCTGCTAAAAACCTTTTATAGCGTTTGATTAAAGTTCCCTTGATTAAGGGGTTTGGAAATTTCATGGGTGTTCCGTTGAGAGTTTTAGGGTTAAGTTCACACTATTTTTAATGGAATATATTGACGTAACCCAGGTTGAATTCATACATTAAATATCAGCTTCTAACAGTGTAGTACCTCTTAAAGATTAGTGGAATAAATTATGAAAGATGTTACAGCCGCACTTCTTGTGATTGGTGATGAGATTTTATCTGGTCGTACAAGTGATAAAAATATTAATTATTTAGCGAACCATTGCACGGCAGTGGGTATTCGCCTTGAAGAAGTGCGGGTTGTCTCTGATAAAGAAGACCGGATTGTTGATGCACTGAATGCACTTCGTGCCTCTTATGACTACGTGTTTACAACTGGTGGTATTGGCCCGACACATGACGACATCACTGCGCAGAGTGTTGCAAAAGCGGTTGGTGTTGAGTTGTTTGAAAATAGGCAAGCTATTGAGATTATGCAGGCGCGGTACCCAGGTGAAGAATTAAGCGAAGGGCGACGTTTGATGGCGCGTATTCCTGATGGCGGTGAGTTGATTAAAAACTCGGTATCTGGTGCCCCTGGTTTCATGATTGAGAATGTGATTGTTATGGCAGGTGTGCCTAAAATTATGCAAGTGATGCTTGATGATGTGACACCTAAATTGCGGACTGGCCGGCGCTTGCTTTCTCGTACCTTTATTATCAGGCATCCAGAAAGCACTGTTGCTCCGTTAATTGGTAAGCTTGATGACGGAAATGAGGGGGTAAGTCTTGGTAGTTACCCTTATTTTAAATTGGGTAAGGTTGGGACTGTGATTGTTTTGCGCGGTGTTGACGAAGAACAGCTTGATCAGGTTTGTCTTGAATTTGTTGCTGAACTAAAGCGCGAGGAGAAAGACTTTGAAGAAGATTGTGACAGTACAGAGTTAAAGCCGCTCAGTTTTGATTAGAATTTTTTCTCTTCAGTTGCCCACTTTGCATCCAGGAAATTTCTGTAGTGGAAACAAATATTTCTTTAGTGGCTTATTCAAACAGTGGTTACTCAAAAGAGATGTTTTTTTCTGTTTCAGCTTCGGCGTCCATTAATACATCTTCGGCTGGGAGCCAGAGATGTGGGAATCTTGTTTCGAGAGCGCTTAAGTAACTTTCAGACAATTCAGTGATATTTCCTAAGCGCACATGTCCACCCACAAGATACATTGGTCCTGTTGTTAAGGCTAGGATTTGACCGTGTCCTGATTTTTCTGCGACGATTTCTCTTGAATTTATGAACCAATCGGGGTGGTCGCCACCCTCAAAATGACGATCATGGTGGTCACTAATTTGCGCAGCGACATCTGATAACGGATGAATTGCACTATTAAATAAATCAACTAAAGGTTTGAAAAAGGCATCATGCTCACGCAGGTGATTACTCCATTTACGGGCTTGTATGAGCTTTGAGACCATTTCTTCTTCCCAATCAGATAGATCGGAAATAAAGAGGCGCAATTGTTCAATCTCTTGCATGATATCATCACCGGATAGTTCATCAAGATTTTCTGCTTGTGTGAACGTGGCCATGCGAATGCGCTCACCTGCTTCAATTGCTGCAAAAAGATGATCCGTCAGGAAATAAACAAGTGACTGCAATTGTTCATCAATTGCCATTATTGTGCCCTTTAATTTAGTAGCTAAGATTTAATAGCTCAAATTTTAAAGCTCGTCATTAGACATCCCATTCTAAGTCTCATTTGAGAGCTTAATTTAGAAGGGCTAATAAGGTGTCGCGCTTTGTATTACTGAATATTACACAGATTCTAGAGGGAATCAAAAGCCTGTGGAGAAGCTATGGAAAAAGCATTCACAGTTTTTTCTCTCACGGATTTTTTGTTGTGCTTCAGATGCCCACTATGCATCCGCACTGTCTGCCTCCGAGGGGCGGCATTTTTTTACGATCAGCTTATCCGTACTCGCGATGCTCCGTTCGGACTGATCTTGTGCGTCGGGCTTCGCTGTTGCTTAGCTATGTCTTGTGGCCGAAGTGGCGTCATTCCTCTTTCGTGAAGTGAGTTTTTTTCTTAGAGGCAGTTCTTTTTGGTGGTTTTATTGTCTGTGATCAATAGGGCCAAATATTATTGCACCCCAAGACAGAATTCTGTCTTGGGGTGCATTTAGAGTTTTTATGTCAAGCTATTGGTTTTATGAACAACCGCTTGTTGAGCCGCAGGTGTCGCATTTTAGGCAGGTGCCATTGCGAACGAGCGTGAAGTTACCGCATTCAGCGCAATTTTCGCCTTCATAGCCTTTTACTCTGGCTTCGGCCATCAACTCAGCTTTGCTACCAAGGGTTTGCGTGGAGGCAACTGGATCTCCGTTTGCAACGAGAGTTGTTTCACCAGCACTTAAGCCTGAATTAACGACTTGCTGCAATTCAGCGACTGTGTTGGATTGAAGCCCTGATTGTTGTTTTTCGGAGGTAGACTTCTTCTCAACGACCTTTGCCTTGTTGAATGTACCCCTTAAAAGACCACGGCTGAGGAAGCGCTCGGCGCTGGTGTCTTTATCATCTTCATCTTCGCCGCGGCCCATAGCTGTAGAGACTGCCCCAATTTCACTTGGGTCAACGTGAGCTAGATCATGACGAGCTAGATAAGAGACACCGAGTTCTCGGAAGATGTAGTCAAGGATTGAGGTTGCGTTTTTAATTGAGTCATTACCTTGCACAAATCCGGCAGGTTCAAAGCGTGTGAATGTAAAGGCTTCTACAAACTCTTCCAGTGGTACACCATATTGAAGGCCTAACGAGATAGCGATGGCGAAGTTATTCATCAATGAGCGGAAGGCAGCACCTTCTTTATGCATATCGATGAAAATTTCACCTAAGCGACCATCTTCATATTCACCAGTTCTTAGATATACTTTGTGGCCACCGACCACAGCTTTTTGTGTATAACCTTTGCGGCGGTGCGGTAGTTTTTCACGATCGATTTGATCGCTTACTTTTTCTACAACACGCTCGATAATTCTCTCTGCTGCAACAGCTGCTTTTTCTGCTTGCGGTAATGTTGTTAGCATTTCTGCATCCATCTCATCTTCGTCATCATCGATGCCGAGGACTTGTGCATTCAGAGGTTGAGATAGTTTTGAGCCATCGCGGTACAGAGCATTGGCTTTTAGTGCCAGGCGCCATGATAGCATGTAGGATTTTTTACAATCTTCTACAGTTGCCGTGTTTGCCATGTTGATGGTTTTTGAAATCGCGCCAGAGATAAAGGGCTGACTTGCTGCCATCATGCGGATGTGACTTTCAACTGAGAGCAATCTCTTGCCCTTACGGCCACATGGGTTTGCACAATCGAAAATTGGTAAGTGCTCATCTTTTAGGTGCGGTGCACCTTCAAGTGTCATTGTACCGCAGCAATATTCATTTGCCTCATCAATTTCCTTGGCAGTAAAGCCGATATGTGAGAGGAGGTTAAATTCTGGCTCATCCAGTTTTTCAGCTGGGATGTTTAATGTTTTGGTGCAGAATTCTTCGCCCAATGACCATTTGTTAAATGCAAATTTAATATCAAAGGTTGCCGCAAGGCTTGCTTCGATGGTTTCGATGATGTCTTCAGAGAACCCTTTTTCTTTCAAGCTTTCATGATTAACACCAGGGGCTTCTTTTAATGTGCCGTAGCCAACTGCATAGTTAATGATGGCATCTAGCTGTTCGTCAGTATAGCCAAGTCCTTTTAGGGCGCTTGGAACTGTGCGGTTGATGATTTTGAAATAGCCACCACCAGCTAGCTTTTTGAATTTCACAAGAGCGAAATCTGGCTCGATGCCTGTTGTATCACAATCCATCACCAAACCGATGGTGCCTGTCGGCGCTACAACGGTTGCTTGGGCGTTTCTAAAGCCATGTTCCTGGCCGCCTTCAAGGGCTTTGTCCCAGGCTCTACAAGCATGATCAACCAATTTATTATCCGGACATGATTTATGATCGAGAGGGACAGGGTTGACTGAGATGTTTTTATAACCTTCAGCATGACCGTAAGCAGCTCTTCTGTGGTTGCGCATTACACGCAGCATGTCTTTTGAATTATCTTCATAGCCTTCAAAAGCGCCAAGTTCTTTGGCCATTTCAGCTGACGTTGCATAGGACATGCCGGTCATGAGAGCCGAGATTGCACCGCAATAGGCACGGCCTTCTTCTGAGTCATACGCTAAACCTGAGGCCATTAGCAGACCACCGATATTGGCAAAGCCAAGACCTAGTGTTCTATAGCGATATGACAATGTTGCGATTTCTTTTGATGGGAACTGAGCCATGGTCACTGAAATTTCAAGAACCATTGTCCAGAGGCGAACAGCATGCTCGAAGCCATCAATATCAAACTTCTTGCTGCCTTCTTCACCTGTAAGGAATTGCATTAAGTTTAGTGAGGCCAGGTTACAGGCGGTGTCATCCAGGAACATATATTCTGAACATGGGTTTGATGCGCGAATAGGTCCTGATTTTGGGCATGTGTGCCAGTCATTAATTGTGGTGTGGAACTGGATGCCTGGATCTGCACAGCTCCATGCCGCAAAGCCAACTTTATCCCAGAGTTCACCCGCATTTAAGGTTTTAACGGTTTCACCTGTTGTGCGTGCTTTTAGATCCCAGTCTCTATCTGCTTCAACAGCTTTTAGGAAATTATCTGTTACACGAACTGAGTTGTTTGAGTTTTGACCAGAGACTGTTGAATAAGCTTCTGAATCCCAGTCTGTATCATAGGTGTCAAACTCCAGCTCTTTAAAGCCTTGTTTTGCGAACTGAATGACGCGCTGGATGTAATTATCTGGCACTTGTAATTGGCGTGCGGCTTTAATCTCGCGTTTTAGAGCTGGGTTTTTCTTTGGCTCAAAACAGCTATCATCATCTGATGAGCAATTTACACAGGCTTTAAAGATCGCTTTTAAATGTTTGCTGCAAATTTTTGATCCTGTCACCAAAGCTGCAACTTTTTGCTCTTCAGTTACTTTCCAGTTGATGAATTTTTCAATATCTGGGTGGTCAATATCAATTACGACCATTTTGGCAGCGCGTCTTGTTGTACCACCTGATTTGATGGCGCCAGCTGCTCTGTCACCAATGCGCAAGAAGCTCATGAGGCCTGATGATTTGCCGCCGCCTGAGAGAGGTTCGTCACCGCCGCGAAGGTCTGAGAAGTTTGAACCTGTTCCTGAGCCATATTTAAAGAGACGAGCTTCACGGGTCCATAAATCCATGATGCCGTTTTCATTTACGAGGTCATCTTTAACAGACTGGATGAAACAAGCGTGCGGTTGTGGGTGCTCATAAGCTGAAGCAGAGCTGGTTAATTTGCCAGTTTTATAGTCTACATAGAAGTGGCCTTGTCCAGGACCATCGATGCCATAAGCCCAGTGAAGGCCGGTGTTAAACCATTGCGGGCTGTTTGGTGCTGCCATTTGCATGGCGAGCATGTAGCGCATTTCATCATAGAAGTTTTGGGCGTCTTGTTCGGTTGTGAAGTAGCCGCCTTTCCAGCCCCAATATGTCCATGTGCCGGCTAAGCGATTGAAAACTTGTGTTGCATCGGTTTCACCGCTGAAGCGTTCTTCTTCAGGTAGTTTGCTTAGGGCGTCTTCATCTGGAATTTGGCGCCATAACCATGAAGGGACAGTGTTTTCTTCAACGGGTTTTAAATGAGCTGGGATGCCGGCTTTTCTGAAATATTTTTGGGCGATGATATCACAAGCAACAGCCGACCAATGAGCTGGAACATTGAAATCTTTTAGTTGAAATACTGTTGAGCCATCCGGGTTGCGGATTTCACTGGTTGCACTGCGAAATTCTATTGATTCATATGGAGATTGATTGTCTTTTGTAAAACGACGAGTAATCCGCATGTCTAATGGTCCCTCAAATTTTTCATTTAAATGCACTCATCTTATTTAGTTTAACTTAGTTAGTTTTACTGGCCACAGATGATTTAGATGTACTTGCATTTATGTTTGTTAAAAATATTGTTTTGTTTGCTCTCTATATGAAGGGTTCATTTCCACACAACTACCCCTTCAGAGAAAATTAAAGCTCACCAAATCACTCTGTTCTTTCATTAAGTTTGGTTACTCAAGATTGAACAAATTATGATTGGTTTTCGCTTTCCCCGTTATTTCAAAGTTTATTTTAACTAAAATCGGCAGTTCTGCCGTACTTGACGCTTATTTTTTAACTTTAGTTTTTATTATCAAAGTTTTTATTATGGAGTTGGCATCTAGCTACTCTCAAAACTTTAAACACCAGATTTAGTTCAGTGTTTGGTAAGTTTTGTAATGCCCCCTCACTTGAGATTGAACTTAAGTGACTCGGGTTGTTTTCGTCAAGATGTTGTGTGTTTTTATTTTTCACCCCCACAATATAGATAAATTGTGGGTAAATTGGGGAAAAGTTGGTGAAAGGTTTGGGAAAAAGGCTGGATTAGCAAATTTTATGTTTTTTTTGGGGGTAATCCCCAGATAAAACAGGTGAATATTGCACTTTTCCTAAGATAAGAA
The DNA here is from genome assembly GCA_040367435.1 of Hyphomicrobiales bacterium 4NK60-0047b. Classification (NCBI taxonomy): domain Bacteria; kingdom Pseudomonadati; phylum Pseudomonadota; class Alphaproteobacteria; order Hyphomicrobiales; species Hyphomicrobiales bacterium 4NK60-0047b. The sequence continues at coordinate 257,067 of BAABWY010000001.1, read as the reverse complement.
GAGAGATTTTTGCCCACATTTTTTTCATTTAGTCACAGATTACCTTATCTGATTCTACTTCAGAGTGTGTGGCGGAATGTGTCACACTACAAAATGTGGTATTTCTAGATTTTTCTGGTACTGCTGTTATTTTTGGGTTCATCAAGATTTTTCTCTTCTTACACAGTTTTGTTTGTTTCTGATGAAATAACTTTGCCTTAGCTGATGCAATTAATCGCAGTTTTAACAGGTTTTACTTTGGGGCGAGGGATTTACTTTAAATAGAAGAGTTGGCATAGTGCAGGGCGAGTCTTTGGTGAATTTTCACAGGTGTATAAACACTGTTTTTTCTTGATGATTTAACCTTTCGGCTTTCGATCTAACAAAGTTTGCTGATCTAACAATTTTTATTTCATTGGCATTACACTATATAAGAGGTTTTCTATGGGACTTTTTTCTGAACTTTTTGGCTGGTGGACTGGTAATACAATCGGGCACAGATTTACACTTTGGAAAAATGGTCGTTTTGTTGGTGAAGATGAAGTTGGCAATAAATATTATGAGCAAGTGCGCGGTGTTGGGCCGCTTGGCAAACCTCGCCGTTGGGTTGTTTATGATCGTTTAGCGGAAGCGTCTCTCATACCTTCAGGCTGGCATGGATGGATGCACTATAAAACTGATGTTGTGCCGAGTGATAGCGACTATCAGGCTCGACCATATGAAACTAATCATCGTCCTAACTATACCGGTACGGATTTGCGCTATCGGCCGAATGCTGAAGAGCGTGATCAGGGGCAACCTGTTTCTCAAGAGTATGAAGCTTGGAAGCCAGAAAGTGGCAATGCTTAGTTACCTTGCTTAATAAGAGCTGATTTTAAGCTTATAGATTTAAAAAAAATCCTTTCTTAAAAATAATCTCTTAAGCTTTAATGCTTTAAGGGATTTTTTAATGGAAAAGTTTGCGTCTATTGGTGTTAGGTCTACTCTAGATAATTTGATTTCAAGGGTTTATTTGATGAGTGCCGTAAATTGGCCGTCAATATGTTTCACTTATTAAATTCAACAGATGACTTAACTTTGATTTGGAATGAAGTATGAAAGTTAAAATGCAAATAAATAGATTATCTAAAGAGATTGTCTTGATTTTAGGTGGATTTGCTTTCCTTAGCGCTTTTTTGATTGCTCAAGAGGCAGAAGCGCGTCAGATCAAAAATAAAGTTGCTGTGTTTGCTGCGTTGAATAAAGTTACCGCCCGGATTTCTCATTTGGAAATTCCAATTGATGGTGAACAAAAATTTGGGGCGCTGACTATTCGCCCACGTGTTTGTAACACAACGCCTGCAACTGAGGCTCCGTCGACGACATCTTTTATTGAAGTGAAAGAGCGTAAGCTTGATGGTAGCCAAGCGAAATTGTTCTCAGGTTGGGTGTTTGCTGAAAATCCTGGCATTCATGCAGTTGAGCATCCGGTTTATGATGTATGGCTGACCAGTTGTAAAATGCCGCTTGGCGGAGTAGCTGTATCTAAGCCTAAAAAATTACAACGCCGACGGACCCGGGTGCGCTCAAGACGGCGTTGAAATTGATCTCTTGTTACTTCAATCGCACCAAATTTTTCTAAATGATCTGTGACGAATTGTGTGTCGAGCAACGTAAAGCCTGCGTGCTTTAAACGGGCCACTAAGTAAACCAGTGCGACTTTGCTGGCATTGCTTTCAAAAGAGAACATGCTTTCACCGAAAAAGGCGGCATTTAGTTCAACTCCGTAAAGACCTCCCACAAGTAAGTCATCCTTATAGACCTCGATTGTATGGCAATGTCCCATTTCAAATAGGTCTGTGTATAGCTCCCTAATTCTAGAGTTGATCCAGGTGCTTGGTCTATCAGGCCGCGGGGCTGCACATCCGTCGAGTACGCCTCGAAAATCAGTATCAACTCTTACTTCGAAGGTTTTTTTTCGAATGATTTTGGCTAGGCTTTTGGGAACATGGAAGTGTTCAAAGGGAATAATGCCGCGGTGTTTGGGTTCAATCCAAAAAAGCTCATCATCATCAGCAGCTTCGGCCATAGGAAAAATTCCGCAAGAATAGGCCTTTAAAAGAACTTCTGGAGTGATATCAATTTGGATGTTCATGTTATCAGATTTCATACGCTTAAGATAACGCTGATTTGTGGATTTTGAAAGGTGAGAGAAGCGTAATTTCAGAGATTTGATTTATCTTTATGATGGAGCCGCAATTTTAATAAAAAACCACCAAACAGGTTCTGTTTGGTGGTTTGGATTTATTTTACTGGTTTTTCTAGATATTTTTCTAGCCAGTGGATGTCATAGGCGCCGTTGACGATGTCTGGTTCATTGAGCAGGTCAACAAAAAGCGGAATTGTTGTATCGATGCCATCGATGACGAATTCACTTAATGCTCTTCTCAAACGCATCATGCATTCATTACGGGTTTTGCCATGGACAATGAGTTTACCGATGAGGCTGTCATAATAAGGTGGGATGGAATAGCCTTGATAAACGCCGCTATCAACCCGAACACCTAAACCACCTGGCGGGTGGAAATAGTTGATTTTACCCGGGCTTGGCATGAATGTTCGTGCGTTTTCAGCGTTAATCCGACATTCGATCGCGTGGCCACGCAAGGAGATATCTTCTTGCGTGAAGCTTAATGGTGCGCCAGAGGCAACTCGAATTTGTTCAATCACCAAGTCTAGCCCTGTGATCATTTCTGTCACGGGGTGTTCAACCTGGAGGCGTGTGTTCATCTCAATGAAATAAAATTCGCCATTTTCATACAAGAATTCAATTGTACCCGCGCCTCGATAGCCTAGGTCGCCGATGGCTTTGGCAACAATGTTGCCGATCTTTTCACGCTCTTCTGCATTTAGCGCAGGTGAGGGGGCTTCTTCCCAGACTTTTTGGTGTCTGCGTTGCAAAGAACAATCACGCTCACCAAGATGAACAGCATGGCCTTTGCCGTCACCGATCACTTGAACTTCAATGTGGCGCGGTTTGCCAAGGTACTTTTCCATATACATGGTGTCGTCGCCAAAAGCAGCTTTTGACTCTGCTTTTGCGGTTGATAGAGCAACTGAGAGATCTTTTTCAGTTTCAGCCACTTTCATACCGCGGCCACCGCCACCGGCAGCTGCTTTTAAGAGAACCGGATAGCCGATTTCTTTAGCGATTTTCTTTGCTTCATTTAATGAGTTAACAGCGCCATCTGAGCCGGGCACGACTGGAATGCCCAGTTTTTTGACTGTGTCTTTGGCTGTGATTTTATCGCCCATAAGGCGAATATGTTCTGCCGTTGGGCCGATGAAAGCGATGTCATGATCTTCTAAGATCTCTGCAAAACGGGCATTTTCAGACAAAAAACCATAACCAGGATGAACGGCATTGGCGCCAGTGACTTCACAGGCGGCCATGATTTCAGGAATGTTTAAATAGCTGAGGTTTGCAGCTGGCGGGCCTATGCAGACGCTTTCATCTGCGAGGCGTACATGCATGGCATCTTCATCTGCTGTTGAGTGAATGGCAACGGTTGCTATGCCAAGCTCTTTACAGGCTCTTTGGATGCGAAGCGCAATCTCACCGCGATTTGCTATTAATATTTTATCGAACATATGCTGCGCTGATGCCTTTACTCAATAACCATCAATGGTTCGCCAAATTCAACTGGAGATCCGTCTTCTACCATGATTTCAGTGACCGTTCCGGTTTTATGGGCCGGGATTTGGTTCATGGTTTTCATAGCTTCAACAATGAGAAGGGTTTGTCCCTGAGTTACCTTGGTGCCAACATCAACAAATAGGGCGGCGCCTGGTTCTGGAGCTCTGTAAGCTGTGCCTACCATTGGAGATGTCAGAACGCCATCTGATGATGATTTTGCAGCAGCTGGAGGCGTTGCGATTGGTGCGGCAACTGGAGGCGCTGCAACTTGTTGTTGAACAGGTGCCACTGCTGCAACAGTTGTTTGGGCTTTACAGACGCGAACGCGCAAGTCTTTTTGCTCAATTTCAATTTCACTTAGGCCGGTTTCTTCTAACAGATCCGCCAATTCTCGGATTATTTCTTTTTGACTCAATTTTTTCTTCTCTGCCATAGTCTACTGTGTCACCTACATCAAGCCCCATGTTTAGCACATTTTATAGGGTGTGCTATACCAATTGCTCGGATTAATGATTAATTTTAAAAGCTAAATTTCGCGCTTTTGTATAATATTTTACCTATTTTTGCGCGTCAGTTACGAGAACATCAAGCGCCAATTCATAGGATTGCGATCCAAACCCACAAATTAGACCAATTACCACGGGAGATAAATAGGAATGATGCCTAAATACCTCTCTTTGGTAAACGTTAGACATGTGGACTTCTATTGCGGGAATGTCAATGGCTCTTATCGCATCTGCTATTGCAACAGATGTGTGAGTTAGAGCGCCAGCATTAATAATTAAACTAGATGCTTTATTGCCTGCTTCTTGAATAAAATCGACTAATTGCCCTTCATGATTGGATTGAAAGCACTTCACATCTTTGCCGTGCTTTGCAGCCTTTTCACTTAATGACTTATGAATATCATCCAAAGTTTGAGACCCGTAAATTTCTGGTTCTCTTTGGCCCAGCATATTCAGATTTGGGCCACTAAGGACATAAATTGGTTTTGACATATTAGTGTTCCTTCAGTTGCCCACCAGCAACCGTCGCATCTTACTTAATCTTTGGTTCGATATAAAATTTCGTTTTTCTCTTTTAGTGGGTCTAGTGAGATTATTCAAGTTTACAAACGACACATGTCTTAAATGATAAAAAAGGGCCATATTATATGGCCCTTTTGATAGAAATTATATGGTTTTGCTGATTAGCTGGCTTTTCTAATGCGCGCAATAAGTTGTTTCATGGCTTCAAATGGCAGCACTTGTGGAATGACCTGATCATTGAAGATGAATGTTGGAGTTCCGTTGATGCCTAGCTTTTGTCCGACTTCCATATTCTTTTTATGGGCTTCCAGAACATCCGCTGATTTCATATCTGCTTTTAGTTTATCAACATCAAGGCCCACTGTTTTAGCTATGCTTGTGATTTGTTCATCGTTAAGGCGTCCCTTCGCAGATAGAAGGGCTGTATGGAATTCCATATATTTGCCTTGCTTACGAGAAGCTAAGGCTGCGATTGAGGCGGTTGTTGAAGCTTTTCCAAGGATTGGATATTCTTTAAAAATAACACGCACGTTTTTGTCTGCGTCCATAAGTTTTTCAATGTCTTTTAGAGATTGGCGGCAATATGGGCAGTTATAATCAAAAAATTCGACAACTGTTATGTCACCTTTTTCATTGCCGGCAATATGTGCGAATTTGGGGTCAGTTAATAGGGCTTGATTTTCAGCTACGAGTTTCTTTTGTCTGTTTTTTTCAGCTTCAGCTGTGCGGCGTTCCAGTTCAATCAAGGCTTCGCGAATGATTTCCGGGTTCTTTAAAAGGTAGTCTTTAACAATACCTTGGATGGCTGTTTTGTCTGCATCATCAAATGTTTTAGCAAATGCTGGCATTGTTAATTGGCTGCTTAGTGCAAACCCTGCCAAAATAGCAGCAGCACTAAATTTTTTTAATGATAGAAAGTTCATTTTTGTCTCCGGTTTCTCTTTATTCTTTTGATTTATTTTGTTTTTTTGAGTTGATCTGTTTTTAATCAGTCGTTTTTATGTATGAAAAGGTTCATTTCATTTTGATTTATTTGACTGCTGATCAAAATTGTTTTTATCGCCTTGGTTGAAATGACGTGATGTCATCTGCTTGTATCCACTGAGGGCTGCCTTTTTTTAATTTTCTTTTAGCACGATTGGCCTGATTTTTGGCCAAACCTAATTTTCCTTCATAAAAATAAGCTTGTGCTGAGGCGAGCTCGGCGTAGGCAATTTTATTCTTCTTTGCATAAGCCGTTGCCAGTAAGCGATAGCCGATTGGTGAGCGTTTTTCTCTGACCAATGCTTTTCTAAGATGGTTGATGATTTTGTTAGTGTAAGATTTGCCCGGGATTTGTGACATTGCCTGAGCCAACATGAGGCGAATGATGGCGTTTCTTGGCTCCAAACTAATTGACTTCTCTAAAGAGGGGATGGCTGCTTTTGCATTGCCAGATTCGAGAAGAAATTGTCCTTTTAACTCATGGAAATAAGGATTATTAGGTTGCTGTTTGAGCAGGGCATTAATTTTAGGCAAAAAGGCCTTGATACCACGGCTTTTAAACGTTGCAATGGCTCTTGCATAGCGAGCCGGCAAGGACTGGTTTTTTGTATTATAGCGATTAAACACAAAAGTTGGATTGGTGGTGAAGGCGAATAGTTTTGCTCTTACCATATTGTGTCTTTGTATGAGTGCTGGGCTATCTTTTTTATTGAAGTAGGGACTGCGTTCAGCTTTTTGGCGTAGCTGGTTGATCCGTTGCCGAGGTAAGGGATGGCTTCGTACATAGGGGTCGCTATATTTTAAGCTGCCAATTGCCTGACTTGCGAAATATTCAAATGTTTCCAGCATGCCTTTTGCGGATTGTTTCGTGCGGGTTAAATAAACAAAGGCAGCTTGGTCTGCTGCGTATTCTTCCGTTTGTCTATATTGGTTGATTGAGCGAAATGTTTGCTGCGAACTTCCTGTGAAAACGCCTTGGCCGACTTTTCCAAGATCTGCGTTTCCGCCAGCACCGCCGGCAATGAGAAGAGCGCCGCCCAAGATTTTGAGCATGATGTCTAATGTTTGTGCTTTGGCTGCATGGGCTCTGAGGCGTGAAAGGTGCCCACCTGCGATGTGGCCGGCCTCGTGTGCCATAACGCCAATGATTTGATTTGGGGTCTGGGCTTGCATGATAGCGCCCATGTTGATGAACATATTTCGACCATCAACTACAAAGGCGTTGAAGTTTTTGTCGTTAATAATGTGAATGGCTATGTTTTGTGAACTGAGGCCTGCTGCTCTGAAAATGGGAAGGCCATAATCTCTAATTAGGTTTTCAGTTTCACTGTCGCGAATGAGGCCGCGTGCTTTTGCTTGACTGGCTGTAAGAACTAATGAACTCAATGCGAAAAAGGTGAGTAAAAGAAGTGTACTAAAAAGCTGCACTTTGTTGGCTCTAAAATTTTTATATAGAGACGTCCTGGCTGGAGCTTGAATGGCACGTGATTGGTTCATTTTATGTGTCACTTTTTCAAAAGTCCTAATTAACATAAATGGTTGTTATTCATCAGTTCTTTATTATTACTTCAGTACAGGATTAAATCGTTCTACTTTTCACTCATATTTATACATATATACGATCTTAAATATATAGAGCTTTTGTTTGTTATTCCAAGACTTTAAGTCGTAGATATATTCGTGTTGCGTAGGTTTTTGATTGTTCAGTCTTTTTTCACTCTATCTTAAGTGTAGGGGGAGAATCGCTTAAAATTATTGTGAACAAAGAGTTCGGTCAATTTCTGAACTGTGTTAGCTTTATTTCTTTTCATGACAATAAGAAGGCAAATAAAGGCTAGAGCATTATATTTTCACATTAAATCTGATGAATGCTCCAGAGTTTTTGTTTTTGCGCAAATTTTTTCGATCCTCGTGAAACGAAGGCACGGATTGTGCTCTAGTTTGTGGATCGTGTGATTTTTTGAGCTGCATTTGATGGAATTAATAGAGTTTCAAAGGGGTTATCTTAAGTGATTTCTTTATCTAAACGGGGAAAAATAGAGTCGTTTCTTGCGATGGATGTTATGCGGGAAGCTGGAGATTTAGAGGCTTCTGGTGCTTCTATTTGTCATATGGAGGTTGGGCAACCTGGAACGCCCGCACCCTTTTTGGTGAGGGAGCGGGCGAAGGAAGCTCTTGATGATGAGTTAATTGGATATACTGAGGCTCTTGGTCAGCGGTCTTTACGTGAGCGTATCGCTCAGCATTATAAAGAAAGTTATGACGTCTCTATTGATACGGACCAGGTTGTTATTACTACGGGGTCATCAGCTGGGTTTGTTTTGTCTTTTTTGGCCACTTTAGATGCCGGTGATCATGTGGCGATTACCCGGCCAGGTTATCCTTGTTACCGAGAAATTTTAAAGGCACTAGATCTTATACCAGTTGAGATGCCAGTGGGGTTTCATAATGATTGGATGCCTTCACTAGGCGACGTGACACAGGCAATTGAAGAGTTTGATATCAAAGCGATTTTACTTGCTAGTCCAGCTAACCCAACTGGTGTTGTGTTTGAGCAGGACCGTTTAAAGTCTTTGGTTGATATGGCAGGGCGCCGAGGTATTTGGTTTTTCTCTGATGAGATTTATCATGGGCTAACTTATGAAAAACCTGCTGATACGGCTCTTTCTTTTTTAGAACAAGATGATCAACCGGTTATAATTCTGAATAGTTTTTCTAAATATTATTCAATGACTGGGTGGCGTATTGGCTGGATGGTTGTGCCTAAAGATCTTGTTCGGCGGATGGAAAAACTAAATCAGCATTTATTTATCTCAGCACCTGGTTTGTCGCAAATTGCGGCAACAGCAGCTTTTGATGCAAGGGATGAACTTGAGGGGCTTAAAAAACAATATGCTCGCAATAGAGAAATTTTAATCAATGGATTAGTTGCGGCTGGTTTTGGTCGGTTCGCACCGCCCGATGGTGCGTTTTATGTCTATGTTGATGTGAGTGAAGTTACGTCTGATAGTTTTGAGTTTTCGAAACTCTTATTACGTGAGCATGGCATTGCTGCTTCATCTGGTCTTGATTTCGACCGAGTTGATGGTGGGGGGATGATACGTTTTTCTTATGCAGGAACAGAGGTGGATGTCATAGAGGCAGTTAAGCGTTTACAGGCAGCTCAATTTTAGGTCTCAAAACATCTGTTGCAGAAATGAATTCGTGATTGTTTATAAAAAAGCCCCTTCTTAAAAATATTTAAGAAGGGGCTTTTTTAATTTTTGATCTTAAAGAATTAAGGTGCGGTTGCTGGTGAGCAACCTAAAGCACAACTAAAGCGTGGTTGCTTGTGGGCAACCTGAAGCACAATCAATTAGCCGTTTGATTTTTGCCACCAGCCTCGTTTGGGGGCTGTATCTGTAGCTTCTTCTTTTTGCTTTGAGGCAACGATGCTTTTTGGATCAATCTTTGTTTCAGATTTTTCACTGTTTTCAGTATTTGCTTTTTGAGCACTTGTAGCTTTGCGTCTTGGTGCTCTGGTTTTCTTTTCTGCAGGGGCCTCAGCTGATGTTTTTTCTTCATCAGACTTTTGTTGGCGCGCTTTTGACCAATAGCCTTGTTTCGGAGCTTGTTTTGGCTCTGAAGACATTTTTTCTGAAGACTTTGTTTTTGAAGTCTGTGTTTCAGCTCTGTCTTGTTTAACTGGGGCTTCAGTGCTCTCTTTTGATGAAGAGGTGACTTCTGTAGAAACAGCTTCTGAAGAGTTAGTTTCTTCAGTTTTCGCCTCAGTAGAACGGTCTGTTCTGTTCGAGCGCCGTCTTGGCCGGCGTTGTGTACGTCTTGGTCTTTGACTTGAGGTTTCGTGACTTGAGCTGTCTTGATTTTGACCTTCACTTTGGTCTTGATCGCTATCATTTGTTGCTTTGTCATTTGAGCGGGCGTTCGTCACATTATCTTCTGATGATGTTGCAGCTCTTTCTTCACCATTTATCGCGTCTGATGAATCTGTATCTTCTGCATTGTTATTTTCATCAGTTTGATTTTCAGAACCAGCTTCACGATTAGCGCGGTTGCCACGACGACGACCACCACGTTTTCCACGGCGACGCGGACGACGAGGTCTTGCATCCTCATCGCCTACTGTGTCTGTGTCATGAGCTTCACTCGTCGTTTGAGGTTGGCTCTCACTTAGTTGAGTTTCATCAGTTTGAGCCTCAATTGAATTTTCATTCTCGTTCTGAGGTTGATCTTCATTTGTGTGGGCACGGCGTGCGGCTTGCCCCCCACGGCGGCGGCGGCGGCGGCGTGACTTGCCGTCTTGCTCTGAATTATCATCTCTTGCTGACGTTTCATTTCTACCACCACGTTCATTTGGTGTGCGCTCATTATCTGTTGATTTATGAGCCCAGTCCATTTGAACAACGGACGCATCAGATGATGAGTTATTATCGCGGCGCATTTGCTCAATTGTGTAGCTTACGCCCTCTAAATCAGAGCTGGCATTAATTGCAATATTCACTCCGTAGCGGCGCTCTATATCATTTACATAATTTCTCTTTTTATTGAGGATATAAAGAGCGACATCCACGTTTGTGTTACAGGCAAGATCAACTGAGTGGCGCTGGGTCAAAAGGCGATCTTCTAGTGCTCTTAAAATTGTGAGTGCCATAGACTCTGTTGAGCGGATCATGCCTGTTCCTTGACAGTGAGGGCATGGGCTTGTTGAGCCTTCAAGGACACCTGTTCTGAGGCGCTGGCGTGACATTTCAAGGAGGCCAAAATGAGAAATGCGCCCAACTTGAATGCGGGCACGATCATGACGCAAGCATTCTTTGATGCGGCGTTCAACGGCGCGGTTGTTGCGGCGTTCTTCCATATCAATGAAATCGATTACAACCAGGCCGGCTAAATCTCTCAAGCGTAGTTGGCGTGAAATTTCTGTTGCGGCTTCAAGGTTTGTATTGAGAGCTGTTTCCTCAATAGAGTGTTCTTTGGTGGAGCGTCCGGAGTTAACGTCAATTGAAACTAGTGCTTCAGTTTGATTGATCACAATATAACCGCCGGATGGCAAGGTGACATAGGGGCTGTACATTGCGTTCAGTTGGGATTCAATTTTATATTTGGTGAAAAGAGGTTCACTGTCTTTAAAGGGCTGAACATTTTTTGCGTGACTTGGCATGAGCATGCGCATGAAGTCTTTTGCTTCACGGTATTCTTCTTCACCAGCAACCAGCACTTCTTCTACTTCTTTTGAATAGAGGTCGCGGATTGAGCGTTTGATGAGGTTTCCTTCTTCATACACAAGATTTGGTGCTGAAGATTGCAAGGTGTGATCCCTTACATTTTCCCAGAGGCGTAATAAATATTCAAAATCTCGCTTTAATTCTGCTTTTGTGCGAGATGCGCCGGCTGTACGCACGATTAGGCCCATGCCTTCAGGCACTTCAAGTTCACCAACAATTTTACGAAGACGTTTTCTGTCTGTTGGATTGGCAATTTTTCTCGAGATACCACCACCGCGTGCGGTGTTTGGCATGAGAACGGTGTAACGTCCAGCAAGAGATAAATAGGTGGTAAGAGCTGCACCTTTGTTGCCGCGCTCTTCCTTTACAACTTGTACAAGAATGATTTGTCTACGTTTGATGACTTCTTGAATTTTGTAGTGTTTGCGGCGAAGTGCTTGGCGTTCAGGTAATTCTTCCAAGGCGTCTTCTGAGCCTACAGATTCTACTTCATCATCAGAACCGTCTTCTGTATCGTCTTCGGATGTTTCTGAAATAGATGTATCGTTGTTTTCAGCGTCAAGCGTGACGATTTTTTCAGAGCTTTCATCATCATTTTCATTGTCAGCTGAAACTTCATTATCCTCAGATGCTTCATCGCCTTCTGCTGAGAGGCGTGCATTTTCAGCTTCGGCTTCTCTTTTTGCAGCAAGGCGTGCTTCTTCTGCTTCTACTTCAAGTAGAGCTTCTCTATCAGCTTTGGGAAGCTGGTAGTAATCTGGGTGAATTTCATTAAAGGCGAGAAAGCCATGACGGTTCCCTCCATAATCCACAAAGGCGGCTTGGAGAGATGGTTCAACACGTGTTACTTTTGCGAGGTAGATATTACCTCTTAGTTGTTTTCTTAGAGCCGATTCAAAATCGAATTCTTCAACACGGTCTCCCCGTAAAACCACAACCCGAGTTTCCTCTGGGTGTGCGGCATCGATAAGCATTTTGTTTGCCATTGATATTATTCCTAGTCAGGTGGTCTTTGCACCTCTCTTGCTTTTGTGAAGCAAGAATACATGCGGACCTCTCCTGAGATGTTCTGTAAGTTTTTGGAACGGCACCCATTTTGGGAGGTGTGGCTCTGAAGTGAGCACAACCAGACATATCAACGACAAAAGATTTTTGCCCTCTTAACACCCGTAGATGTTTTGTTGATGTTTCTGTTAGCTCTAAATTCATAGTTTCACAAGTTTTGTCCAAAAGACTTAGTTGATTGATAATTGGTTTAATTCTTAACTTCTCGAAATGATTGCTCATGCCGAGATTTTGATAATTTATAAATTTACTATTAGGTTTTATCGCTGCTGGTTGAATGTTTTGATATGCTTGAGCTTTGCTCAGTATATATCCATCTATCTTCATGAACTCAAATGTATGGGTTTAGATATTCAACTCAGTAATTTGCAAATATTACCTTTTAATTTTTGAACAGATCTCACGAACTTAAACTGTATCTAGTGAGATCTTTAAAGTTTTAGCTGATTTAAGCTTTTCTCTTTTCGTTCTGTTTTAGACTTAAAAATTTCTATTTTAAATTCGGTTTGTAAGTTGATTGGCTCAAAAAAATCACTTCAGGTTTTCTAAATGTTACTTCTGCATATTGGCTGCATAGCCATGTGCCGTATCACATTTGAGAGATGATCTATTTCACTCATTAAATAGAATGACATCATCGTCATTGAAGGAAGTTTGAGCGCACTATCACTTAATTTTAAATTTTGTTGTACTTTAACTCGTTTGTTTAAGTTGACTTTCGTTATAGTTTTTCGTTCTTTGATAATAATAATTTCTCATTTTGGGAGAAATTTCTGATTTATCAATTTGGGCGCTTGCCATTTAAGAGAATTGTAGAATTCTACTATTTAGCTTCAATTTAACAATTCTCAGACTCAGAAGCTTAGTCTTAAGATATGCATAGTTATTCAGGACTGCAAGTCTGAAAGCATAATGGATGACATATATGTTTATAAAACTACCTATTTGAGTGGAATTTTACAAAAAAAATATATTTTCCATAGGGTTACATACCCTTCTAAAATGAAAATTTATGGCAATATAGTGTTTAAATTCTAAATTTATAGGTTTTTGGGGACAGAATATTGGTTTATGAGGCAAAATCTGGGCTTTTTTACCCTTTTTTATTCTGCGATGCTTTGTTTTGGAGAAAAAATTTAGCGCATTGACTGAATTTCTTCTCATTTGTTCTCTACTAGTAAATAATTGTTCATGTGGGTAATTCTTGCCTTTTAAGCAAGGATCCTTGCTTTTTTAAGGACTAGAATTTATCTTCACGTGAAAAATTTAAAAGAGTTACAGAGCTTTAATTTGTTTTGAAGTGAGTTTTTTTTGGGAGTTATGCTCTTTAGAATTCCAGAAATGCATTGGGAATTACAGAAATTTATTGGCAATTGCAGATTTGTATCCCTTTTTGACCTAAAAATTTTGAGGGAAATGTTTAGGTCTCGTGGATTATATCGTTGAAAATGAATATAGGGGTTGAGGTGTGGTCTTTTTCTTCACTCAAAAATTCTTACTAATTTTTAAGCTGAACCGAGATTGTGGAGGGATTTTTAGTGTAGCTTCACGGTTTACGTCTGTTTTATGTCGTCCTGTTCAGCGTTTGGCTGTTCTCTCTCTGTTTTTGTTCGCTTTGATGCCCACGCAGGTAGCCTTTGCAAAAGGCGATGGGGCGTCAACAATTGCAAATGATGCCCGCCTTGGTGGTGACGGGGCTAGAACGCGTTTTGTTGCTGATTTATCTAAACCGACAGATTATCGTATTTTTACACTTTCCGACCCTTACCGCGTTATTATTGACTTGCCCAATGTCCGTTTTAAATTGCCTCAAGGACTTGGTAGCACGGGTAAAGGCTTAGTGAGTGCGTTCCGTTATGGCTTGTTTGCCAAGGGGAAATCTCGGATTGTTATTGATGTGGTTGGGCCTGTTCATGTTGAGCAGTCTTTTATTCTTGATGCTAAGGGCGGGAAATCGGCCAAACTTGTGGTTGATATTGTTCCCACTGACCGGACGAATTTTGAACGCCGCCGCAAAGCTCTTTATGAAAAACGAGTTCGTGAAAACAGAAAGGCTAAAAAAGCTTCTCTTGGTAGTGCTATTGAAAAGCTAGCGCGTGCTCCTAAAAAATTGAGTAAAAAAAGGATTGTTATTGATCCCGGGCATGGTGGCCTTGATCCAGGTGCTTCAAGTAAAAAGGGGACACGTGAAAAAGACGTGGTACTGGCTTTTGCAAAGGTATTGAAAAAGAAATTGCTCAGACTTGGTACCTATGATGTGAAGCTCACACGTTCTGTCGATATTTTTGTGCCGCTTGCTGAACGAGTGCAAATTGCTGAAGATTATCATGCATCTCTTTTCATCTCTCTTCATGCTGACGCAATTAGTAGGCGATTGGCTAAGCGAACGCGAGGGGCGACGATTTACACTCTTTCAAAAGAGGGCTCCGACCTTGAAGCTCAAGCCTTAGCAAATAAAGAGAATAAATCAGATATTCTGGCTGGTATTGATATTGCGCCTGAAAGTGAAGTTGAGGGGATTTTACGCGACCTCACCCAAAGAGAGACCAAGAATCAATCTTTAGATTTTGCTTCTTATGCTTTTAGAAATATGAGAAAGAAAACCAAATTTCGCCAGAATATGATGAGATCTGCGAACTTTAGGGTTCTGCGATCTGCTATTGTGCCATCAGTTCTTATTGAGCTAGGTTATATTAGTAATGTGAATGATGAAAAATTACTAAGATCACCAAAATGGCAGGCCTCTCTTGCAAGTTCGCTGAGTATAGCGGTTGATAAGTTTATGAAAGAACAATAGGTGTACGGGAAAATTAGTTCTTATTGAATAATTTTTGCCATGGTTTAATTTGTGCTAAATTCAATTCATGCACATTGTGATTTGTCAGTTTTCTTTAGCTTTTTTAGGTGTTAGGGACTGTTGATACATAGCTAGCATATATTCTTTGATTGCTCTTTTTCAGTATGATCAAATTGAATTTGTCATGTAAATCATTGTTTTTATCATATTTTGGGCATGTTTTGTTGTCAGTTTGGATTTCATTCATTCTGCGAATAACGGTACTGTTTATAGACAACAGAACTTTCTAGGAACAACTTAGTTGGTTATGAACAGGAAGCTATTTTATGCAATTTCTGGCTTTAATATAATCATATTTACAAATGGTTGTGGTTTATGATGTTCTTTATTGAGATTGGTGCAAAAATTGTGTTATGCCTCTCAGCTTCTAACCGCATTTTTTTATATAAATTAATAAGATAGATTTTTTTCTTCATAAGGCGCTTTTGCTATGACACAACCCCCACCACCACAACCATATCGTGGGCAAACACAGGCTCCCAGATTTTCTGCTGCTGGCAGTGCAGGGGGGCCATATGCGCCTATGGGGAACATGCCCCCTCCTTCACAAAAACCGCCTAAAAAGAAGGGTCGGTTTTGGTTGAAGTTCTTGGGCTTTATGTTCACGGCTGGTTGTATTGGTTTTTTTGCCGTCTCAGCTGCCGTTGCTTATTATGTTTGGGATGTAACGAAAGACCTGCCTGATTATGAAGTTTTGGCGAAATATGAGCCGAAGGTGATGAGCCGCATTCATGCGAATGATGGTAATCTGATTGCGGAGTTTGCTGATGAACGACGCATATATGTGCCCATAAATGCGATACCGGATCGTATCATTCATGCGTTCATTTCTGCGGAAGATAAAAATTTCTTTGAACATGGGGGCCTTGATTATCGTCGTTTAACAGGAGCGATACTGGCTTTTGTCCAAATTAAATTAACCGGCAGTAACAAGAGACCATCTGGAGCATCAACCATTACTCAGCAGGTAGCTAAGAACTTCCTTTTGACGAATGAACGCAAAATTGACCGGAAAGTGAAAGAAGCTGTGTTGGCTCGGCGGATTGAACGTGCTTTCACAAAGGGGCAAATTTTAGAGCTTTATTTAAATGAAATTTATTTTGGCTTGCGCTCACATGGTATTGCAGCGGCCGCTTTGAATTATTTTGGTAAATCGCTTGAAGAAATATCAATTCAGGAAGCGGCTTATTTGGCGTCTTTACCGAAAGCACCAAACAATTATCATCCTTTTAAGAAGCGTAAGCGGGCGATTATTCGCCGTAAGTATGTGATTAAGCAGATGCTTAAAAATGGCTATATCACTAAGGCTGAAGCGGATGCGGCGATCGCCTCAGAGTTTAAAGTTAACCCGCGTCCCTTTGGTGCGCACATTTTGGCGGGTGAGTTTTTTGCTGAAGGTGTGAGACGGAAACTAATTGAAAAATTTGGGCAAAAAAGAATTTATGGTGGTGGACTTTCTGTTCGAACTACGCTTGATCCGGATTTGCAGAAAAAGGCTAAAAAAGCGCTTGTTGATGGTCTGGTCTCTTATGATCAAAAACATGGATTTAGAGGGGCTGTTGCGGAGATTGTTCTGACACCTGAAATGGATTGGGGTATTGAGCTGGCGAAAGTTGAAGCTTTGCAAGATGTGCATCCGTGGCGTTTGGGGATTGTCCTAAAGCTAGAAGCAAAAAAGGCTGTGATTGGTTTGCAACCGAAACAGTTGGTTTCGGGGCAGGTTGATAGTGCGCGTGAAATTGGCGAGATCTCACTAGATAATATTAAGTGGGCCAGAAAACATTTGGGTGAAACCAAATATGGTGACCCTAAACTAGGTAAGGTGCTGAAATCTCCTGGAAGTATTCTCAAACTTGGGGATGTTGTCTATGTGGCACCGGTTAAAGCTAAATTGTTGAAAAAAGCTGTGGCTAGCACAGATGCAGTTCTACCTGTTGAAGGGAACAATCAATGGAAGCTTATGCAAATTCCTGAAGTGGAAGGTGCTATTGTTGTGATGGAGCCGCATACGGGCCGGGTTAAAGCGCTTGTTGGTGGCTTTAGTTTTGATGATAGTGAATTTGACCGTGCTACTCAGGCGAAGCGTCAACCTGGTTCAGCGTTTAAGCCATTTGTTTATGCTGCCGCATTAGATAACGGATATACGCCATCAAGTGTGGTTTTGGATACGCCTGTTGCGATTGACCAGGGGAATGGTCAGGGCATTTGGCGCCCGAAAAACTATAGCGGTAAGTTTAACGGACCTTCGACATTGCGGATTGGTATTGAGAAATCTCGCAACTTGATGACCGTTCGGCTAGCGCAAGATATGGGTATGCCGCTCATTTCTGAATATGCGCGCCGCTTTGGAATTTATGACAATTTGATGCCTGTGCTTTCTATGTCTCTTGGAGCCGGTGAGACCACATTAATGCGTCTTACTACTGCTTATAGTATTTTGGCGAATGGTGGCAAAAAGGTGAATGCGACCCTTATTGACCGTATTCAGGATCGCTATGGCAAGACGGTTTGGTCTCATGATGCAGCTAAATGTGATGGATGTGATCAATCAGAATGGGATCCATTGAAAAAACCTCAATTGATTGATCAACGTGAACAGATAATAGACCCTCACACTGCTTATCAGGTTACATCTATGCTTGAAGGTGTTGTTTTACGTGGAACGGCACGCAAAGCTATGAAAGGTTTGCCTATCCCTGTTGCAGGTAAAACAGGCACAACCAATGATGCGCGTGACGCGTGGTTTGTTGGGTTTTCGGCTGACCTGGCGGTTGGGGTTTTTGTTGGGCAAGATGTACCGCGTCCCATGGGTAAAAAAGCTACAGGTGGTGGCTTAGCGGCGCCGATCTTTAAAAATTTTATGATCTCTGCTTTGGCTGGCAAACCAGCTATTCCGTTTCGTATTCCGGCTGGAATTAAGCTTATTCCGATTAACTCTAAATCGGGCTTGCGGTCTTCTGGTGGGCAAAATACGATTATGGAAGCGTTTAAGCCTGGCAATGGCCCACCGGATGCTTCATCTGTGATTTATGATGATCCAAGCATCTTTATTCCAGAGACTGATCGTTCGCTTGATTCTGGGTTGTATTAAGGGATCATCCTATTTTTTGTTTCTTTCTTGACCTCCTGGCTGAACTGCCTGTGAAGGCTGAGTGTGTTCTCATGTCTTGACAGATGTGACTGTTTCTTTAAAACCCATCATTTAAAACCTTGGTTCGAAGGCCCTATTTTAAAGGCAAGTTTAGATGCGCGCAGAAATACAAACATTAGTTAATCAAATCAGAGAGTCGCTTTCCCTCCTTCGGAGGCATCTTTGACCCTGATCAGGCTCAAGCACGTTTAGATGAATTGAACGTAAAATCTGAAGACCCTGATCTTTGGAATGATCCGAAAAAAGCACAAGTTTTGATGAAAGAGCGTCAAAGGCTGGATAGTGCGATAACTGCGTTTAATAAACTCACCCAAGATTTAGATGACAATATTGAACTGATTGAGATGGGGGAAGCAGAAGATGATGCTGAGACCATTGAGGAAGCTGAAGAGGCAATTGCAGCTTTAGCCAAAGTAGCGCAGCGCCGTGAAGTTGAAACGCTTCTCTCTGGCGAAGTGGATGCTAATGATTGTTATGTTGAGATCCATGCGGGCGCTGGGGGAACTGAGAGCCAAGATTGGGCTGAGATGCTTTTCAGGATGTATATGCGTTATGCTGAAGAGAAGGGCTATAAGGTTGAAATTACCGGGACGAGTGCTGGTGATGAGGCTGGGCTTAAATCTGCAACCATTTTGGTGAAGGGTGAGAATGCTTATGGCTGGCTCAAGACAGAATCTGGTGTGCACCGTTTGGTGAGAATTTCTCCATTTGACTCAAACGCCAAACGCCATACAAGCTTTTCGTCCTGTTGGGTTTATCCGGTGATTGATGATGATATTGACATTGATATTGCCGAAAGTGATTGCCGTATTGATACATACCGGGCAAGTGGTGCTGGCGGACAGCATGTGAACACGACGGATAGTGCCGTTCGGATTACGCACCAACCCTCAGGCATTGTGGTGCAATGTCAATCTGGTCGCTCGCAACATAAAAACAAAGCGGAAGCTTGGAAGATGCTTCGTGCTCGTTTGTATGAAAAAGAAATGCAGGAGCGCGAAGATAAAGCGCAAGCTGAAGCATCACAAAAAGGAGCGATCGGATGGGGACACCAAATTCGCTCTTATGTGTTGCAGCCTTATCAGATGGTGAAAGATTTACGCACTGGCGTGGAGAGCACGAACCCATCTGCTGTGTTAGATGGGGCGCTTGACCCGTTTATTGAGGCGGCGTTAGCGCAGCGGGTTCATGGCGGCGGTGCAGTTGAGGTTGGGGATTTGGAGTAGACTTTTCTCTCTCTCACGGCTATTCGATGAGCTAAAGCTCATCGGCCTCCGAGGGGCGGCGCTTGCGCCGGGCTTCGCTGTCGCTGCGCCATGTCCCTCAGCCCGAAGTGGGCTGAGCTCCTTCTTCGTATGGTCAGGTTTGTTGTTTTGATTTTTATTAGAAAGTTTGAAGATGACTGAGAGATATCAGTTTCGAGATGCGGATACGGATGAGTTGATGCATGAGATTTTTAACAGTGATGAGCGTTTAGAGGCCCGGGAATATAAAACCGTGATGGCGCTCGACAAGCTTGAGAATATTTCTCTCGAGCAAGCGCATTTGATTATGCATGTGTTTTTTGTCGACAAAGACGCCAGTCTTGCTGACAAAGTGAAAATGGTGGCCGAAGTGCTGCTAGCCGGGCCTACATTGGGTGAAGATTACCCAGAGGCTGATGTGCTTGAAGCAAAGATTGATGAAGTGCGTCAGGTGTTTGATAGTCTGACGGAAGTTCAGCCGACACAGCATTGATTGTGTGTGATATATGAAACTGAATTATTTGAATTTGGGTATTCTACTCTGTTGGTAGTACTTGAAATTTTGTGATTGCCATTGATCTATATTTAGGTGGGCTCCTACCAATGGCTCTAGATAAACTTCATTTAAATCAAATGTAATTACGGATTTTACTTCTTCTGATTTCCACTTATTGGCGATTTTTTTATTGATGATAATCTGAAAATCAGATTCATAATTTTTTTTATGTTTGCTGAAATCTACGGCTAGAAACGGAATTTCTTCTTTTGAATTAGCAATGATTTTTTCAGCTTTTGACATTGGGATTGCTTGTTTGAAGCTTACGTATTTATAGCCATAATGCTTATCACCAAAGCAATCAATTAAGACTGCCTTACCAATTGCCGCATCAATTGATTGGGAGCTATCCAATAGTTTCTCTGAAATTAAAAAACCTTCTCTATTCCATAAATTTAAAATTTCGGGCAACCATAGCTTGTTTAGATTATCTGGTTTTTCTTTGAAATTTAATTCATTGCTTAGTTCATTAATTTTACCCCAGTCATCGTATGATGGTTTTTCTATATTGCTGTAAGCTGAAAATTCATACTCTTCGTTATTTAAGAGTGGTGCTCGTTCATTTTGGTTATTATCTTTTGTTGTTTCTTGCCACATACAAATTTCAGAATAACCAAGAGAGGGGCCAATGTCATCAAGCCCAATATTTTTTCCGTTTTCATCTTTTAAATTTTGTAAGTAAATGGTTGGTTCTACCATTCCAAGCCCAACAAAATTTTTATAAAGATTTGCCGCGCGGCGAGACACTAAATAACGATGATGGATTAGTAAGTCGATTGAATTGCTGTATTTTATTTTGTCTATGAATGTTTGGAGCATGGATGTTTCTAGGCTTTTGAATATAATTGATATATGTGTTTTAGTTAGCTTGCTTATTATATAGATGGTTACTTTGTTCAAAATTAGATGTTTGACTAAGGAGTATTAGAATTTTTGTGCGGCGGGTGTTTTTTACGTTTATCCTTTTGACGTTCTTATACCCCAAAACTCTTGACCAAACTTCCAGCAACCATGTGCCAGCCGTCTACGAGGACGAAGAAGATAAGTTTGAAGGGGAGCGAGATCATCACGGGCGGTAGCATCATCATACCCATGGACATCAGCACTGAGGCGATGACCATATCGATTACCACAAATGGCACGAAGATCAAGAAGCCGATTTCAAAGGCGCGGCGGAGTTCCGAAATCATGAAGGCTGGGATGAGGACTTGAAGGCTGATGTCCTCTGGTGTTTCTGGTCTTGTTTTGCCGGATAAATCTTGGAAAAGGGTTAGGTCTTTTTCTCTCACATGTTGGCGCATGAAAATATGAAACGGAGCGGAGGCTTTTGTGAAGGCTTCGTTTAGTTCTATTTCTTCTGCGATCAGAGGTTTGATTGCGTCCTCATATGCTTTTTCAAAAACGGGTGCCATGATGAATGCTGTGAGGAACATGGCGAGTGAAATGATTACTGTGTTTGGTGGTGATTGTTGAATACCGATGGCTGTGCGCAAGAGCGAGAGGACAATAACAATTCGCGTGAAAGAAGTGACCATGATCAGGATTGACGGTGCAATACTGAGGATGGTGACAAGCGCGATAATTTGAAGGGCGCGCTCTGTGACGCCTGTACCTTCACCAAGATCGATAGAAATGTCTTGTGCAAATGCAGTTGGTGCAAAAATAGAGATTAAAACGCAGCTTAGAATGATGACGAGGGTTGAGCTTGCAAGGCAGGCGCATAGTTTGATGAACCGTTGTTTGTTTTGTGTTTCATCTTTCAGCAACGCTGTGTTGTCACTTATGTGATCTGATATGCGTTTTGATTTTAGCGTCATCATGTTTGTTGCCTGAGTTTGACTGCTTATTGCCGTTTTATATTTTGCTCACGTTAAGTAAGCTAGAAATTCGGTTTACATTGACTTGTTTGACGCGGTACGAGTTTGGTCTCTAGTGTATTCTATTAATGCAGGGCACTGCTTTTTAACTTTTCTCAATTCACAAGAGTCTTTCCCCATCCTCTTTTAATCGTCGGTTTGCTCACCTGATTGCTGCTTAGTAGGCTTAGGTTTTTGTTTTGAGGGTATGTTGGTTTCAATCACTAAATCCCCTGATTGTCCGAGCATGAGCAGGTGTTCTGTGTCATCTCTTCTTATGAGGACTAGCCTTGATTTATGATCAAGGGGGAGCTGGTCGATAATTTCTAGGCGTCGCAGTTTGTTCTTTTTGAAAAGTGGATTGTTTGGGCTGTTTGGCAGTGCGAATTTTTTGATTAATAGAGCCATCCCTAGAATCAAAGCTATGACGAATAACAAAGAGATTACCCAATAAAGTAACTGATCAATCATTGCCTCTGCCTTTTGCCTTGCCAAGCCCTACAATCAGGCCGCACCCTCGGCAATAATTACCTGATTTTTGCGTCATAAACTGCCTCTAAATGTCGTTCATCCCCAGGAATGGTGAATTCTTAACGGGTTGTTAACTATCTCAGGGCAAAATTTGCCTAGATAAGTGTTTTGTCACAAGGTTTTGGTGGCAAATCTTTCTTGGTTAGTTTGCGAGGGTTTCATGCTTAACGATTTACCGTTGATGAGTTTTATGCGCGACAAAATGAAATGGCATCAAACACGCCAGGCTGTTTTGGCGACTAATGTTGCTCATGCAGACACACCAAATTACAAACCTAAAGATTTAAAAGCGATTACTTTTGAGCAGCATTTGCCTGAAGATCAACGTCCTCAAGCAGGTATGAAGGTTACTCATCAACGCCATATGAGTGTTGGTGGAACTTTTTCGACGCAATTTGAAAGTGATAGTAAGCTGGATTTTGAAGTGACGCCTAGTGGTAATGGGGTGGTTCTTGAAGATCAGATGGCAAAAGTTGCGCAAAACCAAATGGACTACCAATTGGCGACGACCGTTTATTCACGGTCGCTCGGCATTATTAAAATGGCTATTGGTCGCGGGTAGGTTATTCCCCTGCTATTCGTGACCGTTTTTTTAATTGAGTTTTACATACCTTAAACAGGAGCTTTGTGAATTATGGATTTGATGAAAAGTTTGAAAATTGCTGCTTCTGGTCTTGGTGCTCAATCACATCGTATGCGCATTATCTCAGAAAACATTGCGAATGCTGACAGTATTTCAAATGTGAAGAATGGTGATCCTTATAGGAGAAAAGTTTCAACGTTTCAGCAGGTTTATGATCAAGAGATTGGTGCTGAAATTGTGAAGCATGGACGTGTGAAGATGGATACAAGCGATTTTGGAAAACGCTTGGAACCTGGCCACCCTGGTGCTGATGACAAGGGGTATATTAAAACTCCGAATGTTAATGGCATGGTTGAGGCAATGGATATGCGCGAAGCTCAAAGATCGTATGAAGCGAATTTGAACGTTATTACTTCTGCACGAAAGATGCTTTCTAAGACATTGGAAATTCTAAGAGTTTGAATTTTGATTGTCTTTTTAGTTTGTTGAATATGAGCGGTTTTATTATTTGGAGATATGAAAAATGACTGTTAGTGCAAATTTTGCCGCGAGTGCTTATGCTAATACTATGAAGGTTGGTGAAGACCTTGCTAAATCAGCAAAGACATCTGGTGCGGTTGAAGACACGGGTGAATTTTCAGATTTAGTTCAAAACGCTCTTTCTTCTGTTGCTGAAACGGGGCAGAAGGCTGAAATTGCCTCTACGAATGTGGCTTCAGGTCAGGGTAACCTGGTTGATTTGGTGACTACAATTGCTGAAACTGAAGTTGCTGTCCAAACATTGGTTACAACGCGAGACCGTGTCATAGGTGCTTACCGCGATATTATGAATATGCCAATTTGAGGTGGCTAGCCACTTTTTTAAAGGTTTCCTGACTCCGATAAAATCTGAGTAAAACCTATAAAGAATCATCGCTCTTCTTTTTCTCACTTCTATAATGAGGCCTGATTTAACTCTTTCTTGGAAAAGAGATTTAGTGTTTGAATTTGTGAAGGATTAGACACATGACAGGTGCTGAAGTCATGGATATTGGACGTGAGGCCATCATTGTTCTCTTGAAGGTATCTGGTCCACCTATGGCCATTGGTCTTTTGGTTGGCGTGATTATTGCGCTTTTTCAAGCTCTTACTCAAATTCAAGAAATGACTTTGGTTTTCGTTCCTAAAATTGTTGCTATTTTTGTGACTATGCTGGTTGCTATGCCTTATATGGCAGCAACGCTAGGATCGTTTATGGAACGGGTTATGAGCCAAATTGCAGGTGGCTGACAAGTTAACAGGTGTCAGGCTAGCAAGTGACAGGAGGGACGTTTGCTGAATGAACTTTACTCTTGATTATTTACCTGCGACTGCATTTGCGGTGTTTCTTATTTTTTCTCGTATTGGGCCTTTGGTTATGATGCTGCCGGGTATTGGTGAAGCGAGTGTTCCTATGCGCTCTCGACTTGCTTTTGCTGTGATGCTTACCCTTGTGCTTTACCCGGTTGTTGTTGGCAAAATTCCGCCGTTGCCAAGCTCTTTAACAGGCCTTATTGGGGCGAGTATGAAAGAGATGATCATTGGTTTTTCTTTTGGAGCAATTATCAAGATCTTATCTACTGGAATTCAGGTTGCTGGTAATGTGATTGCCTTTCAGGCTGGTTTATCTTTTGCAATGACGGCAGACCCGACTACAGGGCGCTCAGATTCCGTTTTTTCTAGCTTTCTCATGATGTTAAGCACCGTGATGATTTTTGCTATGGACTTGCATCACCTGATTATCGCAGCGATGTATGATAGCTATATGATGTTCCCACCGGGCGCGCCTTTTGAGATCGCGGTTTTTAGTGATGCTGCGCTTTTGACTGTCGCAAGCATTTTTAAAATTGGGGTGCAGTTATCAACGCCCTTCATAGTTTTTGGTCTGGTTTTCTTCTTAGGGCTTGGCATTTTGTCGCGGCTAATTCCGCAAATTCAAGTGTTCTTTATTGCCATGCCGGCCAATATTTATATTGGGACTTTGCTGTTTGTATTGCTCTTAAGTGCGATGATGAATTGGTATTTGAGTTATTATGAAGCGTCTATCGTGAACCTGATGAGATAGGGGACTTTAAAGATTATGCCTGATGAACCGGATGAAAGTGAAAAAACTGAAGACCCCAGTGAGAAAAAGCTGAAAGACGCTTTTGAAAAGGGCAATGTTGTAAAAAGCCAAGAAGTGAATAGCTGGTTTATGCTAACGGCTGCCACATTGGTTATTTTGATTTTTTCAACCGGTATGAGCTCTGATCTTGCTCAAACGCTTAAATCTTACTTAGAAAATGCTCATACCTATTCTATGGATGGCCGAGGAGGGAGCGTTTTTTTATCATCTGTGATGTGGGCTGTTTTTGCAGCGATTTCTCTTCCTTTTCTTGTTTTTATAGTGGCGGCCCTTGCTGGTAATGTGGTGCAGCATGGTTTGTTATTTCAAACAGAGACGATGACACCAAAGCTTTCTAAAATTTCACCCCTTGCTGGGTTTAAGCGTTTGTTTTCAATGACGTCGCTGGTTAATTTTTTAAAGAGCCTTGTTAAGCTAACTATTGTGACTTTGTTGATTGTTTTGGTGATGTGGCCTTCGCAAGATAGTCTTGAGGTAATGGTTTCTATGGATTTAGCGGCTCTGCTGCCTCACGTAAAAGTTTTGAGCTTAAAAATTCTTGGGGCTGTTGTTGCGCTTTATTCTGTAGTGGCAATTGCTGATTATGCTTATCAACGCCAGCAGTGGTGGAATAAGCTTAAAATGACGATGCAGGAAGTGAAGGATGAGTATAAGCAGCAAGAAGGCGACCCGATTGTTAAAGCTAAAATTAGACAAATTAGGATGGAGCGTGGCCGGAAACGTATGATGGCTGCTGTGCCTGAGGCCTCTGTTGTTATCACTAACCCAACTCACTATGCGGTTGCTTTAAAATATGACAAAGCTATGCCTGCGCCCATATGTGTGGCGAAAGGTGTGGACGCTTTGGCTCTTAAAATTCGTGAAATTGCTGAAGAACATGAAATTCCGCGGGTGGAAAACAGGCCTTTGGCGCGGGCTTTACATAGTGTTGTGGAAATTGATCAAGAAATCCCGCCAGAGCATTATAAGGCCGTGGCAGAGGTTATTGGCTTCGTTATGAGACAAAAACAAAGATAACACATTAAATGAGTTTTAGTCATTGGCGTACTGGTTTGAATTTTACTTTGGATATATTGAGCATTTCTATGTTGATAGTTCACTAAAATCAATCGGTTGGGAAGTGCGAATCAGTTATTTTCTCAGCCATGAGTGAAGTGAATGTACCGTTGGAGCCTCACAAGCCTGATTTGGTGAAAGAGGATCGATTGCTTGCCATGATGTTTTGGCCCGGAAAATTTAGAACGATAACGTGCCTTGGCCTTCTTGCCGTGGTGCTTTTTGCTGCGTTCTTTTTACAAGAATTTAATATGGTTCTTGTTGGGATCTTGGGACTTTTGGCTACCATTGGTGTGTTTGCTGTTTTGGCTTATTCGTCAGGTATTGTTGATCTGCACTCCCCATCAGAAGACGCGAATATTTTCGCGGCTTATGCTGATAATTTAACTGACGGCATGCTCATTACCAACAAAAAGGGTGATGTGCTTTATGCAAATGATGCTTATTTCCATATTTTGCGTAAGCCAAGAGACAAGGTTATCTCTTCTGTAGAAACTTTTTTTTCTGGTGAGCCGGCGATTGCAGAACCTGTTTATCGCCTTTGCCAAGCGGCGACCCAACTTAGGGATTGGGAAGAAGAAGTTTTCATTCAAGATGGAGACAAGACATTAGAAAATAATATGCGCTGGGTGCGCATTTCAGTTCGGCCGATTTTTACAAAGAAGAACCTTAGCTCTATGGGCGATAAATCGGTTAGTGATCACTCTTTAAAGGGGCCGGCATTTAAAGAACGTGCAAAAGGGGATGTTGCTGGTGTTGTCTGGCGCTTGACGGATATCACATTAGAGCGGGCGCAAAGGGACCTTGAATATAAAGAACTGACGAATGCTGTTAGCCAGTTTGATGCAGCGCCACTTGGATTTTTTACGTTCAATTCTGATGGTGAATTGAGTTACATGAACCAAACGCTTTCCTCGTGGCTTGGTCGATCTGACCGTATGATGGAGGGGTGTTCTCTTACTGATTTAATGCCAATGGAAGGTGTGCAATTGTTGCAACAATCATTGGTCCCGCATGCGTCATTACGTTCAGTTCAATATTATGATTTGATCTGTGAAGATGGTTCAACGTTAAGCACTATTCTTTATGGTCGCCCGCATGATATTATTGGAAGTGATGAGCCTCATTTTGGTGTTCTGGCTCTTCGAGCTGAGGACGCCCCTCAATTATTTGAACCTCAACGTATGACTGAGATGCGGTTGGAGCAATTTTATCAAACTGCGCCGATTGGTATCGCGACGATTAATGGTACTGGTGATATATCCAATGCGAACGGTTCATTTCGCGTCCTCTTGGGACAAGGCGGAGGACAAGGTGATGCTGATCAAACGGACAATTTGTTTGAGTTAATTGATGTCTCTGAGAAAGAGGCATTAAAAACTGCGCTTGAGGTTGCAGGCGTTGGTAGTGCTGTTATTTCGCCTGTTGATGTGAAGTTTAATTTAAATGGTGAGCGTAGTGGACGCCTTTATTTAAGTCCGGCACGTGATATGGCAGAAGATGGGGCTGTTGCCATCATCTATGCTATTGATACTTCTAAACAAAGAGCGCTTGAGGAACAGTTTGCGCAAAGCCAGAAAATGCAGGCCGTTGGCCAATTAGCTGGTGGTATTGCGCATGACTTTAATAATGTTCTTACTGCGATTATTGGGTATACGGATTTACTTATTGGTAGCCATCGCCCAACCGATCCTTCTTTTAAAGACATGATGCACATTAAGCAAAATGCGAATAGGGCTGCGCGGTTGGTGCGACAGCTTTTGGCGTTTTCTCGCCAGCAGACTTTGCGACTTGAGGTGCTCTCATTACATGATGTGATTAAAGATGTGACGGCTATGCTCTCTCGTTTGTTGGGTGAGAAAATTGAGCTGAAGGTTGACCATGGGCGAGACCTCTGGGAGGTGAAAGCTGATCATCATCAGTTTGATCAGGTGATTATCAATTTAGCCGTGAATGCGCGTGATGCAATGCTTGAGGGTATGGCTGCTAATGGTCTAAGTGATGCTGGTATTGGTAGTGGCACTTTGACCCTAAGAACTGAAAATATTGCTGAACACCGCTCACTAAAAGAAGAAAAACGCGGGTTAAAGCCTGGTGAATATGTGCTGCTTGAAGTTACAGACACCGGCTGTGGTATGCCGCAAGAAACGATAGATAAAATCTTTGAGCCTTTCTTTACAACAAAAGATATCGGCAAAGGGACCGGACTTGGTCTCTCCATGGTTTATGGTATAGTGAAGCAAACGGATGGGTATATTTTTGTCGACAGTGCTGAAGGACAGGGCACAACTTTTAAAATT
Source organism: Hyphomicrobiales bacterium 4NK60-0047b (assembly GCA_040367435.1). Classification (NCBI taxonomy): domain Bacteria; kingdom Pseudomonadati; phylum Pseudomonadota; class Alphaproteobacteria; order Hyphomicrobiales; species Hyphomicrobiales bacterium 4NK60-0047b. The sequence continues at coordinate 228,833 of BAABWY010000001.1, read as the reverse complement.
TATCTTCCACGTCATGTAGCAGATGAAGTTGAAGCCGCAGTTGATGTGCCGGTTCAGATTGAAGAGAAACCTAAAGATTTAACTGGCTCCGAAACACTGCTTCTTGTTGAAGATGAAGAGGCTGTTCGTAGTTTTGCGGTTCGTGCACTTTCCATGCGGGGGTATAATGTTTTAGAGGCGAACTCTGGAACAGATGCTTTGGATGTTGTCGCTGCTCATGATGGTGGGATTGATTTGGTGATCTCTGATGTGATGATGCCAGAGATGGATGGGCCGACAATGCTTACGCATTTGCGAGATAGTTTACCGGATGTGAAAGTGATCTTTATTTCGGGCTATGCAGAAGATGCGTTTGAAAAGAATTTGGGTGAGGGGGAGACCTTTACATTCTTACCCAAACCTTTCTCATTAAAACAATTGGCAGCCACAGTGAAAGACGTGCTTGAGGCGAGCTAGAGCATTCCTCGTTAGGTAGATTCATTTGAATGCTCTAGATTCTTGTTTTAGCGTTCCTTTTTTGTGCACTTCAGTTGCCCACTAGCAACCGCACTATTCCCAAAACCTGTATCCACTTTAAGGCGGAACGCTCTAGTTAGTAAGGCTAGCTTTCATTGGTAATTAGTTAGGTTCGTTGAATTTATTTCGTATGCGCTTTAAATTATAGATTATTGAGAAGGCCAACTGATAAATCAGTTGGCCTTTCTTGTTTTTGTGTGTCTTACTTCGCTTTCAATTTACGTAGCTTTTTAAGAGATGATGAACTCGGTTTGCATTTGGTTTCATCATCTTTGGTGGTGCAATTGGCAATAAAGTTACAGCCACCTGCCTCAAGTGGTGTTGTTTCACTACAACCAGAACATTGTATGGTGCTGCAATGTTTACAGCATCCAAGCCATGGTTTGTCTTTGACATTGGCTTTTAAGCTTCGTGCATTTGCACCAGAGATCCCTATAAATAGGGCTGTTATCAATACAAGAGAGTTTAAAGCTGTTGTCTTAATTGGTTTTGATATCATTAGATCCTCCAATTTTTTGAAAATAGGAAATGACGGTTGCCATTTCTTATGAATTGGTCGTCATTTGCTGGTGTTTGGTTCATTTTTTGGAGAATATTATCCACATGTAACTTTTGATTCATTTTTAAGAACAAATTTGGAACATTTTTTTAATTATCTATTTTTTTCAATACCTTATGTCCTATTGCCAGAATGAGAACAAATGTGGTACATTTATTGGAGATTGAATGTTTTTCTGATTGATGAAATAAGGGGTATTAGATATGGCAAATGCAGCTTTACAGGTTATTGAAGGGAATATGATGGATAAGGATAAGGCGTTACAATCCGCGCTATCTCAGATTGAAAAGAATTTTGGTAAGGGCTCGATTATGAAGCTTGGAACTGACTCTTTTCAAGTTGACGTTGATGCTGTTCCCACTGGCTCTTTGGGGCTTGATATTGCCCTTGGTATAGGTGGATTGCCGCGCGGCCGGATCATTGAAGTTTATGGCCCTGAAAGTTCAGGTAAGACAACACTTGCTTTGCATGTGGTTGCAGAAGCGCAGAAAAAAGGCGGCGTGTGCGCCTTTGTTGATGCTGAGCATGCTGTTGATCCAGTTTATGCCAAGAAGCTTGGTGTGAATATTGATGACCTTCTTATTTCTCAACCAGATACTGGTGAGCAAGCACTGGAGATTACCGATACACTTGTTCGTTCTGGTGCGGTCGATGTTTTGGTGGTTGATAGTGTGGCCGCACTTACCCCAAGAGCTGAACTTGAAGGTGAGATGGGTGATAGTTTGCCTGGTCTCCAGGCACGTTTGATGAGCCAGGCGCTCCGTAAATTAACGGGCTCTATTTCAAAATCGAAAACGATGGTGATTTTCATCAACCAGATCCGTCATAAAATTGGTGTTATGTTTGGCTCTCCTGAGACCACAACAGGCGGTAATGCTTTGAAATTTTATGCCTCTGTTCGTTTGGATATTCGCCGGATTGGGCAAATTAAAGCGCAAGATGAGGTTGTTGGTAACCAGACACGAGTGAAGGTTGTTAAGAATAAGGTTGCCCCGCCGTTCCGTCAGGTTGAGTTTGATATTATGTATGGGCAAGGTATTTCGCAAACCGGTGAGTTGGTTGATCTTGGCGTTAAAGCCGGGATCGTTGATAAAGCGGGTGCCTGGTATGCCTATGAAGGCGAAAAAATTGGTCAGGGCCGGGAAAATGCAAAAAAGTTCCTTCTTGAAAACCCTGAAACATACGCAAAAATTGATACAGCCATACGCGCGAATGCAGGTTTGATTGCTGAACAAATCTTGGAAGGTGAACCTGAAAAAGACGAAGAAGAAGACAAAGAACCTGAAGAATAAGATATGTAGGTTTTTAATGGCTCGAATTTGAGTGCGTTATTAACTATATACTTTGAGATTTGAAATTAAAGCCCGGCTCAAAGCTGGGCTTTTTTTATCTCACGGGCTATTCTGACGCGATGAGCGTCAGGCCCTCCGAAAGGGCGGCGCTTACGCCGGGCAGCTCGGGCTGCCATGTCCTGTCGCCTTTGATCGGTTGCTTATGGGGAATATGAAGACCAAAAAGGCGTCACTCCTTCTTCGGTAAGATATTTTTTAAGAAATCATATTATGTAAGGCTCTATTGTCTTTTGTATTGGTTCTTATCAAAAGTCACGTTATTACCTAAAAAAAACACTTTAAAATTCATCTGTTTTGAGAAGTTTGTTAATTATTCCTTGTCTCCTATCTCTTACATTTTGATTATTGATTTCTTATGTGAATTTATGCTCTTAATTCACTTTAATCGATGATAAAAGAAGAATTGCGGAACTTTCGTTTAGAAAAGCTAGAGTTCTCTCTTAAGCCCTGATAAAAGGCTTTAGAGTACTCCTCCTTTGGGCGGAGCGTTCTATAATAATAATTAAAGCTAATTTACCGTAGGCTGGTGTGAATAAAATGACTGGTGTTAACGACATAAGAAAAACGTTCCTTGAGTTTTTTGAAGGAAAGGGACATGAGATTGTTCCTTCAAGCTCTTTGGTGCCATTAAATGATCCGACATTGATGTTTACCAATGCGGGGATGGTTCCTTTTAAAAATGTTTTCACAGGTGTTGAAAAACGCGACTATAAGCGCGCGACCTCCAGTCAGAAGTGCGTTCGAGCGGGCGGTAAGCATAATGACCTGGACAATGTTGGCTTTACGGCGCGGCATCACACATTTTTTGAAATGCTTGGCAATTTCTCTTTTGGAGATTATTTCAAGGAAGAAGCGATCAGCAATGCTTGGGAATTAATCACCAAGGATTTTGGGCTTGATAAGAAAAAGCTTCTCGTTACCGTTTATTCTGAGGACGAAGAAGCAGCTGAACTTTGGAAAAAAATCGCGGGTCTAAGTGACGAAAAAATCATTCGTATTTCAACATCCGATAATTTTTGGTCGATGGGTGATACAGGACCATGTGGGCCGTGTTCTGAAATTTTCTTTGACCATGGTGATCATATTCCTGGTGGCCCTCCCGGTAGCCCAGATGAAGATGGTGACCGTTTTATTGAGATTTGGAATTTGGTGTTCATGCAATATGAGCAGACAGAAAAAGAGCGCCTTGATTTGCCGCGCCCATCTATTGATACGGGCATGGGGTTAGAGCGTATTGCTGCCGTATTACAAGGCACACATGATAATTATGAGACGGATCTTTTTAAAAATCTCATAGCAGCTTCTGTTGATATTTTAGGATGTGATGATCAAGGTGAGCGCAAAGCTTCGCACCGTGTGATTGCGGACCATTTGCGAGCGAGTAGTTTTCTTATTGCTGATGGGGTTTTGCCATCTAATGAAGGGCGCGGTTATGTGTTGCGCCGGATTATGCGCCGCGCGATGCGCCATGCTGAGTTGCTGGGTGCTAGAGAGCCCTTGATGTATAAATTGCTCCCTGCGCTCATTCGTGAGATGGGACAGGCGTATCCTGATTTGGTGCGCGGTGAAAGTTTGATTAGTGAAACACTTCACTTGGAAGAACAACGGTTTCGTAAAACTCTTGAGCGTGGGTTGAAACTCTTGGATGAAGAAAGTGCGGACCTTAAATCTGGTGATGCGCTTGAAGGCGGTGTTGCGTTTAAGCTTTATGACACTTATGGCTTTCCGCTGGATTTGACAGAAGATGCTCTAAAGGCTCGCGGCATTACAGTTGAGAAAAAAGGTTTTGACGAAGCTATGGCTTTTCAAAAAGCTGAAGCCAAGAAAAACTGGAAAGGTTCCGGCGATACAGCTGATGACAGTGTTTGGTTTGGTTTGCAGGATGAGCTCGGTGCTACTGAATTTCTTGGATATAGCCATGAAGAAGGTGAGGGCGGCCTCGTTGCAATCGTTAAGGACGGTGAAGTTGCAACCTCTTTGAAAAAAGGGGAAGAGGGGAGTTTGCTTTTTAACCAAACTCCTTTTTATGCTGAATCTGGTGGTCAGGTTGGTGATAAGGGCCGCATTGTTTTTGCTGATGGCTCTGAGTTTGTCGTCTCTGATACGCTAAAGAAGCTTGGCAATTTATTTGTTCATATGGGTACTCTGGAAAAGGGTGCGATTAAGGTTGGGCAATCAGCGGTGCTCGCGGTTGATGGAACCCGCCGGACGGCCATTCGCTCGAACCACTCTGCCACACATTTGCTGCATGAAGCTTTGCGTGAAACATTGGGCGACCATGTCGCGCAGAAGGGATCGTTGGTTGATGATGGTCGTTTGCGTTTTGACTTTTCTCACACAAAACCAATGGATCTGGATGAGATCAAACGGGTCGAAAATTTAGCGAATGAAATCGTTTTGCAAAACGCGCCGGTAGAAACCCGTTTGATGGCTGTTGATGATGCGAAAGAAGCTGGAGCCATGGCGTTGTTTGGTGAGAAATATGGCGAAGAGGTTCGTGTTGTTTCTATGGGCTCGGCTTTGCATGGTGAAAAGGCGGGTAAGGTTTATTCTCTAGAGCTCTGTGGTGGTACGCATGTGACCCGTACAGGTGACATTGGTTTGGTGCATGTCATTAATGAGAGTGCTGTTGCCTCTGGTGTGCGCCGGCTCGAAGCTTTAACCGGTGAGGCGGCTCGGGCCTTTTTGGCGGGGCAAGATCAAATGGTCAAGGATGCATCTGCTGCTTTAAAGGTGCCGCCTGTGCAACTGGTTGAGCGTTTGGAAAGCTTGGTTGCTGAGCGTCGCAAACTAGAAAACCAGGTTTCTGACCTTAAGAAACAGATGGCGATGGGTGGCTCGGATGGTAATGCTGAAGCTGTTGAAGAGATTTCAGGTGTTTCTTTTATGGGCCGGGTTATTGAAGATTTGCCAGCTAAAGATTTGCGCTCGTTGGTTGATGAAGCGAAAAAGACAGTTAAATCAGGCATTGTTGTTATCATTGGTAAGTCCGATGGTAAGGCAGGTATTTCTGTTGGTGTCACCGATGATTTGACGGACAAGTTTAGTGCTGTTGATTTGGTGCGTATTGGCTCTGAAGCTTTAGGCGGCAAAGGCGGCGGTGGCCGGCCTGATATGGCGCAAGCGGGTGGACCTGATGCTGACAGGGCTGATCATGCTCTTGAGCAAATAAAAAAGGCCATATAAGGGGCTAATTCCGTTTAATAGTAAAACGCCCCTACACAACCTATTCAAAATTCTATTTGCAGATTGGAAGATTTGATGATCGATACCCCTAAAGTAGTTTCACGGCATCGACTTCATCAGATCTTGGAAACTGGGACATCTGATGATGTGCCGAGTGTAGTTTGTGATGTTGTTATCGTTGTTATGATTTTACTCAACGTAGCGGCGTTTTTGCTTGGCTCTGTTGTCTCGATTTATGATGACTATGGTACTTTTCTTGATGGTTTTGAAGCTTTCTCAATCATCTTTTTCACGATCGAATATATCCTTCGCCTCTGGGCTTGTGTTGAGCACCCGCCGCTGCGCGAGCTTCCTTCCTGGAAGGCTCGTTTGAAATTTGCATTACATCCTTTGCAGATTATTGATCTTGTAGCTGTGCTTCCTTTTTATCTCGGTTCACTCGTTGGGGCAGATTTGCGGTTGCTTCGTGTGCTCAGGCTTTTCCGTTTTTTAAAGATCATTCGCTATTCACCAGCCATGCAGGTGATTGCCAAGGTTTTTTATAAAGAGGGGCGGGCTCTTTTTGCTTCTCTGATGATTATGCTGGCGCTACTACTTTTTGCGTCAACGGGTATGCATTATATTGAAGGGAATGTTCAGCCAGAGACTTTTGGTGATATCCCTTCCGCGATGTGGTGGGCCTTGGCGACATTGACGACGGTTGGTTATGGAGATGCGGTGCCGGTGACGACGCTTGGCAAATTGTGGAGTAGTTTGTTTATGGTGTTTGGACTTGGCATGTTTGCTTTGCCTATCGGGATTATTTCAACCGGCTTCGCACAGGAGATAAATCGGCGTGAATTTGTGATCAACTGGAATATGGTTGCGCGGGTGCCGCTCTTTAACCGGTTGGAAGCCTCTCAAGTGGCTGAGATTATGGGGCTACTACATTCGCAGCGTTTTCCAAAAGATATTGTGATTTTTGAAAAAGGGAAAGAGGCAACGGGGATGTATTTTATCGTCTCTGGGAATGTGGAGCTTTATAATGGCACGGACAGTGTGGTGATTGAGCCTGGAGCTTTTTTTGGAGAAGCCGGGCTACTTTCCAGCGGTGGGTATAATGTGACGGCAAAAGCGCTGACTAATTGTCATCTGCTTCAATTAGACCGTGATGATTTTGAATATTTGCTTCGCAAGAATAAAGATATGAACCACCATATCCGCGAAGTGGCGACAGCTCGTATGAGTGGTGAGTGGGAAGTGGGAAATTGATAAGGATTAAAAGTTATGTGTTTAATTCTCAATGAACAAAAGACAATAAAAAAGGGAGCCTTCTAATAGAAGGCTCCCTTTTTTTGTAGCTTTGAATTTTTAAATTTAAGCCATTGCTTTTTGTAGGTTCTGATCGACTTGATCCAAGAAGCCAATGGTAGAAAGCCATTTTTGATCTGGTCCAACAAGAAGAGCTAAGTCTTTAGTCATGTGGCCAGATTCAACTGTATCTACGCAAACTTTTTCTAATGTGTTTGCAAATTTTGCAAGCTCAGCATTGTCATCAAGTTTTGCGCGGTGGGCTAGGCCACGTGTCCATGCGAAGATCGATGCGATTGAGTTTGTTGAAGTTTCTTTGCCTTCTTGATGGAGGCGGTAGTGACGTGTCACAGTGCCGTGGGCCGCTTCAGCTTCAACAGTTTTCCCGTCTGGTGTCATTAGAACTGATGTCATAAGACCTAATGAACCAAAGCCTTGAGCAACAGTGTCTGATTGCACATCACCATCATAGTTTTTACAAGCCCAAACATATTTGCCAGACCATTTCATGGCACAAGCAACCATATCATCGATTAAGCGGTGTTCGTAAGTTATGCCAAGTGCTTTGAATTTTGCTTCAAATTCATTTTCATATACTTCTTGGAACAAGTCTTTAAAGCGACCATCATATGCTTTTAGGATGGTATTTTTAGTAGACAGATAAACAGGCCATTCGCGGTTCAGGCCGTAGTTCATACAAGCGCGGGCAAAATCGCGGATTGAAGCATCAAGATTGTACATGCCCATTGCAATACCTGCATCTGGGAATTCGAAAATTTCTTTTTCGATGATTTGTCCGTCTTCACCTTCAAACTTCATAGTCAGCTTGCCTTTGCCAGGCACGAGGAAGTCTGTTGCGCGGTATTGGTCACCAAATGCGTGACGGCCAACGACGATTGGGTCTGTCCAACCTGGGACAAGGCGCGGTACGTTTTGGCAAATAATAGGCTCGCGGAAAACAACGCCGCCTAGGATATTACGGATTGTGCCGTTTGGAGATCGCCACATTTGTTTTAGTTTAAATTCTTCTACACGGTCTTCATCTGGAGTGATGGTCGCGCATTTTACGCCAACACCGTATTTCTTAATCGCTTCGGCTGAATCGATTGTGATTTGATCATCTGTTCTGTCACGTTCTTCAACGCCCAGGTCATAATAATGGAGGTCAATATCAAGGTAAGGATGGATGAGCTTGTCTTTGATGAACTGCCATATAATCCGCGTCATTTCGTCGCCATCAAGCTCGACAACAGGATTTGCAACTTTAATTTTGCTCATAAATTACCTCTTTTATTTGGAAAGTAGATGATATGTTTGAATTTAGGTTGGGTATACGTGAAGGTTTATTGCGGGGCAAGGGGCATTTGTTAAATTTTGCATGAAATGAGGGTAAAAACGCTAAAAACTGCGTAAAATTCAATTTAATGCGCTGAAATGACCTATTTACTGATTTAAGAATTTTCTGGAAGCTTTGGACTTAGGTCTGAAAAATCGAATAATTTTTGATCTAAAAGTTGTGATGGACGGATATTTCCTAAAGATTTCAGCATCATTTCTTTTGTGCCGGGTCTTTGCTCTTCCCAGGATGTCAAGAGTTTTTTCATTTGCTGGCGCTGTAGACCATCTTGGCTTCCGCAGAGGTCACATGGGATAATCGGGAAGTTCATGTAGTTTGAAAATTTGCTTAAATCATTCTCGGCAACATAAGAAAGAGGGCGAATGAGATTTAGCGTGCCTTCTTCATTGAGAAGTTTTGGTGGCATGGCAGAGAGCTTGGCGCCGAAAAAAAGGTTTAAAAGAAATGTTTCTAAGATATCTTCTCTGTGGTGACCAAGGACAACAGTATCGCAGCCGAGTTTTTTGGCGACAGTGTAGATGATACCACGGCGTAGCCTCGAGCAGAGTGAGCAATAGGTTTTATTTGCCGGCACTTTGTCTGTGACGATGGTGTAGGTGTCTTGTGTCTCGATGTGATTTGGGATGTCATATTGCTTGAAAAATTCTGGCAATATGTGACTTGGGAAGCCGGGTTGCTTTTGATCGAGGTTCATTGCGATGAGCTCAACGGGCAATAGGCCACGCCATTTGAGATCATGCAGCAAGCTAATGAGGCCGTAACTATCTTTGCCACCAGAGACACAGACGAGCCATTTTTTTGAGGCGCTAGGTTTGACACCGTCGACTGGTTTGGCGTTTAAACCAAGCATGTCGAAATCATCTATGGCTTGGCGCATTTGTTTGATTAATCGCTTGCGCAGTTTTGTGAACTCAACAGAGCTCGGTGTGTTTTGAAACAGTGGGTGGGCTGTGTTTGAAGCTGGTGGGCTTTGTTTCTCATCTACTTGTTGTTCGGTTTCTTTTGGCTCTGGTGCGGCTGTTTCTGACATTCGTAAATTTTCTTTCCGGCGATCTCTATTTGAGGTTAGCTGATGCCGTGAATTGGGTGCCCTGTCAAGTTATGACTTTTTTATGCTTTGTAGATCAACTTCTAATTGGGTTTAGAGCTTAGTTTTGTAGGTCACAGCTTAAGTTGCTCAAAAATTGATTGGTTTTGGTCAATCGCTTTTTTAAGTTGATTTGTGTAAACAGTGTTTTGGCTTTTTTGAAATTGCTACAGGCATTTTGCAATTGGTTGGTTTTTAAATTCACCAGAGCTAGATTATACGTAGAGATGGCGAGCCCGCGTTTGTTGCCGAGTTGTTTGTTAATTTTTATAGATTTCAATTGGATGGTTTCAGCTTTTTTATATTGTTTTCTTAGTTGATAAAGGAGGCCAAGGTTTGAGTAAATTTTGGCTTCAATTCTTTTGTTGTTCTGTTTTTTGTTTTCAGCAAGTGCTTCAAAGAATGCATTTTCAGATTTTGTGTAATTTCCATTCTGGCCGTAGATGATGCCGAGATTGATGTGATTGGCAATAATGTTCTTTGTGTTGCCGAGCTTTTTATTGAGTTCTAAAGATTTGCCTTGTGCATATTCAGCTTCAGCCAAGCTTCCTTTTGCTCGGTAAGATTCACCAAGGTTACCGAAGTTTTGGGCCATGCCTTCTTGATTTTTCAGATCGAGATTGATGGCTAAGGATTTAAATAAGGTTTCTATAGCTCTGTCTGTTTGGCCCATGAGGTGATAAGTGCGGCCAAGATTATTATAATTATTGGCCATGCCTTTTTGGTCTTTTAGGCTTTGATAAAGTTGAAGCGCGGCAATTTGATTTTCCTCAGCTTTTGTGAAGTTGCCTTTGTCTTTATAGACAAGACCTAAATTTGTGAGTGCGCTGGCAATGAGTGTTTCATTGCCTTTTGTCATGCCGAGAGTTTTTACTTTTTCAAATGAGTTGATGGCGTCATTTAGTTTGCCGATTTGTTTTTGGTATTTACCAAGCTTGTTCCAAGCGCTTGGGTCTTTGGGGTTGTTTTTTGTCTGGTTTAGAAGAGAGACCAAAGCATTTTGTTTATCTGTGGCGCCTTTTTTATCTTTAGTGTTTTGTTTTTTTTGTACTTTGGGTTTTGCTGTCTCTACAGATTTTTTTGGGTTTTGGAGATCAACTTTGATGGCTTGTTTTTTTGTCTGAGCAAGCTGTTCATTCTCACTTTGGTCATCGATCAAGTAAGTCGGAGATTGGATGCCGTAATAGGCAATAAAGCCGATAAAACATACAAGCATCATTAAGAGAGCTTTGAAACGATTGTGTGTTTGCATGCTTGGCTTCCATCTTAAGCTGCGGTTTGTTGGGGGTATATTAGCCTAAGATGACTGGTTGTTTAAGGGGAAAGTTGGTGGTGAAGACGCAAGAATGAGAGCTGATTGAAAAATCCGTAAAAAGGAGAGGTGGATCCCGGGACGCAGGCTCGCCTGAGGCCGGGATGACGGTGCTGGTCGTGGGACCCTGGGGCACAGGCTTGCCTGCGGCCGGGATGAGGCAGGTGGAAAGCTTTGTGGGCAAGTGGATAGTGCGGGGTTAGTCGCTTGCTGATTTCTTTATATCTGGATAGTTGGCGGCTTTTAGCCAGCCGGAGACCAACTCTATCTCGGGTTTGGCGCCAACTTCGGTGAATAGGGCGAGGGCTTTTTGCCAGTGGGCGCAGGCTTCACTCATATTGCCTTTGAGTTCAGAGATGCCGCCAAGGTTGCCATAGCTATTTGCCATGCCTTGTTTATTGCCAAGTTGTTCTTTGATTTTGAGAGATTTGAGCTGTGCGTCTTCAGCTTTTTCGAGATCGCCTTGAGTTTGATAGATAAGTCCGAGGTTGCCATAGCTCTGTGCTATGCCTTGTTTATTGCCGAGTTGTTCTTCTATTTTGAGAGATTTGAGCTGTGCGTCTTCCGCTTTTTCGAGGTCGCCTTGTGTTTGATAGATTAGTCCGAGGTTGCAATAGCTATTTGCCATACCTTGTTTATTTCCGAGTTGTTCATGGATTTCTAGAGCTTTGAGCTGTGCGTTTTTAGCCTTATTGAACTCGCCTTGTGTCAGGTAGGTTAGTCCAATGCTGTTTAAGCTCATTGCGATACCGTGTTTGTTTTTGATTTGTTTGAAGGTTTTGAGAGCTTTGAGCTGTATGTTTTCTGCTTTTTCAAGGTTGCCACGTATTCTGTATATAGTACCAAGGTTGCCATAGTTCTGTGCCATGCCTTGTTGATTATTGAGCTGTTCGTTGATTTTTAGAGCTTTGAATTGTGCGCTTTCTGCCTTTTCAAGATCTCTACATGATCGATAGATTGTTCCAAGGTTGGTATAGCAATTTGCTATGCCTTGTTGATTGCTGATTTGCTCGTTGATTTTTAGTGCTTTGAGCTGTGCGTCTTCGGCTTTTTTAAGATCACCGCGTGTTTCGTAGATTATCCCAAGGTTGCCATGGCTACTTGCCATGCCTTGTTGATTATCAAGTTGTTCGAATATTTTAAGAGATTTCAGCTGTAGGTCTTCGAATTTTTTAAGATCTCCTTGTTTCCTATAGATTAGTCCAAGGTTGCCCGAAGCGGCTGCGATTAGGGATTGGTCGGCAGTGCTGTTACCAAGGGCCAGCACTTTTTCATAAGATTTGATGGCATTTTCAAACTGACCGAGGCGGTCTTGTAACAAACCAAGCCTCTTCCAACCATCGGCATCTTCTGGATCAAGCTCTGTAGCGCGTTTATAGGCTTTGAAGGCTTTGTCAGTGTCATGCAAAAAGGCAAGAGCGCCGATGTGGCGAGAGGTGATGGCGGCTTGTTTGTTGACTTCTTGGCTGTGTTTTGATTGTTCCACAAAGAGTAGCTCTAAAATGGCTTCTGCTTGGCTGTTGTTGCCATCCGCTACATGAGCCATAGCGGTGTCAATGGCGATTTGTTCAGATTTTGTTTTTGCTTCGTTGCGCATTGTTAGCAGAGCTTCAATAGCTTTGGCTAGGTCACTTATTACCTGATCCTTGGCCTTTAGGTCTTGTAGAAGTTTTGCTTCTGCAGTTTGTTTGCCTCTTTTATAAGAAGCTATGTAGGCTTTGGCGAAGTCTTCGGGGGAAGAGGAAAGTGAATTTTGTTTGTTTTCTTCTTCTGGGTTCGGTTTTGACGGCCAGAATGTTTTCAAGGCAGCTAGGAAACTTAACAGGATTGCGATCGCTGTAAAATAACGATTGTCGTTAATCCAGTCTATGGCAGGGTCTAAATATTTAATTGTTACTGACAGTAAATCAATAAACCAAGCCCAAGTTGTTTGCAGAAATTCCATTCCCTCGTCTCCCCGTTATTTATAAATATGGCGTGAGTTCTTGACGATTACAAGACAGAAGATTGAAGTGGGGAGTGATACTTGAAATATCCGTAAAAAGGAGAGGTGGATCCCGGGTCACAGGCTTACCTGCGGCCGGGATGACGCGGTGGAGGAGCTGGGAGTGAAGTATGAGAGTGAGTTTTATAGGAGGATGAGGGGGGGGCAGATAGTATAAAACTTATTAAAACGCTTAAGAAGTATCTTACCGAAGAAGGGAGTGCTCTTCTTCAGAGCACGGACATGACGCCATAGGCGTCCAGCGCGAGCGCCGCCCCGTTGGAGGGCCCGCCGCTTTTCGTGGCGGAATAGCCCGTGAGACAAAATAAAAGGCCGCTAAATGAATAGCGGCCTTTTGAATATCAAACTGTAGATCAAGATTATCTTGAGTAAAATTCGACAACCAGGTTTGGTTCCATGATGACCGGGTAGGGTACATCTGACAAAGTTGGAACTTGGTTGAATGTGGCTGCTAGTTTGCCTTCGTCAACTGACAAGTAATCTGGTGTGTCGCGCTCTGAGCTTTGAGTTGCTTCTACAACTAAAGGCAGTTGCTTTGACTTTTCTTTTACTTCGATCACGTCACCGACTTTACAGCGGTAGCTTGGAATGTTGACTTTCTTGCCGTTTACTTTCACGTGGCCGTGGTTCACGAACTGACGTGCTGCAAATACTGTTGGCACGAACTTGGCGCGGTATACGATTGCGTCAAGGCGTTGCTCAAGTAGGCCGATGAGGTTTTCACCTGTATCACCTTTGATACGGTCAGCTTCTTTGTAGATGGCGCGGAATTGTTTTTCACCGATGTTGCCATAGTAGCCTTTTAGCTTTTGCTTTGCGCGAAGCTGTAGACCGAAATCTGACAATTTGCCTTTGCGGCGTTGGCCATGTTCACCAGGGCCGTAATCGCGGCGGTTTACAGGGCTTTTTGGACGGCCCCAGATGTTTTCGCCCATGCGGCGATCAATTTTGTATTTAGCGCTAATGCGTTTTGACATTTTTCAATGCTCCAAATTGCTATGTTTAAATTATGGATCGCGCCTTCCTTAGCCTGAACCTAAGACTTAACATTTATAAAGATATATAAATGGGGCTTGCTCAGACTGACAGACATCAAAGCCTTTGGAGGAGCTGATGTCGCAGACACGAAAAAAAGGCGGTTATTTTCTATTAGACCTTCATTTGAAAGGAAGGTCTTTAAATATCCGCCTTTGAATTGGTGATGTATAGTCTGACACGGTATCTGTGTCAATTTTTAAATGAAATGAGATTTGCTCTATTTGTTATTATTTTTGAGCTTTCTTCACTTCTTCATTTTTTTTTTCGTTTGAGCCGAGCTTTTTGCGCCGAATTAGCTCTTCTTTGATGGCTTTGGCCATTTTGTCCAAATATGCATCGACTGATGCGGCTACTGTTTTGCGCTCATCATCTGAACATTTGTATTTGTTTTCAAGGTTTGGAGCTTTTCTTTCAGCTGCTTTTTCTTCCTTGGTTTTTTCCTTTTCATTGAACTTTACATTGCCTGTCATGTAAAGAACCGTGAAAAGGTGGAGCTGGTTGATGAATAGTTTTTGTTTTTTTGTCCAACTTTTGAAGACTTGCTCGTATTTTACCATGGCATTATGATTTAAAGTCTGCATAACCTTTAAATCACAATTTTGAGCCTTTGCAGAACGGTCAGCGACAAGAATAATGCGTCTTGCATCATCAACAGGGATCATAACTTCATCAGGGTTCTTTTTGTTGATGGCAATTTTTTTCCCATCTGGGCCCGTATATACCTCAGGCATTAACCCAAACGCGAATTTCATCAAAACTTTTACAGTTTTGTCCTTAATTGCTGGTTTGTTACCTGCCTCTTGAGCAATTGCACTGCTTGAGAGTAGAAATATACCCAAAACTACAGCCGTTAATTGCTTTAAACAACGCATTATCATTTTTTAAAAGCCTCTCCAGTACGCGTTCCCAACGCTATCATGTATGATGGCAATCGCAATAGTAAAATAAGGGCATTACTATGGCATTTTGCGACCAATTATCTAATTAACACAAAATTCGATGTTTTATAAACCAGTTTTATCAGCACCCTTAACAAGAGATGCTATTATTCCCCTCAATGTTCTGACATCCTGATCCGTCGGTTGCATCCTTATAATCATATTTCTTATGTTACGCATCATTTGTGGCGTCTTTTCTACGGTTCTTAAGAAACCTGAACTTTCTAACTCTTTTTTTAGATGATTTATTAGTCCTGTTAATTCTTTTTTGGTCGCCGGACGGTTTTCTTTGATGAAAGTCCCTTCTTCAGCCGGTCCATCAAATTGAGTTTTGCGGCCAAGTGTGGGCAAATTGAGTTGCCGGCGCCATTCGTAGCCCATTAATAAGACACATTGAGCTAAGTTGAGTGAGGCACAACTCGGGTCAACTGGTGCGATCACAATTGAATCAGCATAAGAAATGTCTGTGTTGGTTAATCCTGATTTTTCTCGTCCGAATAAAATTCCAATGGTTTGTTTCTGTGCCGCTTTTTTGTGCATGACAGTGGCTACAGATTCTGGAGACAGGATTTCTTTCACCATGTCTCTTGGCCTGGCTGTAGTTGCACAGATATATTGCAAATCTGCGATCGCGTCTTCAAGACTTTCAAAAATTTGTGCATTATCAACAACATGAATGGCATTTGCACTTGCTTTTTGGGCGTGTTCATTTGGCCAGCCATCCCTTGGATTGACAATTCTAAGGTCGGTTAAACCAAAATTAGCCATGGCTCTTGCAGCGGTACCGATGTTTTCTCCTAATTGTGGTTCTACGAGTATGATGGCAGGAGTTAAATCGGAAAGAGATTTATGCGTCACTCGTTTGACCTTTGTTTATAAGTAGTTTTGAAATGATAGCTTCTTGATTTTTGAGAATGTCTTTGGAACTTAGGTTCCATAATTTTTCCGGAGGTTTTCCCATACCGACTTCATATTTAACGCCCCATAATGTGAGGTGTTTTAAAATTTCTATGAGATCAGCTCCTTTTGGGGTTAGTTTATAGGCATAACGCGGTGGGCGTTGTTGATAACAGACCTTTTCCATAATTTCTTCTCTGACGAGGCGTTTGAGCCGTTCAGCAAGGATGTTTGTTGGGATTTGTTCTGGAGACTTTTCGAAATCTCCGTATCTGTGTTTGCCTGTTAAAACATCCCTTATTATCAAGAGTGTCCATTTGTCTCCTAATAGCTCCAGAACACAAGATAATGGGCATTCGGAGCGATAATTTGAGCAGCAATTTTTTTTATCGAGGTCACTCATAGGTGTTTGTTACAATCAAAAGTAAAAATGAAATAAAATTTAGATCGTTGTAATATTACATCTTCGGCAAGGCACTGCAAGGGGCTCTCATTGTCAATTGGTTACAAATTTGAGTGAATTAACAGCCAAGTTTAAGCAAGCTTTGCAGGTATTAATGGGGCTGAATTTTCAGAATTTATACTTTGATCTATTGTGTTTAAATTAATGATCGTATCTGGGTTTTCAACCGTGCGGTTTTTAGGGAATATAATGTGCATGATTGTTCCCTTGCTTAGGATGCTATCTACTTTAATACTGCCTCTATGTAGATTTATGTAAGCATTGGCAGTGGTTAAGCCAAGGCCTGTTCCCTCATATTGGCGGACTTTAGAACTATCCACTTGGTAGAAAGGTTTGAAAATATTTTCAATCTCATTTTTACTGATACCATCACCTTTATCTGCAACTGAAATGCAAACTTCACCTTTGGGACTTTTGGAAACGGCTATTTTTATTTCTTCATTTGTTGGAGAGAATTTGATGGCGTTGGATATGATAGCGCTGAAAGTTTTTTTACATAAGTTTGCATCTGCCAATAACCCAGGGATTTTCTGATCATGTTCAAAAGTTATGTTTAAAGATTGGCCTTTAAATTCATAAGATGTTTCTTCAATTGCATCTTCTATAATGTCGACTAAGTCGCATTTTTCTTCGTGAAGCTGAATAGATCCTGATTCCATTTTTGTGACTTCAAGAATGTTATTGACGACTTTTAATAATTGCCGCCCGCTGTTTTGAATGTCACTTGCGAAATCAATATATTTATCCATTTGGTCTGGACCTAAGGATTGATTTTGAATGATTTCTGAAAAACCAAGAATAGAATTAAGGGGTGTTCTTAACTCATGGCTCATGGTTGTTAGGAATTCTGTTTTTGCTTTATTGGCATTAATCGCTGCGAGGGTTGCTTCTTTTTGAGCAAGTTCGGCTTGTTGTTTTGCTGTGATGTCTTGGAACGTAAATGTAATTATATTTTCGGGTTTGTTATCTTTGATATCTTTTAAAACTGACAATGAGACAATGTATTCAATATGTTTTGTTGTATCATCTGTTGTCTCAACTTCTGTATGACTTGAGTAGTGTAATGTTGTGTTGTTTATTTGCTGTTCTAATAGCTGATAGGTTGAAGTGACGATGTCGACAGGTAGAATTTCACTGAAATGTTTTCCTGTTAAATTTTTCTCATTTTCCAGGTTTAAAAGCTTCAGAGCTTTAACATTGATGAAATGAACTTTGCCTTTTTTGTCTGTGATGATTGTGCTTGTGAAGCTATCTTTAAAAACCTGCTCGAAGATTTTTTTCTTATTTTCTAGTTCTTGTTGGGAGTGTTGCGTGAGCATGTTTTTGAAATCAATTTCTTTCAACAAAGCAACGACCAAATAGCCAGCCACACAAAGGTGCATGAGTGAGGTGTCTATCATCAAGCTTGTGTTTAGATGAAGGTAAAGTGCGATAATCTCAATTGAAGCACTAGCCAAGACAAACGTATATAAGCGGTTTGCAAGGTCCACTTTTAAAGTGAGCCAGAATATAAAGACGGCAAAAATAATGGTTGTTATTAGTGTTGTTTCAAAACTCGTGTGCACGAGCTGGCGATTTTGCAACAAGGTTTCTGTAGCTAAAACTTGAAGTGAGGGGCCTGAGATTATTCCTTGTGAGGGAACAATGAAGTGATCACCTAATTCTGTTGCTGTGGCGCCGATGATGACTTTTTTGCCTTTAAAGAATTCTTTTCTAACTTTGTTATTGAGTACGTCAACATAAGAGACCGTTGGAATGGTATTTGCCTGGATGCTGTAATCGATATGAAAATCTTTGTTTTCTTGTTGATAGATGCCAGCAAGGATTGAAGACAGAGACGGTATGAATTCTTCGCCTTGCATGTGGCCGTAAGGGATATCATGAACGAGGCCGTTGCGCGTTGAGAAAATATTGACACTGGCTCTCCAGGAATGATCCAGATACATGGGAAGTGGGTTTGTATAGATGGTATGAGTTTCGTGACCAGTGGTATGATCGTGGTCATGAGAATGTTCGTGTAAGTTACTTTGTTTTTGAGATTGTTTAAAGCTAGGCAGAATGATGGAGCCTTTTGCTGCAATTAAGGCTTTGAGAAGTGCTACATCTTCTTTTGTTGTTGTTCTTGCGCTGAAGTCGATGTCAAAGGCGATATCTGTTGCGCCAGCATCCGTCAGTTTTTTAATTAGTTTTGCATGGAGAGATCTTGGCCAGGGCCACTTTGATGTTTCCTGGATTGATTTTGCATCAATTGCGACAAGCACAACTTTACCTGTGGCCTGGTGAGGGAACAGTTGAAAGCGGAGCTCGGTTAGCTTGTGGCTAATTTCTTCACTAAGGCCTGTTAGTGCGAATACAAGAACAAAACAGAATACACCTATATGTGGAACTAGTTTTTTCATGGTATTGTATTAGCTTTTTCTGTTTGCATATTGATTGAAATCTTAGTGTTTAAATTGAATAACTCTTTTAGTTATTGCCGTTTCCGTTTCCATTGTTGCCGTTGCCGTTGCCGTTGCCGTTGCCGTTGCCGTTGCCGTTCCCATTCCCATTATTTCCATTGCCATTTCCGTTGTTGCCGCTATTCCCGTTCCCGTTGCCATTATTTCCATTGTTTCCGCTATTTCCGTTTCCGTTATTCCCGTTATTGCTGGCAACTGAATTACCTTGGGTCACGCTAGATGAAATGGTCTTATTGTTAGCCCCATTGGTTTTGCTCCAAAAAGTGGCTTTTGACTTTCTTTTTTTCTGTCGTTTATTCGATAGGTTTGCAACTTTATTGGAGCGACTTAATCCATTTGTTGACTTGAACACGTTTAATTTTACTTGGCCAATTGCTTTACCAATTCTCATTCTTTTTACGCGGACTTTTTTGTTCCGAATTTTTGATAGTTTATTCTTTCTCAAATTTTTAAGAGACTTGTTTGTGAGCTTGGTTTTAGATTTTACTTTAACGTCATGTGTCTTTTTATTTTTTGCTTTTATTTTTGTAACTTGAGACTTATTTTTGAGCGCACGAAATTGTTTGGATTTAAGAGGAACCACTCTTTGTTTTTTTGTGCTGCCTTTTTGGATTGTCGCTTTTTCTCCAGCACCTTTCAGCACGAGGCCTGTAATATGTCCCTGTTTTTGTTTTGTCTGGACTAAAGCAGTTTGACCAGGTTTTACCAAAACGAACTGGCCTGTTTTGAAGTCTGAAACTTCTACTTTACCGCGAAGAACATTTACTTTTGAGCCTTCTTCATCAACGGTTACGCGAAATTGAGTGCCTTTTACGACAGCAGCGAGGTAGGGTGTTGAGACTTCGAAATGTTTTACATTTCTTTTTTCAACATCTAAGAGAATTTCTCCCATTTGTTGAAGGATGATGGTTTTACCCTTCTCAGCCGACTTTTCTGGAAGACCAATCAGTGAATTTGGTGAAACTAAAATTGTTTCTTTATTACGCTTTAGTAGAACACGACCATTTGGGCCTGTTTTGATTTTATCACCATTTTGTAAAACGGTTTTTTTTGTTAATGCGATTTTGGTTGGTTTGTTTGTTTCAACCCATACATCACCACTCATTTTTTGGACTTGCCATTCCGATGCGTTTGCTTGATTGGCTGTCATTAGCGATAGAACAATCACTAAAAATGGAATAGTGATGATTTGGTTGAAGAATTTCCGCATAATACTATCTCAGTGCTGTTTTTCTAATATTCACTGATGACAATACTAGAAAAAATTTAAATTAGCTTTATTAGAGATTGGGCAATTTTATCAAATAGTTTAGCGGTTCATTAACCATAAAGCTTCACAATTTAGGTTCTATTCCTAGTATTTATGGTGTTGATTGTGGTAGTTCGGCTTATTTTTTTAATTTCAGAAGCATTTTCCGAGTTTAAATGCTCTAAATTGTCCTTTTTCGGTTTGAAGGGACTATTGTGTCTAGTTGTGTTTTGCTGCTTTTCTCTTCCTGTTTTGGCACAATCGAATAAAACTTCAGATGGTGCTTTAAAGCAGGCGAAGGAAAAATTTGATCAAGGTAGTGAAAAAAACTCTCCCTTATCTAATTATTTACCCCCTTCAGTTGACGGACTAAATTCTTCAACAGATGAAGAGCCGGGACAGAAACCAACTCAGTCTGATCAGGGGCAATTGGAGATATTTATTAATACAGTAACTCTTCAGGGAGGTACTATTTTTAAACCTTCAGCTTTTGCTTATTGTTATTCTGACTTACTCCGCACAACTGTAAATGAAACACATTTGGCAAACATAACTGATTGTTTGACCTCTCATTACCACAAGGCAGGATATAGTTTATCTCGTGCTATTATTCCTCCACAAGATGTGGCTGGTGGTCGTTTGCTTATTCGCATCGTTGAGGGGTATATTTCAAATGTGAAGTTTGAGGGAGGGGATGCTGACCTATTTGGTATTCGAAAATTTTCTACTCCTTTAATGAAAGAAAAACCTCTTACTCAAGCGCATTTGGAGCGGTATTTACTTCTCATTAGTGATGCTCCTGGTGTTAGTTTAGAAGACACTTCACTTGAAGAACAAGGTGAGATGACTGGTGCCTTTGAGCTGACCGTTTTTATTAAGACATGGCAGGTTTGGTCTGGTAGTGAGATTGATAACCGAGGGAGCGACTCGATTGGGCCTTATCAATCTTATCAAAACTTGGCTTTGAATTCTCTTTTTGGTTTTGGAGAAAGTATTCAATTTTCTTATTCCTCAATTTTAGATTCTATGGATGAATTAAATTTTGGTGCTGTTTCTATTGACCTGCCTCTTAACGTACATGGCATGAGACTTTCTGCGTTTTTATCTGGCAGTGTCTCAAAACCAAATGATGACCGCAAACTAACGAATACTGAATTTAAGACATTGGATGCCGGGGTAAATTTAAATTGGAATTTGCTTCGTACGAGAGAAAGTAACCTTTGGGTGGGGGCAGGAATTTGGGCTCGGAATAATCAGGAGCAGAATGACTTTGGGACTTATGTTGATGATACTTTGCATGGTTTGAGTTTTTATCTCCGCTTTAATAAGAATGACAAATGGGGCGGCGAGAACTTTTTCTATGCGAATTTAAGGCAAGGTTTGGATCTTGGGAATGTTTCTAAAGAGGGGGATATTGATCTTTCTCGCTATGATGGTGATGGAGAGTTTACCAAGTTTTATGCTGATGTTTCCCGTAATCAAGTGATTAATGATAATTGGTCTCTCTATTTTTCTGGTGTAATTCAACTTGCTAGTCATTCTCTTTTATCTTCGCAGGAATTTTATTTTGGTGGCTCTCGTTTTGGCCGTGCTTATGAAAGCGGGGTTGTGAGCGGAGATGGGGGAGCAGCTGCTTCTCTCGAGCTTCGATATAGCCGCGATTTGGATTTTGGTTTGTTGAATGGTGTTCAACTTTATGGCTTTGCTGACGTTGGCACAGTCTGGGACCGCAGTAATGATTTTGTTGATGATGCTGTTTTAAGTTCAGCTGGTTTTGGGGCGAGGCTTTATTTTGATTATGGGATTGAAGCTGATATCGCGGCAGCGTTTCCTATTGATGATGCTGATTTAACTGAAGCGAAGGATGCTGAGTTTTTCTTTAGGCTTTCTCGGAATTATAAGCTGAGTGAGTTACGTTTTGATCAACCTCTTTCTATGCTTAGAGAAGCGTATCAAAAATAGTTTACTTAATTTAGCATTTGAAAATAACAAAAAAGAGCGCCTTTATGAATTTAAAGGCGCTCTTTTTTTATTTGAAGAAAGTTATTTTATTATTCTGCTGCGGTTGTCACCGAAATGCTTGCGTCTGTTGTGGTTTGTTTTGCTTTTAGGTTTGGATTGCTAATTTTAGCTGCACAAAATTTAAATTCAGGAATTTTTCCTATTGGGTCAAGTTGTGGGTTGGTGAGTATATTTGCAGCGGCTTCTACATAAGCAAATGGAATGAAGATCATATCTCTTTGCATTCCTTTATCCGCGCGCGCTGTTAACTCGATCTTGCCGCGCCTTGTTTCAACTTCCACCATATCGCCGGGGTTTAATTTGAGTGTCTTTAAGGTTTCAGGGTGAATGCTTACTGTTGGACTTGGCTCAATGGCGTCTAGAACTTGTGAACGTCTTGTCATTGCGCCTGTGTGCCAATGTTCTAATTGGCGGCCGGTGGTGAGGATAAACGGATATTGCTCATCTGGTTGTTCATTTGGATCAGATGAAGCTGTTGGGACAAGTTTGGCTCTGCCTGTTTCAGTTGGGAAACGGTCTCCGAATACAACAGCGTGTCCTGGATGGTTCGGGCCGTCAGAGGGGTATGTGACCGCATTTTCATTTATCAAACGATCCCATGTGATATTTTCAAGAGATGGCATTAGATCTGCCATTTCAGTGTAGATTTCTTTTGGATGTTTGTAGTCCCAATCAAGACCAAGATGCTGGGCGATTAATTGAATGAGACGCCAATCTTCTTTGGCCTCGCCGGGGGCATCTACAGCTTTTCGCCCCATTTGAACTTGTCTGTTGGTGTTGGTAACCGTTCCATCTTTTTCTGGCCAGGCAGTTGCTGGTAAGACGACGTCTGCAAACATGGCTGTCTCGGTTAGGAATATGTCTTGGACTACAAGATGATCCAGTTTTGCGAGAGCGCTTCTTGCATGGTCGACGTCGGGGTCTGACATGGCTGGGTTTTCACCATGAATGTACATTGATCTGATGTCTCTATTATAGATAGCTTCAATAATCTCAACGACAGTTAAACCTGGCGTTGGGTTTATGGGAAAGCCCCAAGCTGCTTCATATTTTGCTCTGACTTCAGCATCATCAACACGTTGATAATCAGGGAGCACCATTGGGATTAAGCCAGCATCGGATGCGCCTTGCACGTTGTTTTGTCCGCGCAAGGGGTGCAGGCCTGTGCCTGGTCTGCCGATTTGCCCTGTTAGCATGGCGAGAGATATGAGACATCTGACATTATCTGTCCCATGGACGTGTTGAGACACGCCCATTCCCCAAAAGATAAGTGCACGCTCAGCTGTGGCATAAGCTCTGGCTGCTGTTTTAATCATTTCAGGTTCGATACCGCATAGCTCTGACATAGCTTCTGGAGTGAAAGTTGCAACATGATCTTTTATGGCTTCAAAGTTATCTGTTCGCCCCTGAACAAATTGCTTGTCATAAAGGTCTTCTGTGATGATCACATTCAACATGGCGTTTAGGAGGTGCACATCTGTTCCTGGGCGGAATTGTAAGAAATGCTCGGCATGATGAGTGAGTTGTTGGGCCCGTGGGTCCATGATCATCATTTTCGTTCCATTTTTCACGGCTTGCTTGAAGTAGGTGGCTGCGACGGGATGGTTTGCCGTTGGGTTTGAGCCTATCAGAAGAATTAAATCTGAGTTTAAGGCTTCATTGAATGTTGCTGTTACAGCGCCAGAGCCGATGCCCTCCATTAAAGCGGCCACTGATGAGGCGTGACATAGTCTTGTGCAATGATCAACATGGTTATGACGGAAACGTTCGCGGATAAGTTTTTGAAATAGATAAGCTTCTTCGTTTGAGCATTTTGCGGAACCAAAACCCGCTACGGCTTCATCACCGTGATCTTTTGCAGCTTTTGCCATGCCGTTTGCGGCAAATTCGAGCGCTTCTTCGATGCTGGCTTCTCTAAAATGAGTGTGTACATTTGCTGGGTCAACATTCAAGCCTTTTGGAGCGGCTTCTTTGCGAATGAGTGCTGTTGTTAAGCGTTCTGGTGAATGGATGTAGTCGAAACCAAAGCGCCCCTTTACACAAAGGCGGTTTTCGTTCGCGGGACCATCTCGCCCTTCAACGTGAATGATTTTGTTGTCTTCAACCTTATAGTTTAACTGGCAACCAACACCGCAGAACGGACACACAGACGCGACTTCTTTAGGCGTTTCTTTTGTGCCAATACCGGTTGTAATATCTATGGCGGTTTTGGGCATTAGCGCGCCGGTTGGGCAGGCCTCAACACATTCACCACAAGCCACACATGTGCTGTCATTCATTGGGTCGTTAAAGTCAAAGAACACTTCGCTTTTTTTACCGCGATTGCCGAGGCCGATCACATCATTGACCTGAACTTCACGGCACGCCCTTTGGCAAAGGTTGCAATGAATGCAGGCATCTAGCTGGACGGCCATTGCGGGATGAGACATGTCGGGCTTGATGTTACCGTTTTTGGGAAAGCGACTTTGGCTTATATTTTGAGCCTTTGCCATTTCCCAGAAATGTGAGCTTTGATCTGGAGATGAATTTTGTTCTGGTTGATCTGCTAGTAAAAGTTCGATGACCATTTCGCGTGCCTTTTTAGCGCGCTCTGTTGTTGTGGTGACTTTCATGTTTTCTGAAGGGGTGCGAATACATGATGCAGCGAGCACTCTTTCACCTTCAATTTCGACCATGCAGGCTCGGCAATTGCCATCTGGTCTGTAGCCTGGTTTTGGTTTGTGGCAAAGATGAGGGATGGCGATGCCTTCTCTTTTGGCGACTTCCCAAATGGTTTCACCGTCTTTTGCTTCAACGGATTTTCCATCGAGTTCAAATTTGATTTTTGAGTTGCTCATATTTGAGTTGCTCATGTGATGTCCTCGTGGAAAAAACGTATAATAGATTTGATTGGGTTGGGGGCTGCTTGACCTAAGCCGCAGATGGATGCGTCAATCATTAATGTTGAGAGTTCTTCTAATAATTCAATATCCCATTTGGGAGTTTTCATTAGTTCAACTGCTTTTTCGCAACCAACGCGGCAAGGCGTACATTGTCCGCAGCTTTCTTCTTCAAAAAATTCAAGGAGGTTTACAGCAACATCTCTCATATTGTCTTGTTCTGAGAGAATAACGATGGCGTGGCTGCCGACAAAACATCCTTGTTCAGCTAGTGAGCCGAAATCAAGAGGAAGGTCTCCTAGTCTGGCTGGCAAAATTCCACCTGAAGCACCGCCAGGTAAATAAGCTTTGAAGGTATGCCCTTCTTGCATGCCACCAGCTTTTTCTATGAGGTCGTTCACTGATATGCCAGCCGGGGCGACAATGACGCCTGGGTTTTTAACCCAGCCTGAGACGGACCAGGAACGTGGTCCTTTGCTGCCATTCACTCCTTGGCTGGAAAACCATTCGGGCCCTTCTTCAAGGATTTTCGGGATCCAAAATAAAGTCTCAACATTATGGTTGAGAGTAGGGCGGTTAAACAGGCCAACTTCAGCGATGTATGGAGGACGATGACGGGGGAGGCCTCGTTTGCCTTCGATTGATTCTATCATTGCACTTTCTTCGCCGCAGATGTAAGCGCCGGCTCCTCGCCGTAAGTCGACATAACCGGTTTTAATAATGCTTCTGTTTTCAAGTGCTTTGATTTCGTTCTTTAGAATCTCGATGCAAGTTGGAAACTCATCTCTCATGTAGATATAAACGCGCTCAGCTTCGACGGCATGAGCTGCGATCAACATACCTTCCAGAAATTGATGAGGGTTGGTTTCAATACAATGACGATCTTTGAATGTGCCTGGCTCTCCCTCATCACCGTTTACAGTCATTAGGCGAGGGCCTTCATAGCTTCTAACGAATTGCCATTTTTTGCCGGATGGAAAACCGGCACCGCCAAGTCCAGCTAAACCAGCGTCCTGAAGGGTGTTGATAATACCATCTGTTTCTAAGAGGCCTTCCCGGAATTTTTCTAATTGTTTATAGCCACCTTCCGAGGTGTAGGTTTTGTATGATTTGTAGTTAGTAATTTCGGGTGTAATTTTTTTAGCTTTGACAAATGATTGCACTTTTTCAGTTGTGGCTTCATCAATTGAATTTTTCCCAATATGGCATGCCGGCGCATGTGCGCAGCGCCCAAGACAAGGGGCTTCTAATATTCTGATTTCATTTGGGTCATGTTCTAATTTCAAATTCTCGTATAAATCTCTGCTGCCTTTCATGGCGCAGGTGATGGAGTTACAAACCCGGATGGTAATTGGTGCTGGATAGTCTTCGCCTTCTTTTACTATGTCAAAATGAGCATAAAAGCTCGCCACTTCGTAAACTTCGATTTGGGGGATGTTCATAATTTCAGCCAAGGCACGCAGGTGTGCTGCTGAAAGACCGCCGAATGTATCTTGAATTTTATGAAGATATTCTATCAGGTGATCTCTTTGGATTTTTGTACCAATCAGATCTTTTATTTTAGCTAACGCGTCTTGTTCTGTTTGACGGCCCTTTAGAAACCTTCGTGGTTTTTTTCTTCGTTTAGAATTTGTTGTTTTCGTGGTTTCCATACTGATCGTCAATTTCTTTAATGAGGTCTAGCTATTGGTAAATTAATGTTTTTGTTTTGGGTTATATAAATTTAGAATTTTTGTTTTTCATTATTGAGCAGTAGGTTTTTTCTGTGAAAATGGACATAGCTCTCGCGTCAATTTTCTCTTCATCGTTTTGGATTAGTCCCATTTACTATGTTGAGGTTTGATTGTTATTTTTAGTGTAAAGTTTTTTTTTATGGAGAACCAATTCAAGCATCTGATCAAGTGATGCAATGATCCAATCGAGTTGATTTTGACGGAGTGGATTGTTTCTTTAAAAACTCTTCCGTGGATTTTAAAAACTCTTTGGTTATAGGCAAAACCGGATCTCTATCAGCGATAACAAGGCCAACGCTTTGATATATTTCAGGTTCTTCTAGGTGGACATATGTTAGCTCGTCGAGCATGCCATATGATGAAAGATAGAGGAGTGGGAGAATAGAGGCATATTTGCCCGTGGCTATATGACCCATAATCACAGCGAATGAATTGGTTTCGACCTTGATTGTTGGGTCAACACTAATCGTGTCAAATACCCCATTTATTATGCGCCTGTTTTGCATGTCTTTTGTTAGCAGACAAAGCGGATATTTGGCAGCTTCAGTCCATGAAATATCGGTTAAATTGTCTCCGACCATTTGTTTGGAGGCAACGAACATGTAACTTTCATTATATAGGTGGATCCCTTGAACGCCTGTTAGAGGTTCGCTATCGAGATAAGTAATTGCGGCGTGGAGGCTGAAATCGTCAAGACCACGTTGGATATCATTGCTGGTTAAAGAAATGATTGTTGGTTGAACAAGAGGGTGTTTTTCGCAGAATCTACTGATTAATACTGAGACGTACGGTAGGGCTGTTGGCACCACACCAATCGTGAAGTCACCAGAGAGAACATTTCTGGCAGTGTCAATATCTTGGATTAGCCCATCACAATTTGCGATAACTCTCCTGGCCCAGGTAAGGACTATTTTTCCTTCGTGAGTAAAGCCGCCAAATCTGTGGCCGCGTTCAACGATTGGAACGCCAAGCTCATCCTCTAATTTTCTAATGCGTGTTGAGAACGCTGGCTGGGAAATATTACATGCGTCAGCTGCTCGTGCAAAATGTTCGTATTTTGATAGAGCTATGATTAAACGTAAATCTTTGACATCCATATTACAATAGACCTCCCTCTATTGTTTGGTGTTTCGATCTGCCCTTATTCTTTTTATTGTATCATAAGATTAGCAGATTGTATTTGATAATGAACGCAAATAATTACGTTCATTATCATTAGTTATTATTATTATTAACTTTTTATAGCTTTTGCATGATGAGCAATATGATCTTCCATGAAAGTTGCAATGAAAAAGTAACTATGATCATAACCGGCTTGCATACGAAGGTTGATCGGGTGTGCATGTGCAACAGCTGCTTTAGATAACAGTTCTGGTTTTAGTTGTTCTGTTAAAAATGGATCAGCATCGCCTTGGTCTATTAACAAAGGTAAGCGCTCGGTTGCGACGGATATCATGTGACATGCGTCATGTTTTTTCCAGATTTCTTGATTATCACCTAAGTATCCACCCAAAGCCTTTTGGCCCCATGGACAATTAATTGGTGATGAAATTGGAGCAAATGCAGATACCGATTTGTACATTCCAGGATTGTTTAACGCGATTGTCAGCGCGCCGTGGCCGCCCATCGAATGTCCGAAAATCCCGGCGCGGTCTGGATCAACATTAAAGTTGTCATTTACCAAAGCGGGGAGTTCCTTGGTGATGTAATCATACATATGATAATGCGTACTAAAGGGAGCTTCAGTTGCATTGACATAAAAACCGGCAGCTAAACCAAAATCATAAGCGGCTTCCGGATCATCTGCAACACCGTCTCCTCGTGGGCTTGTGTCTGGTGCGACGATGGCTATTCCATGTTTGCTAGCATAGGCTTGTGCCCCCGCTTTTGTCACAAAATTTTCGTCTGTGCAGGTAAGGCCGGAGAGCCAATAGACGAGAGGGACTTTGTTTGTTTCAGCTTCTTTTGGTAGATAGATGCTAAAGGTCATGGTGCAATTGCATGATTGTGATTGGTGCTCAAAACGTTTTTGTTGTCCGCCGAAAGATTTGACGCTTGAGAGTTCTGTTAATGACATTTTAAATGATCCATTTCCTTGAGATAGGATTTTTAACTATCTTAAAATTTATGAATTTTGAGCTTTGAAGTGAGTTTTGATTTTCAAACTCTATTAAAGAAATATTTTAAATGGGAGGAGGCTTTCTCCTCCCATTTAAACTCTATGCTCAGGCGCGGATTTAACTGGCCTGATGTCCTTTAATATTGCACAACACCTCTGATGCTTTCGCCATGATGCATTAGGTCGAAGCCTTTATTGATGTCTTCAAGTGGCATTTTGTGAGTGATCATTGGATCAATTTCAATTTTACCTTCCATGTACCAATCAACGATTTTTGGTACATCTGTACGGCCACGAGCACCACCAAATGCAGTTCCGCGCCAATTTCTACCTGTTACCAATTGGAAGGGGCGGGTTGAAATTTCTGCACCAGCTGGAGCCACACCGATGATGATGCTTTCACCCCAGCCTTTGTGACAGGCCTCTAGCGCTGTGCGCATGACGCCTACATTGCCAGTTGCGTCAAATGTATAATCTGCGCCGCCGCCATCAAGGCCGCCTCTGTTGGTCATGTTTACAAGATGAGCTACGAGATCGCCTTCGACTTCAGTTGGGTTCACAAAATCAGTCATGCCGAAGCGTTCGGCCATAGCTTTTTTAGAGTCATTAAGATCAACGCCGATGATCCGGTCTGCGCCAGCTAAACGACAGCCTTGGACAACATTGAGGCCGATACCACCAAGCCCGAAGACGATGCAACTAGAGCCAATTTCAACATCAGCTGTGTAAATGGCGGCACCAACTCCTGTTGTGACACCGCAACCGATGTAGCAAACGCTGTCGAAGGGAGCGTCTTCACGGATTTTTGCAAGTGAAATTTCGGGAAGCACAGTATATTCAGAGAATGTTGAGCACCCCATATAGTGATAAATGGGTTCACCGCCGATTGAGAAACGTGATGTTCCATCCGGCATTACACCTCGCCCTTGTGTGGCGCGCACTCTTTGGCAAAGATTGGTTTTTGGGTTTAGGCAGTATTCACACGTGCGGCATTCTGCAGTGTATAGAGGGATAACATGATCTCCCTTTTTAAGGCTTGTGACACCTGGCCCGGTGTCAACGACTATGCCTGCTCCTTCGTGACCAAGAATAGAGGGGAAAATCCCTTCAGGGTCATCTCCAGACAAAGTGAATGCATCTGTGTGGCATAGGCCAGTTGCTTTGATTTGTACCAGGACTTCGCCTGCTTTAGGTCCTTCCAAATTAACGGTCGTGACTTCTAGCGGTGCTCCGGCTTTTGTTGCAATTGCAGCTCTGACTTCCATATTTGTTTGTTCCCCTGAACTATAAGTGAGTGTGATTGGACCAGTTGATTTTGCCTCTGGTCTATTTGTTTTATGAAATTGTAAACTAAGATTCTTAATCTCTTATCCTTCTCTCAGTTTACGTGCTAATATTCTGCTATCAAGAATAAAGTGATCAAAATTTGGTTCATTTGATTAATAAGCTGATAGTCTAGGGCTATCAAATGAGCGTCGGATTATAATATATTCAAATGGAAGTTTGAGGTAAGATCTAACTGAATGTAGTTTGATTTTTGAGTTTCATTTGTTGAGTTACATTCTAGTAAACACCATAGTCATCAAAGATTTTGTTCTGACATTTCGTAAACCCTGGGAGATACTTTATATATGTCTTTTCTCTTGCAGCGTTCCTTTAGGCAGTGTTCCTTTCAGCGACGTCCTTTAAATTGGTTTTTCACTTTTTCCTTGTCTTTCATTTTTCTATTTAGCTTTGCGCTTTGTTTGCAGACAGTGTTTGTTAGCGGTGCAACGGCAGCTGAACAAAAAAATGCAAAATCAGATGATCCAAAGTTTAAATATAATGAAGTTGAAACTTTGGTGTTTGGTTTGTCTCACATGGATAATGTGAGTTATGGGCAAACTGTTAAATATAATTTTGAACGTAAGGGTGTTTTTGGAGATGATTTCAAAGACACGATTGAGCTTGTGGTCTCTAAGGGCGAAGGGGAAAATAATAAATCTGTCGCGTTTAATTTCTTTTCTGGTAAACATAGTAGACCTTACCCGGCCTTTGGTTTTGTCGAAACAAATCCATTACTCACCTTGTATTTCAATAAAGATGCTTGGGATATTTCCCGTAAAATAAAAGCTAAAGGCACTGCCAATTATTTAAGAAACCGCATCGTTAATGCTATTGGTAAAGTGAAAACCCTTGGTAAAACTGTTTGCCAATATAATGGGGTGGACCATCCGGCGGAGATCGTTTCGTTTGAACCTTATAAGGGAGATGAAAGTAGCCATCATCTGGTTCATTACGCTTTAACAAAATACGAATTGACGCTCTCTAAAGGGATACCTGGGGGCTTGTGTAAAATTAAGACAGTCGTTCCTCAGCATGAGGGGGGGGTACCAGATCATATTCGTCAAAAGATAAAGAAGGCAGGAATGATCCAACTTGCTGAGGAAACAGAACTTGTCACGTCACTTAAGGATGTAAAAAAACCTTTGTTAGTTGAAGTTCTAACTTTTGATAGTGTTCGTCAAACTGGTGTTGCTAAGTCCGATTAGTTTGATCATAGTATAGAAATAAGAGTGGTTAATTTTGCGAAATCTCTGTTAAATCTCTGTGAAATTTTCCGCGTATTTAATTGTATCATTTTCTTAAATGCTTCGTCTGCTTTTTGAGGAGAATTTTTAGGTTTATGAGTTTTATGAAAAAGATGTTACATTGTGCTGTGCTGGCTGTATTTCTTATGTTCAGCATTTTATCAAATACAGCTTTACAAGCTGCTGAAAAGAACCCTTATCCAACCGTTGTCATTGCTGATTATGTGTTTGGATGTATGGCTTCAAATGGTCAAACTCGGCAAGCTCTTGAGAGATGTTCTTGCAGTATAGATATTATTTCATCGATTGTTACGTACGCTGATTATGAGAAAGCCGAAACTGTATTGAGCTTGCGGCGACTTACAGGTGAAAAGTCTGCGCTTTATAAAACTGCTGCGCAATATAAAAATGCTGTTGATGTGCTTAAACGTGCGCAGGCTGAAGCTGAGGTGCGCTGTTTCTGAGACTAGGTCACTCCTCTCTAATTCATTGTTTTTAAATGATTATTTAGCCCTGCATTTTGCGGGGTTATTTTTTGTTTTGATTTTTTATGACTTTGTTTTTCTCATAAAGTAGTTCGAATTTTTTGTTCTTAAATAAACTTTTTGGCTTTGTGTGGTTAATATTGAATTGATTATTTGTTGCCGTTATTTCCTCATTCAAATTTAAGAATTCTCTGAGGGTTGCAGACTTTTTTTAAGGGCGTAAGCTTACATCTGTAATCGGGAGGAAATTATTACATAAGGTGTTTTGTACCCTTAAATTTTTTCAAGAAAATAAATTATAAAGACGACTTGGGAAAATGTGAGATACGTAGCATCCATCCTGTTTTTTATTTCCTCAAAATTACAAATAAAACTGTGTTCGAAAAGTTGAACCTGAAACATTTTCAGGGAAAAACTAAAACTAATAGGGAAGGGACGCATATGAGGAAATTATTGCTTTCTGCAATAGCGGTTGCCATGACCATTTCGGCTGCACCAGTGGCGCAGGCAAATGACAAACTTATGGCACTCTCAAATGACGCGAACAATTGGGCGATGCCGACAGGCGACTATGCCAATACGCGTTATTCTAAACTTAGCGATATCACTGCAGCAAATGTTGGGACACTTAAAGTGGCTTGGACATTTTCTACTGGTGTTCTTCGTGGTCACGAAGGTAATCCATTGGTCATTGGAGATATGATGTATGTTCATACACCATTTCCAAACAATGTTTATGCCTTGAACCTGAATGATGGAACCATTGTTTGGCGCTATGAGCCAAAACAGGATCCAACTGTTATTCCAGTGATGTGCTGTGACACGGTTAACCGTGGCGTAGCTTATGGTGATGGCAAAATCATTCTTCACCAAGCTGACACAAATATGGTCGCGCTTGATGCAAAAACCGGTAAACAACTTTGGAAAACTGCTAATGGTAATCCAAAAATTGGTGAAACAGGTACATCTGCACCAATGGTTGTGAAAGATAAGGTTCTAGTTGGTATTTCTGGTGGTGAATTTGGTGTTCGCTGTCACGTTACTGCTTATAACCTTAAAGACGGTTCGCGCGCATGGCGTGCTTACTCAATGGGCCCAGATAGCGATATCTTGGTCGACCCTGCGAAAACAACTCACTTAGGTAAACCTGTTGGTAAAAACAGTGGTACGAACACCTGGAAAGGTGACCAATGGAAAATTGGTGGTGGTTGTACTTGGGGTTGGTTGTCATATGATCCAGAAACAAACCTAGTTTATTATGGTTCAGGTAACCCATCGACTTGGAACCCTAAGCAACGTCCCGGTGATAATCGCTGGTCAATGACTATCATGGCTCGTGATGCTGACACTGGTATGGCTAAATGGTTCTACCAAATGACTCCACACGATGAGTGGGATTATGATGGCATCAATGAAATGATCCTTGCTAACCAAAAAATTAAAGGCAAAATGCGCAAGATTCTTGTACACTTTGACCGTAACGGTTTTGGTTACACAATGGATCGTGTAACTGGTGAACTTTTGGTGGCAGAGAAATATGACCCTGTTGTTAACTGGGCTACTCACGTCGACATGAAAACTGGTCGTCCTCAAGTTGTTTCTCAATATTCAACTGAGCAAAATGGTGAAGATGTAAACTCTAAAAACATCTGCCCGGCAGCGCTTGGCACAAAAGACCAACAGCCTGCTGCATTCTCACCAAAAACCGGTCTGTTCTATGTTCCTACAAACCACGTTTGCATGGACTACGAACCTTTCCGTGTAACATATACACCAGGTCAGCCATATGTTGGTGCGACGCTTGCTATGTACCCACCTAAGGGTGATACCCACATGGGTAACTTCATTGCATGGGACGCAACTAAAGGTAAGATCGTTTGGTCAAACAAGGAGCAATTCTCAGTTTGGTCAGGTGCTCTAGCTACTGCTGGCGGTGTTGTATTCTACGGAACGCTTGAAGGTTACCTTAAAGCTGTTGATGCCAAAACTGGTAAAGAACTTTATAAGTTCCGCACACCGTCTGGTATCATTGGTAATGTAAGTACCTATAAACATAAAGGTAAACAGTATATTGCTATCTTGTCAGGTGTTGGTGGTTGGGCCGGTATTGGTCTTGCAGCTGGTCTGACAGATCCAAATGCTGGTCTTGGTGCTGTGGGTGGTTATGCTGCTCTGCACAAATATACTCGCCTTGGTGGTCAACTAACGGTATTCTCCTTACCGTAGGCCGCTGAGTTTAACTCCATAAACCAAGGTGTGACCCAGCAGCTAACTTTTCAAAGTTGCTGGGTCTTTTTTTCTAAAATTAATCATAATTAAAATGTATAATAAACGTAAATTTCATTGGGAGGATGAATTAGATAATGATGAGAGTATTATTTACTCGGGTGGGGCTAGTCTCTTTGTTAGTGATGTCATTGAACAGTTCTGTTCAAGCTGGTTCTCTGGACAAGGTTGTCTCTCACGCTAGCCAAAGTTCAACAAAAATTTTTAAAGTTGCATCGAGAGACATTCATTTAGCAGCAACTGATGCCGACGCTTCTAAACTTGCTGATGGCAAGTATAAAGAAGATGGAAAATATTTTGATAAAGACGATGAGCCGACTTACAATAAAAATGATAAAGATCAATGGGATTGGCTCTCTTTTAATGGTAACCGCCGCTATCACGCTGAATGCCATGTTTGTCATGGTCCTTTAGGACTTGGTAGTAGTTTTGCTCCAGCTTTGGCTGAGAGTTTGAAGGCTATGACCTATGATCAATTTAGAGAAGTTGTTACCAATGGCCGTAGCGTTAAACAAACAGACGGGTCATCGAATGTGATGCCTAGTTTTGGTACCAATAAAAATGTCATGTGCTTCATTGATGATTTTTATGTTTACCTAAAGGCAAGAGCTGATGGTGCTATGGGGCCTGTTTTTCATAGAAACCTGAAAAAGGAAGCGAAATCTAAAGAGATTCGCGAAGAAGAATCTGACTGTTTTGGAGATTAAAGTTTATGAGACAAGTTGGACTTGTATTGACTGTGCTATTTGGTTTTTCACTGTTTGGTTTTTCAATGCCAGCTTTTGCTCAGACATCTGATTTGGTGGATCGCACCAGCCTTAGGGTTTGTGCTGATCCTGCCAATAAGCCTTTTTCTACGAAAAACCGAGATGGTTTTGAAAATAAGATTGCGGAATTGATTGCAGGGGAACTTGGTGTAAAAGTTAAGTATACCTGGTTTCCTCAATCTGTTGGTTTTATTCGCCAGACCTTAGATAAGAAAAAATGTGATATTATCATTGGCTATGTTTCTGCCCACGAACTGGTCTTGAATAGTAATCCTTATTATAAAACCAGTTATGTTCTTATTCATCGTAAAGGTGATTTTGAGGGAATTAAAAATCTCGATGACCCTCGTTTAAAGGGCAAGAAAATTGGGGTTATTGCTGGCACACCTCCTGTTACCATTTTAGCCCTCAATGATTTACTTGATAATATAAAGTCATATCACCGTATGGTGGACAGGCGTTATTTTTCCCCAGCTGAACAAATGATAGATGAAATTGCCAAAGGTGATTTGGATGTTGGTCTGTTATGGGGACCGATCGGTGGTTATTTTGCGAAATCAGCCAGCAAGCCTTTGACTGTTGTTCCATTGATTAATGAGACCAAGGGTGGGCGAATGTCTTACCGAATTACCTTTGGTATGAGGCGAGGTGAGAAGGTTTGGAAACGCCAACTCAATCGGATTATTAGACGTAAACAAGATGAGATTAATAAGATTTTATCAAGTTATGGTATTCCATTAATTGATGAAAGTGGTGCGTTGATTAAGGTTGGTGCTGAGGCTAAATAAATTTAGCTTGGCCTTTTGAGTATCTGTAGGTTTGTTATTTTAAATAGGTCTGCTAAAGACGAACTGTGAAGTTTTCTAATTTTCCGATTAATGTCTGGCTGCTTTTTAATTTAAATGTTTGGTTTTCTAATTTGGCTTTTTGTATGCGATCCAGGCGAAAGCAACGGGCATCATCTCTTAAATGATCCCAGGCTAAGATATACCATACCGGCCAGCAGAGCAGGATGAAATGTGGTTCAATTGTTCGCTCTGTTTTGCTTCCTTTCACGTCACTATAATTTATTCTTATTGCCTTCATTTCAAAAAAAGCTTCATACACAGAATTGGCTGAAGATTTAACGGCTGCATTATTGTTTTGTCCCAACGGGGTAAAACTTGTTTCTGAGGCTATTTCGCTTAAGAGGATTCTTTTTCGAACGGCTTGGACTTGCTTTCTCTGTGCTTCTGGAAAAGAGGCCGCGATTTTATGTCGGATAGATTTTAGATTGCTCAAGAAAATTGGCGAATGAAGTTTTTCCATAACGGCCAGGCTGAGTAATAAGTCGATAATTTCTTTGTAATTAAAATGAAGTCGGCCCAAACCCCAATGTTTGTGTAAACTTATACCGCCGCCTCGCCCGAGGCTGGTCTCTATTGGGTAACCTTTCTCACGCAAGAGTTCCAAGTCGCGCATCACTGTGCGCGGACTGACGCCGAGATTTTCAGCCAAATCTGCAATGAGATTGTGATCGTTTGATTTTAATAGGCCGGTTAGCTCATCAAGCCGCTGTAATCTTGTGGATGTATTCTTTTGTTTCATAAAACAAATATGACATAAAATGTCATGTTTATAAATATGTTGATTTTAATGATCTAACCTGAATGAAACCCCGCTTAGTATATGGGATGCAAAACTTATGAAAATCAACTATTGCGTTGTTGGTACAAGCAACATGGAGGCCTCGATTAAATTCTATGACTCTTTTTTCGAGAGCACAGACCTCAAACAAGTTTTATCAAATGAGAGAATGACATTTTGGCAATGTGATGATTTTGCTTTTGCTGTTGCATATCCCTTTAATGGGGAGCCGGCAACCCGTGGTAATGGAACAATGATTGGATTTAGTGTGGGTTCTTCACAAGATGTTAAAAAGTTTCATAAAAAGGCTATTGACTTGGGAGGAACCTGTGAGGGGGAACCCAATCAGAGAGGGCCTTATTATTCTGCGTATGTGAGAGATTTAGATAAAAACAAACTTTGTTTTTCTGATGCAGGTTCTTAATGGTGACAGGTTTCACAGCTATTTAATTTATGCCCCTCAGTAGAAATTAGTGGATGAAATTTTAGCAAAAGTGATTGAACTAACAGAGCATTTTTTCTCCACCATAATAATTTAATTTAATTTAATTCAATGAAAGAAGGAATAATTAGCATGATTGGCTACATAACAATTGGTACGAATGACATTGAAAAATCAGCTAAATTTTATGATGAGCTTTTTAAGCTTTTAGGGATTGGGCGTATGATGGATTTTGATAGCTATATTGCCTGGGGCAAGCAGGATGGTTCAGCTGGTTTTTCTATAACAAAGCCTTTTGATGGTAAGCACGCAACGGTTGGAAATGGTGTTATGATTGGTCTTGCGGCTTCTTCTCCTGAAGAGGTTGATAAAGTTTATAAAAAAGCGATGGAGCTTGGTGCTATTGATGAAGGACCAGCTGGTTACCGCGATGAGATGAAAGGGTTTTATGCAGGTTATTTTCGAGACCTAGATGGAAATAAGATCAATATCCATCACATCTCTATGGAAGATTTGAATGATTTTGTATCCAAGTAATTTCATAGCCTTATAGGTCAATTCTAGTTCATTAAAGCTATAATTTATTTGTAGAATTTCTTTAGTTGTTGAGAGAGAGCGAATAATCTTTGTTCTAAAATAACTGGAGACTCACAGACATACTCAAGGGATTTTTCGCGTTCTTCATGGATGCGGATATCCCATTCGAGTTGTTGTTCTAATTTGCCAAATTGTTGGTCTTCTTCTTTGGTGAGGGTGCCGGCTTCATCTTTTTTTTCAAATTCTGCGATCTTGCGTCTATTTTCTACAATGCGCTTGGATAAGCTCTTTTGGCGTGTTGAGAATTTGCCGATGCCGCCGATGATTTCTTTTCGTATTTTGTTTGTTTCGAATAATAGAGCTAAAAAGCTTTGCTCTAGCTGGGGTTTAATATTTGTTTGATGTTGTTTGGCGAACTCTTCGATGAATTTTTCTGTTTCTTTTAGCGGGACCCGCCGTGGGATGATTTTATTGACCAGTTTTTTTACGTCTTCGTTTTGTTGCCACGTGAAATCTGTTTCTTTAACAGGGTTACCACGCCACATTTGTCCTGCAGAGAGTTTTATGACTTTTCCCTGAATGCATGGCCAGTTTTTATCTTCTGAGTAGGCGTGTGCTTTTTTTATAGGGGCAGCGAAGTTCAAAAGACCGGCTGCAATTGTTAGGCTAAATAGAGAAAGACTAAATCTGTTTTTTACAAGAGATTGACTGTTTTTCTTCATGTTGGTGACCTAACCTATTTAAAAAATTTTATTATTTTTAATTCTGGTTTTTTTCAATTTGTTGACCACACTTCTCAAAATTGAGACATGTGGTCAACTAGGAGATGTTTTTTTGTTATTCAATTAGTCTTTTGCTATGGCAACGCCCCAAGGATAGCGGCCAACAGGGATTGATTTGATGACTTTTAATTTTTTGATGTCAATCACAGAGACATCATTACTAATGCCGTTTGTAGTGTAGAGATATTTGTCATCTGGTGTGAAGCCTAAGTTCCAAACGCGTTGACCGACTAACAAGTACTTTTCAACTTTGAAGGTTTTGGTGTCAATAACCGCCACACGATTTGAGGGGCCGAGAGCAACAAAGGCTTTTGAGTCATCTTTTAATAATCTTATACCAACGGGCTGGACTGTGTCTTGTGTCACGCCAGGGATTTCGAACCGGATAGTTTTAATGATCTCGCGTTTTTCATTATCAATGACATTGACGGTACCACCAATTTCAGATGATGCCCAAACCTGAGAGCCGGAGTGATTATAAATGGCTACTCTTGGGCGTTGCTCAACCAAAACATTGTGTGTGATTTCATGGGATTTTGAATCGATGAAATGAACCATGTTGGTTGTCTCTGATGTGTTCACAATGGTTTTACCATCAGGACTGATGCCCATACCCTCAGGTTCAACACCAACGGGGACTTCGCCCAAGACTTTGTTTTTTTCAATGTCGACAATGGTGACCATGTTGTCGTCTTCATTAGAAATGTAAAGTGGGTTACCCGTTGGGTGTAGAATGAAAAGTTCTGGATCTGGTCCAGAGGGAAGCGTTTTTACGATCTTTTTAGTTTTACGATCAATAACCTCAACGGTGTCATCATCACTGGAGCAAACAAGAATGTATTTTTCATCCTTAGATAGAATTATGCCGCGTGGGCGTTGGCCGACTTTGATGGTGTCTATGACTTTTAAGGTTTTGCTGTCGATGACTGTTATTGTGTCGTCTTTTTCATTGCTGACATAGACGGTATAGGCATGAAGAGGAGAGATGGTTAATATTGAAAGGGCTGTGGCTAAAAGTGCTTGTTTAAGTTGGACTTTCATTTCATCACTCCGAGTTGTTGCTTTTCTCATAAAATTCTCAGAAATTGCTGTGGTAAGTTGCTGATTTTTCTCTGAAAATTCTGAGTTTTTCGACTAATTTATAATGCCTTTCTCTGAAATTCTTATCAAGTCTTCCTCTGATATTTGAGGCTGATGAAACCATTGTATATTGAGATGATTTTACTACAAAGCTCTCATGATTTTATCATTTTTGTTA
This sequence comes from Hyphomicrobiales bacterium 4NK60-0047b, assembly GCA_040367435.1. Classification (NCBI taxonomy): domain Bacteria; kingdom Pseudomonadati; phylum Pseudomonadota; class Alphaproteobacteria; order Hyphomicrobiales; species Hyphomicrobiales bacterium 4NK60-0047b. The sequence goes on along the minus strand of BAABWY010000001.1, from coordinate 189,619 downwards.
CTTTTAAAATAGACCAAAAAATGAATTTGATTTTACTTGTTTCTTTTTGGCTTTCTTTTTGCGGTATTTCTTGCGCTTCTTCTTATATTTAACGTTTCTTTTTTTAACCTTACGCTTGGCTCGTTCTGATTTGACTGGTGGTGGTGGAGTGAGATCTGTAATGGCATTGCCAATGAACTGATTGGCAAGCCCTAAGTGAGCGAATTGAAGACCGGGGCGAAAACGCGATGATGCTAAGCTTTGGTTATCTTTTAATAGAACGCTGGCTTGAGCATAATCAGGTGGACTTAGTTTTAACAACTCTTCGTTTTCAGCCACAGGTTGGTCTGTCATTAATGGGCTGAGAGAAAAGGGGCGATAGTTTAGCTCTTCCGGGTGTTCTTCATCGAATTCAGGAGAATAGGCAACGTTGTTAGTCTCGATGATTTCAGGTTTTTTTCGCGGCGTAAAGCTCTGCCAACTGTCTGGCATGTTCGTATCTATCGAAGCGAGCTGAACTAATTGGCGCTCTTCTTCTAATTTTGTTTGTAGTGGAGAGAGACTGGCAATAGTTTGGCCCTGCCACCAATCAGGCACGCCTTTATCATTATTTTGTTTGGTGCCAGGTTCTTTGAATGAATTATCAGGCTTGTAGGCCGCGATTTGACGTTTTTGATCAAGTGTATCTTTTGGTCTTAGGGTTGGTCTTATTTTTGCGCGCTTTGGTTCTTCGACCGTGGATGGTCTTAGCGACGCGATTTTTTTATTCAGTTCATCACGGCTTAATGATGCTAGTTTTGGCTCAACCTTGGCGGCGACTTTAGGTCTTTGCTTTTTGGCTGGCGGTGTGAGTGCTGCTATTGCAATGCCATCTCTTCTTTGACGGCGCGCTAGTTGGATGCGCCGCATTTTGGCGACTTTTGCAGCCGCTCCATATTTTCTTGCATCAGCTTTGGTTAGCGGGCGGCCATCTCTTGGTACGTGACGACTGCGGCCATTTGGAAAGAGGGCGGCGAGTTGAGGACGTGCGATCCTTGGCCAATGACGGACTCTGCCGACATCCATATGGACGAAGGGTAGACCGGATGTTGGATAGTAGCCGACGCCGCCTCGTTGTCTGATTAGGGCTGAATCTCTTAATTCACGCACCGGTACATCAGGAAAGTGAACATCGGCTGCCATGCCAAGTATGTGCCGGCTTTTTTTTGCTTGTCCACCGCGGGTTTTGCGTAATTTGTTATTGGTTTTTAATGACCGATAGCCGGAGATGAGATGAATGGGTTTGCGTGAGCCCAATTGGGTGTGCATTTCCCACATCAAGTCTATGAGTTCTTTATGCATGACGCGGCTTTCTTTGCGGCGCCAATCTCCCATGATGTGGTTTATCCGTTTCATTGCTGAAGGGATGTATTTGCCGTCCCTTTTATAAACGACAGTGAGGGTTTTCTTTGTGTGAATGTTATAGATGGAGAGGGTTCTTGCCCCTTCACCGCGCCCTAGTAGCTGATCTCCTGTTAGGCATATAAAAAGCAGCAAAGTCGCGCAAAAGGTGCTGAAAGCCTTTTTGGGAGTGGGTATGTTAAGGCGTGATAAGAGCATGCAGCAGCAGAACCATTTTGTTTTGAATAAAGAGAAACAGTCAATAAAAGCAACTCTTCTTCATTCCATTAAATTTAGGCATAAATACAACCATATAGATTATTAATAGAATGAATATCTTGTTTGAATAGTTTAAAGCTTTTGACCTACCAGTTTGTTAACAAAACTGGTAGGTTTTTTTTATCTCTCACGGGCTCTTTTGTTGTGCTTCAGATGCCTACTACGCATCCGCACTGTCTGCTTCCGAGGGGCGGCGCTAGGCACCGGGCAGCTTTGCTGCCATGTCCTTCAGCCCGAAATGGGCTGAACTCATTTATCTGATAGAATGTTTGTTACTATAATTATTCTAAGATTTTAGTGGCATTTGAATTCATGAGATGCAATTGCCCGACAAGATTTTACGATATGTGTTCCATGAGGCGGGGCATGATTTCTACGAAGTTGCAGGGGCGGTGGCGGCTGTCTAGTTGATATTTTAGGATGCCGTGCCAGGCATCTTTACACGCGCCGGGTGAGCCTGGAACACAAAAAACGAAAGTGTCTTTTATCAGGCCGCCACAGGCGCGTGACTGGATGGTGGATGTGCCGATTTTTTCATATGACAATTGATGAAACAGGGCTGAGAACCCATCAATTTCTTTATCAAACAAGGGTTTAACTGCATCTGGCGTGACGTCTCTACCGGTAAAGCCTGTGCCACCGGTGGTGATGATTGCGTCGATTGTTTTGTCATCAACCCATTTGTTGATTTGGGTTTGAATGGCGGGAATATCATCTTTTACAATTGAGCTCTCAGCCAAATTGTGGCCTGCCTCGACAAGCATGTTTGAGAGAAGGGTACCTGACTTGTCATCATTTTCAGTTCTTGTGTCAGAAACAGTTAAAACCGCAATGGTTATTGGTGTGAAGGGACGTGTTTCATCGATGCCGGCCATGGACTTTTCTCTTTAATTTATTGAGGTTACAAATATATCCTATTGCCATTTATTGGGTGATTGATTGAGATGTGTCAAATAACAATCGCTGAAACACCGATGATCTGTTGCTTTTTTGGGGATAGTGGTATGGGAGCTGGGGTTTTGGCTAGATACAGACCACAACTCCAATGATGGCTAGAAGCCCCCAAACACACATATTAATGAAAGAGCGGAGTATGCCGCCATCTTCTTCAATGGTGATTCCCGCTTTTTTTAATACATAATTCCCTGGTGCAAAGAAAATAGATAAAAACAAGTTGAGTAGTTGCATAAGCTTCACTCCTATTGAATATAGATGTATATTATATGCATCTTATAAGGTTTGGAGATTTAATGCAATCAATTTTGCATTTGTGTATTTATTAGTGCGATTTTTTTATTTCAGTGGAAGATGGAGATCTGTTAAATATTCTGCCTCTGGTACCTCAAATGGGTCATTGAGGTAAATTTCCAGCAAAGGCCGTGAACAATCGAGGGTTTCATTTGAGCCTGGCAACCATTCGTTCTTCAACTTTGCAAATTCAACGGGCATATTATGGTACGGGCCTTTCATCGTGTAAATGGCGTATTTACCGGCCTTTATTTCCATTTGAAAAAGATTGAGATCTGTTTCTTCCTTAAACTCACCATCAAAAGTTGTTGATGCAACATATCTGGTTAAAGGCATCGGGGTGAGGCTGGGATCATCCATGCCAAAACCAATCATTTGTTTTGGTGTGATGCCTTCTAACTTTTTTAGGCCCGTGAATAATTGATCCCAGGCTTTTGGCGCTGATTGTGGGTAAGCGCCTAGACCAACAGAAGAAATGAGTTTTAAAGCTTCAAGAGTTTCTATTCTTACATCCATCATCAGCTCTTTCAATTGGTTGCTAGTTTATCTCTTAATAATTGTAGATCGTGCCAAACTAGGCGTTTGGCTATGGGGGTGCGTAAGAGATATGTTGGATGAAACGTTGCTAAAGTGTCCATTTTATGAGGGCTATCAGGGATTTTCTTCCATTTGCCTCTAATTTTTGTGATGCCTGTTGTTGTTTGATAAATTTGTTTGGCAGCTTCTCCTCCTAAAAGAAGAATGTGTTTTGGAGCGACTAATTCTATCTGTTTATCTAAGAACGGGCGACAAATGGCGGTTTCTTCTAAAGTTGGCGCACGGTTTCCTGGAGGCCGCCAATAGACGAGATTGGTTATATGGGCTGAACTACTCTCAATTTCGATGGCTTTTAACATGCGATCCAGTAATTGTCCGGCGGCGCCTACAAAGGGTTTGCCGACAATATCTTCTTCGCGCCCTGGTGCTTCACCAATAATCATGAGATCTGCTTTGGCTTCTCCTCTATAAAAGACAAGGTTTTTGGCAGTTCTTTTTAGGCCGCAGCCGTCAAACTCAGATAATGTCTCTCTTAAATTATCAAGTGAGGTGCATTGACTGGCCAGTTCTTTGGCTTTTTCTAAAGATGGAAGAGATAAAGGAGCCGCTCTTTGAGGGCTATTTAGAGTTTGATGCTGTGATTTGCTTTCAGAGAGGATATTGGATGCCGTATTTGCTCGCTCGCTAGCGCTTATTGCTTGATTGTTATGCCGCTGCTGATTTACCTGTTGCTGATTTTTTTTGCTTATATCAGGCCTATTATTTGTGTTTTTTGGTGATTTTAAGAGGTTTGTAATGGGGGATTGGTCAATGGTTTGTCCCTCTTCAAACCAGTTAATAGGAGTTTCAATGCTCGCAGAGACCACGCCCATATCTTCATACCAAGCTAAAATAGCTTGGAAATCTGACCGTTTCAGTGATTTTTCTGCGGTTTTTTCCATTTGTACTCTTGCCCGTCTCGTCATTTAGAGATTAAACATCTAACATGAGCTTGTTGCTGGTGCAAAAAATGAATTGTTGGAAAAAGCGCCGCCAGCGTTAGAGGAGATTTTTATGGTTGATCAGTCTGAGCTTCCTGAACGGGATGCAATGGATTTTGATGTTGTTATTGTTGGCGCTGGGCCTGCGGGGCTTTCAGCTGCGATCCGTTTAAAGCAACTGGATGAAGATATAAATGTTGTCGTCTTGGAAAAGGGGTCTGAGGTTGGGGCTCACATTCTTTCTGGTGCTGTTTTAGACCCGATTGGTTTGGATAAACTTATTCCTGACTGGAAGGAAAAGGGAGCTCCCTTAAACACAAAAGTGACCAGCGATAAGTTTATGATTTTTGGGCCAGCTGGATCATTGCGTATTCCAAATTTTTTGATGCCGCCATTGATGAACAATCATGGTAATTACATTGTTTCAATGGGTAATGTTTGTCGGTGGATGGCTGAACAAGCTGAAGCGATGGGCGTTGAAGTCTTTCCGAATATGGCGTGCTCTGAATTGATCTATGGTGACGCTGTTGATGGTAAGAAGGGCGAAGTCACTGGTGTTGTTGCTGGTGAGTTTGGCCGGGAAAAAGATGGCACGCCGGGCCCGAACTATGAGCCAGGTATGATTTTGAACGGTAAGTATGTGATGCTTTCTGAAGGGGCGCGTGGATCCCTTTCTAAAGAAGTGATTGCTAAATACGACCTTGATGCCAATTGCGATGTACCTAAATTTGGTCTTGGCATTAAAGAGATTTGGGAAGTAAAGCCAGAAAACCATCGGTTAGGTGAAGTCACTCATACGATGGGTTGGCCGTTGGGTTTGAAAAATGGTGGTGGTTCTTTCATGTATCATTTGGAAGACAATCAGGTTTATGTTGGTTACATCGTTGATCTTAATTATAAAAACCCACACTTGTCTCCTTACAATGAATTTCAGCGCTGGAAACATCATCCTGAGATTTCTGAAGTTTTAGAGGGAGGCAAACGTGTATCTTATGGTGCACGTGTTGTGACTAAGGGGGGGTATCAATCTATACCTAAAACAGTGTTTCCTGGGGGTGCTTTGCTTGGTTGTTCAGCGGGCTTGGTGAACTTGCCTCGGATTAAAGGCAATCATAATGCGATGCTTTCTGGTATTGCAGCAGCAGAAGCTGCTCACAAGGCTATTGGAGCTGAACGCTCCGGTGATGAGTTACATGATTATGATTCTGAGCTCAGATCTGGTCTCATTGGGAAAGATTTGAAACCTGTTCGAAATGTTGCGCCGTTAAATGGCAAGTTTGGTCCGCTTGGTGGCTTGACGCTTGGTGGTTTTGATATGTGGTTTGCGACCATCTTTAAGTTTAACATTCTTGGCACTTTGAGCCATGGTAAGAATGATGCTGAAAGCACTGGTAAGGCGGCTGATTATTCTAAGATCACTTACCCGAAACCAGATGGTGTTCTTTCTTTTGATCGCCTGACGAATGTGAGTTTTTCCGCGACCAATCATGGTGAAGAGCAGCCTGTACATTTGCAGCTGGCGGATGCGTCTATTCCTATTGAACAGAATTTACCTGAATATGCCGAACCGGCGCAACTCTATTGCCCGGCTGGCGTTTATGAGGTGATAACTGAAGAGGGGAAAGATCCTCGTTTTCAGATTAATTCGCAAAATTGTGTTCATTGTAAAACCTGCGATATTAAGGATCCTGCACAAAACATTACATGGATTACTCCAGAAGGTGGCGGGGGACCAAACTACCCAAATATGTAAATGATTTTGGTTTGTTAACTTCAATTTGACAATAATTTGAAGATTGTCAGTTCTATTTAATAAATGCCGCTAAAGTTGATTAATTGCAGTTGTTTGACTGTTTTTATCAACTTTAGCGGCATTTTTTTATCTGGACTTGTTAAATGACCGCCGATTTATGCACGAATGCTGCCACATAGTTAGCTTAATAAAGGTGCATTGTGACTTGCGAAGACCTGCAAAACAGGCCATCTTTACCAGAATGGCATTTCATTAATGGATAGCGACTTATATGAAAAAATTTCTTTCACCCGTTGCCACACTACTATGTGTGTTTAGTATCAGTGGAGCTCTTCTGTTAAGCGGAGGTGTTTTGGCTGAAAAATCTCTGCCTGATTTACAATCAAATTCATTTCTTGGCAGTTATTTAGCGGGGCGTTATGCTAGCTCTAAACATGATACAGGTGAGGCCGCTCTTTATATGCGCCGTGCCCTTGATTATGAGCCGAATAATAAAAGAATTTTAGAACAATCTTTTTTACTTGAACTTATGGGCGGGGATTGGTCGCTTGCCTCTGATTTAAGCAAAAAACTCATTAAAATTGATTCAGCCCATCCGTTTGCGCGGCTCTATCGCGGTGTTGATGAATTTCGTCTGAAAAATTATAGTGCTGCTGAAGCTCACTTTCTAGCCAGCAATGATGGCCCTCTTAGCGCTTTGATTGAAAAAATTTCTCAAGCCTGGATTTTGTCTGAACAAGGCAAATACCAACAAGCGATGAAACTGTTAAATCAAAAATCTGACACAGATTGGGTTCGTGATTATCAGCAATATCACCGGGCTTTGATTGCGGATGTGAATGGCAAAGTTAAAGACGCTCAAAAAGCGTACTCACGACTTTATAGGAAGTACCATCAAATGGTTCGTCTTGTTGGTTCTTACGCGCAATTTTTAGCGAAGAATAATCAAAGACGTGCTGCTCTGACTGTTTTAAATAAACATTTTTCCAGAGCTCGTTTTAGACATCCCGATTTGTTGTTGATTGAAAAGAAGATTAAAGCAAAAATTCCTATGGCCTCTCATGTACAAACGGCTCAAGAAGGGTTAGCGGAAATTTTCTTTAGCCTTGGAGATCGCCGTGCAGAGAATGGTGGCGTTGATGATGGGCTTATTTTCTTGCAGATGGCGCGGTTATTGCGTCCTGAATTTGCAGCGGCAGATTATTCTTTAGCGAGTTTGCTTTACCGGGTGAAGAAATATGATCGCTCAATCGTTTATCTTAGCGGTATTGGGCAAGAAGAGCCTATTTGGCTTGATGCGCAAATTTTGAAGGCTCAATCTCTTAGCTCTAAAGAAAAAACTGGTACGGCTATACAAGTGCTTGAAGAGTTGCGTGAAAAATACTCGACCGATATTGATTTGTTTAATGCGCTGGGCAAACTTTATTTAGATGAAAAGAAGTATTCTGAGGCTGCTGTAAACTATAGTAAGGCGATTTCTCTTTTAGAAAAACCTCGCCCAAGTGATTGGTTCTATTATTATGGCCGTGGGATTAGTTATGAGCGTTCAAAAGAATGGCCAAAAGCTGAGAAAGATTTTAAGTCAGCTTTGAAACTTAGTCCGAACCGTCCTGATGTTTTGAACTACCTTGGTTATAGTTGGGTGGATCAAAACCTTAATTTATCAAACGCAATGAAGCTTATTCGAAAAGCTGTGAAATTAAAGCCGAATAGCGGGTATTATGTTGATAGCTTAGGTTGGGCTCATTACCGACTTGGCCAATATAAACAAGCAGTTACTATTTTGGAAAAAGCTGTCATGCTTCGCCCTGATGATCCGGTGATTAATGATCATTTGGGTGATGTTTATTGGCGGGTTGGGCGGAAAAATGAAGCGCGTTTTCAATGGAAACAAGTGCTTAGTTTAGAGCCAACTGATGAGCTAATTAAACAGATCAATAAGAAAATGATTGAAGGACTTCCTGTAAAGCGTCAAGCTAAAGCGTCTCTTAAAGAAAAATAAGACGCTATAAAACCTAGCAATATAGTTAGGACTTCATTCTAGGGTTTTAAGCTGATGTTGGTTATTAAAGGCTGACTTCTCACAATTTTTAGCACTGCAAGATTTATGAGTAATTTTAATGGAGCCTGTTTGCAAGAAACTGCTTGGGCGAAGGTTAATCTTTCTCTTTCCATCTTAGGGAAACGGGATGATGGTTACCACCAACTTGAGAGCTTGGTTGTTTTTGCTGGCCTTGGTGATGGACTGACACTTTTGGGTGGTGGGTCGCCATTAGGGACTATTCCTTCAGAGACTTTTCCTTTAGGGATGAAGCCTTTAGAGATTGGACCTTCGAAAGAACTCCCTTTCCAGTTGAAAGTTACTGGGCCTGAGGCTCAAAATATTGAAGGTGCAAATCTGGTTGAGACTGTTGGTCTAAAATTGATCGATGAATTTTCCTCAATCAGTAATCACACTGTTTCGATTGGTTCTGTCAATTTAGATAAACTGTTGCCTGTTGCTGCTGGCATTGGGGGGGGCTCCGCTGATGCGGCTGCTTTGATACGGCTTTTTTGTCGCCTTATGATTGAGCAAGATGTTGATGTTTCCAAGTTTAATTCTTTGACGTTTGCCTCGCGGTTTGGTGCGGATATTCCGGTATGTGTGAATTCTGAACCTGCGCTTATGCATGGTGTTGGTGAGCTTGTGGAACCAATTGGTGCATTTCCTTCTATTGGTCTTTTGTTAGTCAATCCGCGGATTTCTGTGCCAACCGGTTTGGTATTTGAAGCTTTAAATGCAAAAGAATACAAAGAAAAAACAACTTCCCAAAATATTCTACATAATCGCCATAATTTTGATTTTCATTCCATAGGTGAAGTTATTGATTATATGCAAACTGCACCGAATGATCTGCTCAAGCCGGCTTTGAAAATAGCGCCAAAAATTAGTGATGTCCTGGCTGAGATCAGTTTGCTAGATCGGTGTTTGATTTCTCGGCTCTCAGGGTCTGGTGCCACTTGTTTTGGTTTATTTGAAACCGAAGATGAGGCTAGGAGAGCAGGGAAGTATTTAAAGATGAGGTATCCGAAGTGGTGGATTGAGGGGACGTTTATTAGGCCGTCTATTGTAGCAGTCGAAGAATAATTTTTTGCAAAAAAGCCAGTCTATTTGAGTGGGTTTATCTAACCACCAAGACTGGCTTTATTAAGTATGTCCGTTTGAACTTTATATTAATTTAAAATTTCGCCTACCAACACGCTAGCGTGTCTGCTCTACATGTGTATTCATCGAAAAGAATGACATCTATGAAGAGTTTGCATGAAACTGTTTTGGGTTTTGTGCGATAATTTTTAATATTGTTTTTTGCCATCCATTCGGCAATGTGCTTATCAAGTAAGCGTTTGGCATCTTCGGTTGGGCCTTTTTTGCCATAATCATTGACTGTGAAACCAAATTTTTTACATCTTGCTTCAGCGTTGCCTGGGTTAATGGTGAGAGTTGCGGAGACAGCTAGTAGCATCGTCACTGCGATAAAAAACTTTCTATAAATACCCATACTATAAAGACCCATAATTTTACCTCTATTAACTATGTTAAATTCTGTTTTATATGTTCATGTGAGGGTGGGTTTGAGTCAAATAAAAAGTGGCACAGAGATGAGGCTCTGCGCCACTTATGAACGGTTTGATTTTATGCTGTAACGTCTATGCCTCAGTTTTTATATTATGGGTTGAGGTCGACGGGGCTCCATCATTTATTAGATGTATTATAATCCGGATTGAATGTTCCGTTTTTATAAGGATGCTGACAGTTCACTTCTTCATCTTCACATCTTAAATCTAAATATTTTTCATCTCTTATTCTTTGAGCTGAATTTGTATGTTGGTTTTGTTTTTTTGACTTTTTAGCTTTTGTTTCGTTCACAGGAACGATTAGAGCAGAGTAAGTCTCAGCTGCTTTTTCTTCAGGAAATTCAGTATCGGCTGTCGCTGGGGAGAGAAAGACGAAAAGTGTAAATAGAGTTGTTAGTAGTGCGATTGTTGATTTTATCATAATAGTCCTCATGGTGCTGAAGTTTCAGCTTTTCAGAATTTATGATTGAGATGAGTTGTTTGATTTGATCGTTTTTCACATGATCACTTTAATTAATCCCAATCTGTGAATGGACTAACTTTGAGCCGATTATGTGGAAATGTCATATCAAGATGGTTCACATCAGCACAATGAATTTTGCTCAATTGTGATGGATTAAACTGCAATCAAACCGTGTTGTGATACGTCTTATTAGGTACTAGTTATCTAAGTAATTATTGCTAGTAACCCTTTTGGGAGAAATTAAACCGGCTGAATGATTTTCAGCCGGAATTTATTGTTCTTTTGTATGGTTTTTATCTTAACAACCTATAGTTTTATTAGTTACCGATGTAAGGACCGTCTGTACCAAGGCGTTCACTGAAAAGCCCACGGCCATCAAAAATTGGATTGAAATCTTCTGGGCGATTTCCATAACCGTTTAAAGTATCTGAATATTTATATGAATAACCGCCTACTTTTTTTCTAAATCCGCGTACTTTGGGGCGACCTTTTCTATATTTGCTGTCAGGAGCCTGGGCGAATAAATCAAATAGAAAAAAGCCAGATTCATTGGGGTAATATCTGTTTCCGGCATGTGCTGGTAGGGTTAAATTGATAAGTATAAAAGCCGAACTTATTATTGCGATGATGGTTTTCATAGGTTTTACTCTTGTTTAAACTGTTGCAAGGACTGTTAGGGGCTAAACCCATAGTTTATGAACTTAATTCATATAAGGTGATCATGATCTAGAATGTCTTTATTTAGATTTAATCATCTTAATTATTTTATCTGTGATTAGTGTGTGCGTCTAAAATTGGTTTGTCATCTCATTTTATCTGATAATTGATAACAGCTTTGTGAAGAGGTTCTTTTGGTTATATGGTCTTTAAAAGTCACGGTTCTTTTTAGCTTATTCATTGCCTTTATTATTTCATTTGGAGCCCACGCTGAAGAATTGCCACGAGCAAGTGAAATGAGAGAACAAGAAAGATTAGAGGCGGTTGGCTTTGAAGGCGCAACTCGGTTGTATCTGCGTTTATTTAAGCAAGAAAAAATTCTTGAGGTTTGGTTGAAATCTGGGCCGACTTATAAGCTTTATAAGAGTTTTGATATTTGCAAATTTTCTGGAAAATTGGGTCCTAAAATAGCTGAAGGCGATAAGCAGGCGCCCGAAGGATTTTATCATGTGCCAGCTGAAGATGTGCTCTGGAATTCAAGAAAATGGCCGCGGGCTCTCAATTTAGCGTTTCCAAATATTTTTGATGGCGTTGCGAAGCGGACGGGTTCTTTTTTGCTCATTCATGGGGGGTGTTCTTCAGTTGGGTGCTATGCTTTGAAAAACGGCCCTATGTCAGTTCTTTATGACTTGGTATCTATTGCACTTCGTAAGGGACAAAAGCTCATACCCATACATATTTTTCCGTTTCGATTTACCAAGCAAAATTGGCAGCGACATAAAGACCATAAATTTAAGAGATTTTGGCAAGTTATGCAGCCGGTCTATAATGGGTTCAACGAAAACCGAACTCTTCCCTCTATTATGGTTTGTCAATCTGGGTATCAGGTTTATGCATCGGAAGCATTTGTCGATGATCCCAACTATGTAAAACAGGGATGTTTACAACCTCTGCCTCTTGGTAGTGAGGTTGTACCGGATTTAGCAAGTCTATCTTGGGTGGGGAAGCTTAAAGAGAGGTATAAGGCGTTATTAAAAAAGTCGCGCCGGGATGTTGTTCAAAAAGGATCTCAGATACGTGTTAAGTGCAATTTGAAGCGTCCTTCTTGTAAGAGGTGGTTGTCATTGAGAAAACGGATGTTAAAACGGGGAACTTTGCCAAAATCATTGCTTCGTTAATAGTGCCTGGTCTTGGTTTCGGTGCACAATTTTTCCGATCCTCGATATACTTCGGTCGGATTGTACTCTAGGACATTGTTTTAGCGTTCCTTTTATTGTGGCGCTATGAGATGTTCACGAGCAACCACGCTATTCCTAAAACCGGTATGAACTTTAAGGGGGACCGCTCTAGCTGGCTTTTGAGATGGTGATTTCTGCTTTGATTTGACCAGCTTTATAGGAGGCTGGAGTTGTGGTGTTATAATATGTTGTACCGTCTTTTACGATCTTTACATAAATATAGCAGCTTTTGGTTTTGCCACAGTCTTCCAGGCGATTTTGATCGATGGGAAAATTGACTTTGACACCTGTGTCCCCTTGGGAAAGTTTGACGACATCGCCAATGATAACTTGATCTTTAGGATTGGCAGCGGAAGCGTTTTCTATACTGATGACGATATCTGCGCCTTGAGGCATGCGTCCTCTATTATCAGTCGAGATTTTTAAGCTGAGAAAAGCATCACCTAATTTTGCACCAGGGGGCGGTGTATATCCAAGACCACCACAACCAGCAATGAAACTTGAACAGATTAAAGCTAAACATAAAAACACGCTTTTTGCTTGCAGTTTTAAGTCGGCTAGAGGCCTTGCTGTTTCATTTTCTCTCATCATCATGAAGCATTATCCCGTAAATCTGTGAAGACGCAAGGGATAATGCTTTAAAAATTGTGATTATAGGATGACGGACATGTAAAATGTGTTGGCAATACAGAATTGCCACCTTTTTACCTGCCAACGCCCCTTCCACCAATATTGTTGTATTCGTCACAATATTCACTGATGCGTGAATCATGCCCAATATGCTGACAGATTTCTATCTTTTTATGGACATTGTTTCTGACCTGTTTCACTGAAACTTTATATCCATAGGATTGAGCAACTTTTGCAATGTAGGCATTTTCACATGGAGGAGTTGCGATTAAATTACCCTGTACCAATTGATATGGTCCTTTGCAGGTTAATTTATATCGTCCAGCTGATGCGTCTTTAGTTAGTAGGAATAGCGATGACGCAAAAATGATTAAACTTAGTAAAATCATTGTTCTAGATTGAGTAGATAAGCTTTGTGTTTTTAAGAGGGGTGACATGATTTTGTCTCCTTGTTTATCAGGATTGCACTTTCACATATACAATAAGAAAATTTTTGCAATCATTCTGTGTGATTTATCACAGAGCAATCCTGAAATATCAGATAATGCGATTTTGACTATAATGGAGTAAGATCACAAATCTGCCAATTCAGATTTATGTGATCTTTTTCTTCGAATTTGTGAGGTTAGCTTATTTCTATAAAATTAGAAAAATATGTCTGTGATATTAGGGCGTGCCGGATTTGTGTTGAACGTCCTGTAAAAATGCCTCTTCCTCATGAACCTCGACCGGTTTTACAAGTTTCAGAAACTGTTAAAATTGCGATTTGTGGGCAGGCTCCGGGGACGAAAGTTCATCTCTCGGGGAGGCCTTTTACTGATGCTTCAGGTGACCGATTGCGTGAATGGCTCGGGGTTGATAATACGACTTTTTATAATGATGAAAAATTAGCGATTGTTCCGATGGGGTTTTGCTTTCCTGGCCAGACGGCTAAGGGAGCTGATTTGCCGCCAAGACGAGAATGTGCTGCCCACTGGCATGCCCGTTTGTTTCCGCTTTTAAAACAACTTGATTTAGTCCTTTTGGTTGGAAAATATGCCATCGCTTATCATTTGAAAAGCCATGAAAGCTTGTCTGAATTTGCCAAACAGCCTTTGTATGAAGTTGTCAAAAACTATAAATCCTTTTTTACATCAAAATCTTCGCCCTTATATCTTCCTTTGCCGCACCCTTCATGGCGAAACAATCATTGGTTGAAAAAAAATTTGTGGTTTGAGGATGAGTATTTGCCTTTGCTTCGCGAGGAGGTTTTGAAAAGATTGTAAAGAAGCAAAAAGAACGAGGGGTTGTGATAAAAATTAAGCTTTTATTTACTTGCATTGCGCATATCTTAATAAATGAAATTTATCTAACTGATTTGCTAGTCTTAAACTTTTGAGTTTTAGACTTTAGATACATTAATAATGGATATGCCATGACCTATTCTGCTGCTCTTAAAAAAAATATTGAAAATAGCGAAAAAGAAGTTGTTAGCCTTAAAGAGCAGATTGATCGGGTTTCTGGAGTGGCAGCTCAAATTAACGCTGTTACCAGACAAACTAACCTATTGGCTCTCAATGCGACGATTGAAGCTGCACGGGCTGGGGAAAGTGGAAAAGGCTTTGCTGTTGTTGCGGGTGAAGTTAAAATCTTAGCAGAACAGACGAAAGAAGCCACAGAAGAAATTGGTGAGATTTTAAAAACACTTAATCTTCATGCTGGTAATTTAGAAGGCAATATTTCTAAGATTATAGAAGAAGCGAATAGTGGAGCTTCAGTTGCTGAAGTTTATGATGATCCTGCTGCTCTTCCTGAATTATCTGCTCATGAAGCACCGACTGATTTTAGCTCTTCAAATTCTGGTAAGGAGCTGTTTGGGGTTTCTGAGGATCAAAAGCAATTGGTTAAAAGTAGTTTTGCCCGTGTCGAAGAAATTTCTGATGTTGCAGCAGATCTGTTTTATCAGCGATTATTTGACGCAGCACCAGAAATTCGTTCTCTCTTTTCGGATGATTTAACGGATCAAAAGAAAAAGTTGATGGGCGCGCTTAAAGTCTTGGTTAATACACTCGATTATCCTGATAAGCTTATTCCTATTTTAGAGGATATGGGCCGTAAGCACAAAGGTTATGGGGTTGTGGAGGACCATTATGTTCCGGTTGCTGATGCCCTAGTATGGACACTTGAAGAAGGTTTGGGTTCGGCCTTTACTGATGAAGTGCGTCATGCCTGGACCGCTGTTTACTCTGCGGTTGCTTCTATAATGATTGAAGCTTAATCTTTTCGTTTTCTTTCGCTAGAATTTCACATATAAGCTACTAATCATTCACTGATTAATCTCTATCTTGAGTTTTAACTTGAGGTCTATAGATAGACTTGTATGGATATAATCATTAATGTGAATATGTCCGTTATTTTAAATCTATAGAAGAAGTTAAGATTATTTAGATGACTGTTGCCCCCATTGAGTTAACTGAAAGCCAAACCAAGAAACGTTCTTTTAAGGCGGTTCATCCGCTTGGTCATTTGCTTCCCTATTTGAAGCGTTATCCTTTCATGCTTGGATTAACGGTTTTTGCTTTGCTTGTTGCATCGCTTGCAACCTTGGCTCTTCCCTTTGCCTCTCGGTTGGTTATTGATCATGGCATTGCCACAACAGATGGTGCGGGCATTGATGCTTATTTTCAGCTTCTCATTTTCATTGTTGCTCTATTAGCCGTTGGGTCTGCGCTTCGGTTCTATTGTGTTTATTGGCTGGGTGAGCGCTTGGTGGCTGATCTTAAAGCTGATGTGTTTAAGAAATTGGTTGGGTTTAGTGCGCAGTTTTTTGATGCTAACCACTCTGGTGAACTGATGTCTAGACTGGCTGCGGATACGACACTCATAAATTCAGCTATCCGTGCTGGTGTTAGCCAAGCTTTGCGTAATGGTGTTGTTCTTATTGGTGGATTGGTGATGATGGTTATCACCAGTGCTCAATTGTCGGTCATGGTGATTTTGGCCATTCCGATTATTGTTTTGCCGTTGATGTTTTATGGGCGGGTGGTGCGCCGTCTTTCAAATACCGCACAAGACACTATGGCTGAGCTGAATAAGTTCGGAGCTGAGATGCTCTCTAATATTCGCACAGTGCAAGCTTTTAATGCCGAAGAAGTTGTGACAAACCGCTTTACGCAAACTAATGAGCTTACTGTTCTTAAGGCAATGGTGAGAACGAAAGCACGCGCTTCTCTAACAGCGATTGCGATTTTTCTTGTGATGGTCAGCATCGTTTTGATTTTGTGGTATGGCGCTCATGATGTGATCTCTGGTGATATGAGTGGAGGCACGCTTGTTCAGTTTATGCTTTATGCTGTTTTTGCTGGTGGATCGTTGGGAGCGCTTACAGAAGTTTGGGGTGAGCTTGCCCAAGCGGCTGGTGCAGCTGAGCGTTTGTCTGAGTTTTTGAATCATAGCAGTGAATTAAAAACGTCTGCTAAATTGAAGAAATTTGACGGGCCGGTTAAGGGCAAAATTGATTTTGATGATGTTGGCTTTTCTTATCCGGTGCGGAATGATGAACCTGTATTATCTGGTGTTGATCTCTCAATAAACGCTGGAGAGCGGATTGCTATTGTTGGTGCGTCTGGTGCTGGTAAGAGCACAATTTTTCAATTGTTATTGCGGTTTTATGATCCGACGAATGGCTCCATTCGTGTAGATGGTGTGCCAATAAATGAGCTGGACTTGCATGACCTACGTGATTGTTTTGCACTTGTTCCGCAAGAAGCCAGTCTTTTTGATGCTTCGATTTTTGAAAATATTGCTTTTGCTCGCTCGGGTGTTTCGAGGGAAATGACTGATAGTGTTCTGCATGAGAAGGTTATTAAGGCGGCGAAAGCGGCGCAGGCACATGAATTTATAGAAGGCTTTGCTGAAGGGTATGAAACTAAGATTGGTGAAGGCGGTCAGGGGCTTTCTGGTGGTCAAAGGCAACGCATTGCGTTAGCACGGGCAATTTTGCGCCAAGCGCCGATTTTATTGCTTGATGAAGCAACTAGTGCGCTTGATGCCGGCAGTGAAGAAAAAGTACAGCAAGCTTTGGAAGAAGTTTTAAAGGGGCGTACGAGCTTGATTATTGCGCATCGTCTTTCAACGGTTGTCACTGCAGATCGTATTTTGGTTTTTGATCAGGGGCGGTTTGTTGAGGAGGGAACTCATGATGAGCTTCTTTCTAAAGGCGGGATTTATGCTGAGCTTGCTCGGACGCAATTGCAGCGTGATGGAAGCTGATTAGGGTTTATTTTCTCACTCTCCTTGCTTCTCACGGCTATTTCATGAGCTGAAGCTCTGAGTCTCCGAGGGACGGGGCTGCCCCGGGCAGCTATCGCTGCCATGTCCTGAGGCTTGAAGTCTTCTTAGTATAGAGGGTAGTTTTTTGAACCTAAAAGCGGAACGCTCTTGCTATTTCTCTGTTAGCTTTAATTCGATGCGGCGGTTTTTTGCGAAGGCTTCTGGAGAGTTTGATGTGTCTAGTGGGTGGTTTTCACCAAACCCAGCGGCGACCAGACGATTGGCTGGAACGCCTTCATTGATCAGGAAGCGCACCACAGATGTTGCACGTGATGATGAGAGTTCCCAGTTTGAAGGGAAACGCGGTGTGTTAATAGGTTGGCGATCTGTGTGACCATCAATCCGTAGGACCCATTTGATGTTCCCTGGGATCTTTTGGCGAATTTCATTAACCGCTGAGGCGAGCTTGCTCATTTCAATTTGACCGGCTGGGTTTAATTCATCTGAGCCAGAGGTGAATAAAACTTCAGATTGAAATACGAAGCGGTCTCCAACAACGCGGATGCCGGGACGATTGCCTAAGAGTTTGCGCAAGCGTCCGAAAAAGTCTGATCTATATTGGCTGAGTTCTTGTACGCGTTTGGCGAGTGCTACATTGAGCCGTGCGCCTAAATCTTTCAATTGTTCTTTTTGTTCTTTGTCTTTGACTTCTGAGGCTTCAAGAGCTTCATTTAACGCTGCGATCTGACGGCGAAGAGCCGCTAATTGTTGGTTTAAAAGGGCAACTTGGGTGGTTGCTTCTTTTGAGAGCTCTTTTTCACCTTTCAGGCGCTTATTGAGTTCATCAATTTGCAACTTTGCATTTCGGTCTTTGCTATCACCAAGGCCTATAAGGGCTTCGAGTTTGTTACTTTTTTCCTGGCTGTCGGCAAGAGTGGCTTTTAGAAGGGCAAGATTGCTTTCTAAATCTTTCTTATCATTTTTCTCAAGAGAGAGCAGATTGGTTAATTCAAGGATTTGGCGGTTTAAGGTTTGGATGGCGTTATCTTTGCCAGTTGCTTCTTGTGTTACAAAATATTGCGCAACTGAGAGCACAGACAAGAGAAATGTCATGACGAGCAACAATGTGGCCATTGCGTCAACAAAGCCTGGCCAATAAGACCCATCATCTCTATAACGCCGGCGGGCGCGCCCAAAGGCCATCTTAACGTCCTCTGTTTTTGAGTATCTCAGCCATTAAGTGGCGCATTTCAGCATTTTGGTTGGCTTGTTCATCCATCCATTGCCGCACGATCTTTTGTTCAGCTCTCATTTGACTAATGAGTTGCTCGAGGCTATCGGCCACGTTGATACCATTTTGACTGACCATGCCACCAGTGCTTCGATCTAGCCGCTCAGCAACAGCTGTTAACATATGAGCAAGCTCGGTGTTGTTTGCAACTTTGTCACTTGCCCCTTTGCCGTTTTCAGTCTCAACGGTCGTCATGCTAGCTAGCCATTCTTCGGTTTCATGGTAAAAGCGATTTTGGGACTGCCCTGATTGTAGATCTAGAAAACCAAGAATTAGTGAGCCTGCTAGACCGAAGAGTGAGGATGAAAAGGCTGTGCCCATGCCTTGTAGCGGAGCTTGTAGTCCTTGTTTTAATGCTTCAAAAACGGCTACGCCGCCGGAGCCAGATGTGTCCAGTGAGCTGATGGTTGCACCAACTGATTGGATGGTGCCAAGGAGGCCCCAAAAGGTACCTAAAAGTCCTAGGAAAATTAGCAGACCGACTAGATAGCGTGAGGTGTCTCTTGCTTCGTCAAGGCGTGAGCCAACTGAATCCAAAATAGCGCCAGTCACATTTGTTGAAAGTGTGAAGGGGCCAGATTGATTTCGAAACATGTTCGCCATGCTGGTTAGCATAACCGGGGCTTTGGCGCCTTTAGTGTTGCCAGGATCAGCAAAGCGGAAATTATTAATCCACCTGATTTCTGGATAAAGTCTTAAAATTTGGCCAAAAGAATAAAGTGTACCAATGAAAAGCACAGCTAAAATCATGCCATTCAAGGCTGGATTAGACATGAATGCCGTTTTTATCTGGCTATAAAGGATTGCGGACAGAAATCCAATTAAAGTGAGAAAAACAATCATGCGCCATAGGTAAACACCAGGCTTGGATACCGTAACCATTACTTTTGCCACTCACTTTTACACGCGCACCCACTTTTATAGGTGTTGCATGCTCCCTGTCTGATCAATCAACGTCCACATTACCGCAAAACACTATAGAATCAAATTATTCGTTTAACCAGTGCATGTACCTTTTTAATGTATACAACTGATATGTTTTTGATTGTTTTGGTTAAGCTTCGATTTTTGTTTTTGCTTAATCTGTGGACTTCAGAACTTTTAACATGGCTTTATGGAGGGGTAAATTTGCGGCAAGAACATGACCTTTGTCCAGCATTTTGGTATCACAATCCAAATCGGTAACAAAACCACCTGCTTCTCGCACCAAAATGACACCTGCTGCCATATCCCAGGCTTGGATACCGCGTTCCCAGTAAGCATCAAAGCGACCAGCTGCGACCCAGGCTAAATCAAGGGCGGCTGAGCCGGTGCGTCTCACGCCAGCGACTTCCTTCATAACGGCTTGTTCTTCTTTTAAGAATTGAACGTGACCTGATTTTCCTCTGTGTGGGATGCCGGTGACGACAACGCTGTTGTCTAGTTGTTTGCGGCCGGCGATGCGAATGCGGCGATCATTTAAAAAGGCGCCTTTGCCTTTTTCTGCGGTGAAATATTCATCCATAACCGGGTTATAAACTAAGCCTGCTACAATTTCACCGTCCCGTTCTAGGGCGATGGAGATTGCAAATAGTGGAATGCCGTGAAGAAAATTCGTTGTGCCATCAAGAGGGTCAATAATCCAGCGGTGCGTTTTATCTGGCCCTTCAACAAGGCCTTGTTCTTCCATTAAGAAGCTATAGCCTTGCCGCGCTTTTGATAGTTCTTCGTGTAAGGTTTGTTCGCAAGCTAAATCAGCTTGAGATACAAAGTCAGAAGGACCTTTCACTGAGACTTGTAGTTGTTCGACCTCATTGAAATCGCGAATGAGGCGACGACTTGCTTTGCGGGCGGCGCCGACCATGACGTTCATTAATGCGGAAGCTGGCACGATGATATTCCTTTGATTATTATTCTTTTAGAGGGCCTCATCTTTCCCAAAATAAGTTACCTTTTTGGGTGAGACGCTCTAGCTTTATTGAGCTAATGGTAGACTTCCGCCAGTAATAGCGACGGAGATGTTTTTTGTCTGATTATTATTTTATTGTTCGGCACGGCGAAGGTAAATGAGTTCATTTGTATCAACGACGATTTTTTCACCAACTGCGATGAAAGGTGGCACCATGATCCGCAAGCCATTTTCTAAGATTGATGGTTTGTTTGATTTGGCTGCTGTTTGTCCTTTGACAACCGGTTCTGTTTCAGTGACTTCTAATGTCACCTGATCTGGTAATGAGACACCGATTTGCTTGCCTTCATAGCTTTCAAGAACAACTTTCATGCCGTCTTGTAAAAATACGGCGCGTTCGCCGATAAAGTCTTTTTCCAGCTCGATTTGTTCGTAGTTTTCAATGTTCATGAAAACCATCATGTCACCTTCTGCATAGAGAAATTGAAAATCATCTTGCTCTAGACGTACTCTTTCAACGGTCTCGGAAGCACGAAAGCGTTCGTTTAATTTTGTTCCCTCAATGAGGTTTTTCAATTCAACCTGATTGAATGCGCCGCCTTTGCCGGGTTTAACAGCTTGTGTTTTCACTGCAACCCATAGACCGCCTTTATGTTGTACGACATTTCCGGGGCGAATTTCATTGCCATTGATTTTCATCTGTTTGTTTCCCTTAATTGTATTTTCTTAGGATGCGTGCGCTGTTCACTAAGATTGATCTGGTGATCTTTTTTGTTTTTACTTGAATGACTGTTTTTAATTCAACTTCTGCTGCCTGAAGCTCTTTTCTGAAGGGTAAGACAGATGTTTACCCCTATGAACAGCGGCGCATTGGCAATTTATAGCATTTGAAATCAATTTAGACACCTTGCTTAAGGGCAAAGATAAGAGGCGTCAAGCTGTGTGATGGCTCTCTGTTTAAGAAAGCTCATTCAATCTTAATGAAATTCACG
This sequence comes from Hyphomicrobiales bacterium 4NK60-0047b, assembly GCA_040367435.1. Classification (NCBI taxonomy): domain Bacteria; kingdom Pseudomonadati; phylum Pseudomonadota; class Alphaproteobacteria; order Hyphomicrobiales; species Hyphomicrobiales bacterium 4NK60-0047b. Next base: position 168,438 of record BAABWY010000001.1, on the reverse strand, counting down.
AAAATCAGCTTATATCAGCCGGTGTCTGCATTTTTGTTGAGATCAGACAGATTAATATAGTCCGTTGGTGCCTTGCATGGCATCCAGCTCTGCCTGGGCTTTGGCTTTCATGTCTTTTGGTAATTTGGCTATGAACAAATCCATTTTCATGTCTGCTATGCCTGCATTCCTTGCAATCATATGCCATTTGGCAGCTTGTACGGGGTTTGGCTCTGTTGCGACGCCATATGCATAAAGGCGTGCTAACCTGTTTTGTGCAACTGGGTTCCCTTTACTGGCGCTTGACTTGAAATATTGGAACGCTTGCTTTTGATCTTTTTTCACACCGCGTCCTTTAAATAACATGATGGCATATTCTAATTCAGCGGCAGTATGGCCTTGTTTGGCAGCTTTTCCTGTCCATTGAGCTGCTTTTAGTGGATCTTTTTTTACACCGCGCCCAATTGAATAAAGGGTTCCGAGGTCATATTGAGCAACGACTAGCTCATTAACGGCCGCTTTTTTTAACCATTCGGCTGCTGCGAAAACATCTTGTTTGCGTCCATCACCTTTAGCGTAAATGAGGGCAAGGTTATATTGAGCCTGGGCTTCACCCTTTTTTGCAGCTCTTTCAAAATAATTTGCGGCTTTTAGTTTGTTCTTTTTGACGCCATCACCAATTGCAAATTGTTTTCCTAGAGCAACGAGAGAGTGGACTTCGTCTTTTTTTGCTCCAAGCTCGTACCATTTGGCGGCTGTTTTAGAACTTTTAGCTACACCTAAGCCTCCGGCATATATGCGGCCCAATAGAGTGTAGGCGTTTGCTTCACCTTTTTCAGCGGCTTTTTCTGCAAGTTTTAAGGCCGTGATGTATTTTCCCTCTTCAAAGGCATCATAGGCTTGTTCGCCAAGAGTAAGTTTGGAAGCTGCGTTTGAATTTTTAGCGGCTATTGCATTTGACTTTAAGATTGGCACGTTCAGTAAAACGACTGTGAAAAGAGCTGATAAACTTAGAACAAAACAGAGTGTTTTAGTTAAGTTCAGACCTTCGTCTTTTTCTGGTTCAGGTTGTTGTTTGTGCATGTTTCACCTAATTGGGTAATCAATCTAAAGTTTTGAGAATTATATCAATTTTGCAAAATTAAAGAGCAGGTAAATAACGCTCAATTGCTGATGTTGTTTTTACGCATTCATCAATAATTTTCGCACTGTTTTCTCCTTGTTGCCAAAATTCAGGAGCTAACCCAAGAAAATCTGCCCCTTGTTTGGTGGCTTCAATCGCTTGTTCTGTTGATGAGATATCCCATGCGACACAGGGGGTGCTAAAGAGTGAGACCCACCAATTAATTTCTGGTGGACGTTCAAATTCTTCTAACTCTCTTGTCTGTGTTTCTTGGTCAAAGAGATCAATAGCTACGTAAGAACATCCTTCTTCAGCAAATATCATAGCTTTGTGGCGAGATTGTTTTGCTTTTATACCAATGATGACGTCTTCGCTTAACGTCTCTATTGCTGCTTTGAAAATGTCCTCGTCATCATCACTTAAGTGGATGCCGTCTGCGTTTAAAGATTTGGCAAGAGGGACGTTGTCTTCTATCAAGACGGCGATGTTTTCGGCTTGAATGTCTTTTACAAGTTCTTTTGAGCATAATGACTTTGGATCGTTTGGCTTGATTAAAAGAGAGGAAAGGGGCGTGAATTCAGGCGTGTTTATTTCTCTAGCAATTGTTTTGATGTCTTCCAGTGGTGTCTCGGTTAAAGAGAGATCCATGATTAGGTAGATCTGAGGTGGGGGAGCGAGCTCTAGCTCAGTTTCATTGGTTGTGTTCATAGTGTTATATCTCTTTTCTGCGCTTCAGATGCCCACTAGCATCCGCTTATTTCTCTCACGGCTATTCCAAGCGCTAATGGCGCTTGGGCCTCCGAGGGGCGGCATTTTTTTGCGATCAGCTTATCCGTACTCGCTGCGCTCTGTTCGGGCTGATCTTGTGCGCCGGGCTTCGCGAAGTGCTTCGCCATGTCCCATTGCCCGAAAAGGGCAATGCTCTTTCTTCATGTAGGAAGGCTGGTTGTTTTCTTTAGTGTATATTTTGTTTCCGGTACAGCAATAACAAAAAGCCCCTTATAGGAAAACTATAAGAGGCTTTAAGCTTAAATTTGTTGATGTGCAACAGGTTTAGACGAATTTACCCATTGTTGCGACTGTATCTAACATGCGGTTAGAGAAGCCCCATTCATTATCGTACCACGACATAACGCGTGCTAATTTGCCATCAATTAATTTTGTTTGAGTGACATCAAATGAAGATGATGCTGGGTTGTGGTTAAAATCGATTGAGACAAGTGGCTCAGTGACGATATTAATCACGCCTTTTAACTCATTTTCAGCGGCTTTTGTTACTGCTGCATTAATTTCTTCAACAGATGTTTCGCGGCCAGGTAAGAATTTCAAATCCACCATAGAAACGTTTGGAGTTGGTACGCGAACTGCGACACCATCCAATTTGCCGTTTAGTTCGGGTAGAACAAGTCCAACCGCTTTAGCTGCACCAGTTGATGTTGGGATCATTGATAATGCTGCTGCTCTTGCGCGGTACATATCACTATGAGGTAGATCGTGAATGCGCTGATCAGCTGTGTAGGCGTGGATCGTGGTCATGAAGCCTGTCTCAATGCCACAAAGTTCATTTAGAACTTTAGCCATTGGAGCCAAGCAGTTTGTTGTACATGACGCGTTTGAGACAACCTGATGATCAGCTGTAATCTGGTCATGGTTTACACCATAAACAACTGTGATGTCAGCACCAGCTGATGGAGCTGAGACAAGCACTTTTTTAGCACCAGCGTCTGTTATGTGAGTGATGGCTTTTTCTTTTGCACTGAAGATACCAGTACATTCCATTACAACATCAATGCCAAGTTCGCCCCAAGGCAGTTTAGCTGGATCACGTTCTGCTAGAACTTTAATTGGGCCCTGACCAATGTCAATTGTATCGCCAGTAATAGTTACTTCACCTGGATAACGACCGTGAACACTGTCATAGCGCAGTAGGTGTGCTGTTGTTTCAATTGGGGTTAGGTCATTAATTGCAACAAACTCGATGTCTTGTCTGTTGGCTTCAGCGGCTGCGCGCAAGACGTTTCTGCCGATACGTCCAAATCCATTAATTGCAACCTTAAGTGCCATAGTCCTCTCCTAAATTTTCTTTTTTAGGGCTTCAATTCCATATTACTCGGACTAATATAGATGATTGACTTGTTGTGATGTGCCCGTTCTTATTCAACTGGTTGTCTATGTGCCCTTTTCGCGACGATATGCCAATAGTTCATTTCGTCGCGTTGAGAGACACAGTCATTTTACCGTATTATCAAGAGGTAAAGTGCTGACGAACTCAATTTCTCCATATTTCATATTCATGAACTTTAGTTCTGGGGGTGTTTTCGCCCAACTTGGCTCTGAATGCAATTGTCTTTTTTATTATTGCTTCATTATTTTGTTTATTGGGTTCAATTTTTTTTGGCACAGATGGTTAAACTTTATTTACTAGCTCTTCTGATTAGGCTGGCTAAACATGGAAAAGCCAGTAAAAAGGCTTTTGAGTGTTATATGTTGATATTCAAAGAAAAAATTATAATAGTACGGACAAGTATTCCTATTTTTGCTATAATTTTGGTTTAAATTTTTGAGTGTAATTAAGGGTGATCTTATTTTTTTATATGAACCATGCTACAAAGTTGCGTTTTTTTAAAATCATTTAAGATAACTTTATGTTCCTTATGATTAATTTCGATCTACACGGGACTGCACATTTATTTTTTTTAGTGGGAGAAATTTATGAGTGATCGTGACGTGTCTGATCCGCCCACCACTCGTATTTTGGAGACTGACGCTGAAGGTATGGCTATTGGCCAGCTTGAGTCAGATATTAGTTTATTGACTGTTGAATTAGAAAAAATCACGCATGAACGTGATGACCTTAAAAAGGAGCTTGAAGCTTCCTTGGTTCGTATTTCTGAACTTGAAGGTCAACAGAAATTATTTTTAGAGAGATTGGATAAAATCGAGGCGCTTATCTTAAAAGAGTTAGGTGAAATAGATAGTTAGTCTATTTTTTGATTTTGTTTAATTGATTGTTTTTACTTCAATTTAATATTGCGAGTTATTGATCGTGTTTTTCAGCTGATAAGAATATTTGTTATCATTATTACGTTTGGTTCTTGTCATTCCAATTGGACTTCATATGTGATAAATCAACAGTTGAGCTGCTTTGTACGTTAGGTGATGTTTTTCCGGGGCCTATAAGTTTCTCTAGGGAGCTGACCCTGGTTTTGGCCGTGGCCTTAATTAATCGGCGCCCACCTACAATGTAGGGATCCAGGGAACTGCTATATCCGACGGCATATGTGGCTCAGCTATTCTTGTTTTTACAATTTTCTTAGTTTAGAGCCTAACTTTTTCCTTTTCACGAATTTTTTCTTGCTTTGGGCTTCATTTCTTGGTTCATCCTTGTTTAAGCCTGAGACCTGATGAGTTTAAAAATGAATATGAAGAAAGAGTTGCGTCAAAAATTATATAGAAAACGCTCACAAGCCTTTCAAAATGATCAAGCTTCTGAAGAATGTGCTGCTTTAAAGTTAGTTGATATGGCGCGGCCTTTGCTTGATGGTTCCGTTACTCATTTGAAATTAACTGATACTGTAATCGCTGGGTATATTCCCATTGGTAGTGAAATAGACCCCAGACCTTTAATGACAGAGTTTCATGAGAAGGGTGCTCTTCTTTGTATGCCAGAAGTGGTTGAAAAGAACGCACCGTTGCAATTTAGGCAATGGAGCCCTGGTGATTTGTTGATCAGTGGAGCGCTTGGTACTTTGCAGCCCCTTTCAACAGCTCGTATTTTGAACCCTGATGTGATGTTTCTGCCGTTAGTTGGGGTGGACCAAATGGGGGTTCGTCTTGGTCAAGGGGGTGGTTTTTATGATCGGACCATTGAAAAATATACCGGAGAAAAATATTCTGGGAAAGAGTTATTGACCATTGGTTTGGCCTTTGAGACGCAAATCGTTGATGACCTTCCTAAACAGCCTCATGATCAATATTTAGATGGGCTTATTAGTCCTAGTTTTTGCAAGATGTGGACTGAAGATCGCCAAGTAAGGTATTTAAAACAGTCTTAAATTTGTTCCCAATCAAACCGTTTGCTGAAATGGCAACTCGAATTGATTGGGATTTTTATTTTTACGAAATTTAGTTTGCTCTTTCTAGCAAATTTTAAATTGCTATGGGGCGCTTTAGTTAGCAGGTATTTTATGCGCGTTTTATTTTTGGGTGATGTTGTTGGCCGGGATGGACGGCGGGCCGTTGTAGAACAGCTACCCCAATTGCGAGAGACTTATGATCTCGATTTTGTAATTGTAAATGCAGATAATGCTGCTGGTGGTTTTGGTATCACTGAAGATATTTTGAATTCTCTCATTGATGCTGGTGCTGATGTGGTTACAGGCGGGGATCATATCTGGGACCAACGCGATGCTCTTGTTTTTATTGAACGGCAACCGCAATTACTTCGTCCTATTAATTTTCCCGCTGGTGTTGCCGGGCGAGGAGCAAGTATTTATCGCTCTCATAAGGGACATGATGTTTTGGTTATTCATGCTGTTGGCCGGGTGTTCATGCCGGAAATGGACTGCCCATTTGCAGCGATTGAGCGAGAGATTGAAATGTCTCCTCTTGGGGATATGGTTGACGCGATTTTAATCGATTTTCATGCTGAAGCAACCTCTGAAAAACAAGCTATGGGGCATTTTGTTGATGGGAGGGCCTCTATGGTTGTTGGAACGCATACTCATGCGCCGACATCTGATGGGCGGGTTTTGAATGGCGGAACAGCTTATCTGACAGATGCTGGCATGTGTGGTTGTTATGATAGTGTGATTGGAATGGAAGCTGATGAGCCGATTGAGAGATTTGTTACGCGGGTTCCAAAGGGCCGGTTTACTCCAAAACTTGGCGATGCCACGTTGGCTGGGTTTTGTGTAGAGATTGATGAAAAAACTGGATTGGCAACAAAGGCTCAAGAATTGCGGCTCGGAGGACCTTTAAGTCGATCCGAGCCGCTATTTTGGGTCAGTTCTTAAGTAGAGGTCATTATATAAAATGAAAAATTCTGGGGTCATTCATTTTATAAAAACACGACAGGTACGCTTCAGTTTTTAATCACATGTAAAAGGTCGGCTTTGCATTCGGGCTTGAATGAAGCTCCTTTTAGCGCTGTGACACTGTTCTATTGCAGAACAGTACCTGATATTTCCAAGCTTTGTTTTTCGTTGTTGAGTTATTACAATTGAAACTCTTCTCATGTTCAATTTTTAAAAAATCAATATGAAGAACAAGTCTTATCCATTATCAGTTTGCGGAGTAAATGAGAATTTGAGAAGAATCATTTACATCACGCTGTAATGATGCCGCTTTTGGGGTTAACAAAAGATTAATAGGGTTGGCGGGTGTTGTGGAGATGCTCACTTTGCATCCGTACTATTTTTTCTCTCACGGCTATTTCACCGCTGAAGCGGTGAGCCTCCGAGGGGCGGTGCTAAGCACCGGACGCCCCTGGCGTCATGTCCTTGCTCTGAAGTAGAGCACTCCCTTCTTCGGAATGAGGTTTGAGAAATAGCTTTTACGAATTCATAAAAATACGATACGCGCTAGAATAACAGAAGCACTTAATTATCCATATGAAGAAGGAGTGACGCCACTTCGGCGTCAGGACATGGCGAAGCGCTTCGCGCAGCCCGGCGCCTAGTACCGTCCCTCGGAGGGCCTGCCGCCTCAGCGGCAGAATAGCCCGTGAGAGAAAAATAAGCGTTTAGTGAATTCAAACAAAAGCAACGCGCTCTAGTACATGTTTGTAATAAACCTGCAATTGGTGCTCAATTTTTTAGGTGAAACGCTCTAGATTTTGTTTGATTGCTCGCTTATAAAGCGGGATCAGGAACTTAAGGTTCAAAGACCTCTGCATAATGGTTCTTTTTACTTCTGACGTCGTCAATGTTTGTTTCCGGTGCTCACATAGCTCTAGCTATGTTCTGCTCCTCAGCTTCACATTTTCTAGTCAGAAACAAAAACTCCCTGTTATGCAAAGGCCTTGTTAAATTTAACTTATTATTTTGCATTACGAGGTTGCCATGGCGGGCCATTCCAAATTTAAGAATATTATGCACCGGAAAGGCGCTCAAGATAAGAAGCGCTCTAAAATTTTCTCAAAACTAGCTAAAGAGATTACGGTTGCTGCTAAAATGGGTACACCAGATCCGGAAATGAACCCTCGATTGCGCACAGCTATTCAAGCAGCTAAAGCGCAAAATATGCCTAAAGACAATATTGACCGTGCTGTTAAGAAATCTTTGGATGCTGGCGGCGAGAACTATGAAGAAGTTCGTTATGAAGGTTTTGGTATTGGCGGCGTTGGGGTGATTGTTGAAGCCTTAACTGACAATCGTAATCGAACTGCTGGTGAAGTCAGGTCTATCTTCACGAAAAGTGGTGGCAATCTTGGTGAGACAGGTGCTGTATCTTTTGGTTTTGACCATGTTGGCGCTATTGAATTTCCGGTTGCTGTATCAAGCGAAGATGACATGTTTGAAGCGGCTTTAGAGGCTGGTGCCAATGAAGTTGAAAGCGATGAGGATACTCATATGCTATATGTAGATAATGATTCTTTGCATGAAGTTGCCAAGAGCATGGAAGAAAAATTTGGCGAGCCATCATCAGCTAAACTTATCTGGAAGCCTCAAAACAATATTGAGCTTGATGATGAGAAGGGCGAGAAGATGTTTAAGATGCTTGAGGCTCTTGAAGATCAGGATGATGTGCAAAATATCTATGCCAATTTTGAAGTCTCTGACAGCTTGATGGAAAAACTCGGGAGCTGAAGCTAGCTTCTTTGTAATATTCTTTGCCTTACATAGGTTTTAGAATTAACAAATTCAGAGAATTTAAACTTAAAGAGCGCGTTGTTTTAATTTGTAGGCTCTTAATCTCTTGAAAGAGGTTTCAATGAATAAGATGACGCGCATTATTGGCATTGACCCAGGTCTTCGTTTTATGGGGTGGGGCATCATTGATTTTGATGGTGTTCGTCTTTCCTATGTCACTGGTGGCACTTTAAAATCAAACGCTAAAGAGAGTTTGGCGGAGCGCCTTGCTTCGCTTTATAAGGGGCTGCATGATGTAATTGAGTGTCATGAGCCGCAAGAGGCTGCTGTTGAGCAGACGTTTGTAAATAAGGATGCTGTTGCGACTTTGAAACTTGGTCAAGCACGGGGCATTGCTTTACTTGTGCCCGCTCTTCATGGGTGCCCGGTTGCTGAATATGCGCCAAATATGGTGAAAAAGACTGTCACGGGCTCTGGTCATGCGGATAAAGATCAGATCCATGCCATGCTCCGCCATCTTCTTCCAAAAGCAAAACCCGAAACTGATGATGCGGCTGATGCGTTGGCGATTGCGATTTGCCATGCTCATAACCGAGGGCAAGATCGTCTTCGGTCGGCTTTAAAGGCAGGCTAAGGTGAGGGGACTTTTTCTTTACTGTCATTGGAAGATCAGCTCCATATAAAAGAAATACTGTATTCTCTCTCTAGATTTCTCTATTTTAATCACAATATTTATGATTCTCTATTTTCCAGCTGGTTATTGATATGCAGGTGGTTGTATGGACTGACTTCTTTTTTGTTTGGTCAGAGTGACTTAAGCTTAAAAGGTTTTCGAGGCGGGACTTTGTATGATTGGTAAATTAAAAGGCATCATTGATTCAGTTGGTGAGGATTGGGTTCTTATTGACGTGAACGGTGTTTGTTATGATGTGCATTGTTCCGGTCGCACTTTACAAACCTTGCCTGGTGCCGGTGAAGCTGCAGTTCTTTCCATTGAAACGCATGTGAGAGAAACTGAGATTAAGCTTTTTGGCTTTGCGAATGATTTTGAGCGGGAATGGTTTCGTAAGTTACAATCTGTGCAAGGGGTTGGGGCTAAAGTAGCGTTAGCTATATTAGGCACTTTAACAACGACAGATTTATCCAATGCTATTGCTTTACAAGATAAAGCCATTGTTTCTCGTGCGCCTGGGGTTGGGCCTAAAGTTGCGATGCGGATTGTTTCTGAATTAAAAGACAAGGTACCGATGCCTGCGGTTATTGATGGCAAGACCCTTGGCGGAGCAGCTGAGATTGTGGCGCCTGGAGGTGGGACTTCGAAAGCGGCTGATGCTGTATCTGCTTTAACAAATCTTGGCTATCAACCAACAGATGCGAGTATGGCTGTGGCAGCTGCGTTTCAAGAAACGGGAGAGGAGACTTCTGTTGAAGAGCTTATCCGTCTTGGCTTGAAGGAGTTGGCTAAATGAGTGATCGTATGATTGATGGCAAGCCAAAGCTCACTGACGAAGAAGAACGCTCTATTCGCCCGCTTGTGCTGGATGATTTTGTTGGCCAGGATCAGGCGCGCCAGAACATGAAGGTGTTTATTGAAGCAGCGCGAGGGCGCGGTGATGCGCTTGATCATGTGCTCTTTGCTGGTCCGCCTGGGCTTGGTAAAACAACTTTAGCGCAAATTGTTGCTCGTGAACTTGGGGTGAATTTCAGATCAACCTCAGGCCCGGTGATTGCCAAGGCTGGTGATTTGGCAGCGCTACTCACAAATTTAGAAGAGCGGGATGTCTTATTTATTGATGAGATCCATCGCTTGAGCCCGGCTGTTGAAGAAGTGCTTTATCCGGCCATGGAAGATTTTAAACTGGATTTAATTATTGGCGAAGGGCCGGCGGCACGCTCAGTTCAGATTGAGCTTGCTAAATTCACTCTTGTTGGTGCAACGACGAGGGCTGGGTTGCTTACAACGCCTTTGCGTGACCGGTTTGGCATACCTATCAGGTTGAATTTTTATGAAACAGCTGAGCTTGTGGGGATTGTCACCCGAGGTGCTAAGGTTTTAGAGATGCATATTTCGTCTGAAGGCGCACTTGAAATTGCGATGCGATCTCGTGGGACACCGCGGATTGCCGGGCGTTTATTGCGCCGTGTTCGTGATTTTGCTTCTGTTTATGGTGGCGGTGAGATTACGAAAGATATTGCAGACAAAGCGCTTTCTCAGCTCGAGGTTGATAGTCTTGGGCTTGATCAACTTGATCATCGGTATTTGCACTGTATTATTCATAATTATGAAGGAGGGCCGGTTGGAATAGAGACGATTGCAGCGGCGCTTTCTGAACCTCGAGATGCTTTGGAAGAAATTGTAGAGCCTTATTTATTACAACAAGGGCTTATTGCCCGTACGCCTCGGGGCCGGGTAGTGATGGCAAAAGCTTACAAGCATTTGGGATTGAAACGACCTGAGAGTTCTCCTCAGGATGTTCAATCGTCACTTTTTGATGGAACAAATGTGGTTGACGAGACAGATGTTGATAAATTTTCTGATTAATTGAGGGGAATGCGGAGTGTATTGGTTCCGATAACTTTTCAGAATTTCTTTGGTTTTTTGTCTTTTGATCCAAAATAAGAGTAAAAACGGGATAGAATGGTTCAGTATTGGCGCTAAAGTTTCATTCCTTTGTCGTGATTATAGGATTATTTTAGATGTCTGATTTGCAGTTCGGGTCATTTATTGATTTGGCCAGGATTGGCAACAAAACTATTCGTACGAGTGGAGTGTACTTGATTGATTTTGAGTGAATTGTTCGTGAATGAATTGTACTGAGCGGTAATATTGGGGAGAAAACGAAATGGCGTCATTATTTGGTGTGATTAAAAAAATGTTTGGTGGCGGTGATAAGCCAGCTACGAAAGAAACCGTTCAAGACACTGCAGGCGGTCATGAAGCTAGTGGTAATATTCTTAATGATACGATTGCAAGCGGGCAAGAGGCTTTTGATGCAGCTAAAGAGCAAGCTTCTTCAGCAGTTGAAACTGTTTCAGAGGCAACGGAGCACGTTCAAGAAACGGTAAGCTCGACTGTTGACCAAGTGGCAGAGGCAGCAGCAGCTAAAGTGAGTGAAGTTGCTAATTCTGAGATTGTTCAAGAAGTTGAAAGTGCAGCTATTGCCGCAGCTGGTGCTGTTGGCGGTGTATCAGGTGCGATGACTGAGGCTGTGACTGACATGGTGCAGACAGCTACGGGTACTTCTGATGATGAGCCTGCTGAGGGTGGTTTAGCTCCTTCACTTCCTCCTTTGGTGCGAAAAGAGACAATCGATTATTTGGATAGAGATCACTTTGTTGTTCCCCGCTCTGAGCCTGTGGTTAAAGCGATTGCCCTGATTGATGGAACAGTTGGAAGTGATGCAACGGCAAGAGGGCTGCGGGTTTTTGAATATGGTGTGGCTGCTGCTGATGCCTATGAAATGCGTGTTGATAGAGAATTGCTAATATTAGGTGCTTTGCTTGGACAGCTCGGCGAGGGAGCATCTGCAAAAGCCGAGGCTTTTTGTGTTGAAAATGGAATGTGGGATGCTTTGGCCAAAAAGGTCGCCTTTGCCATTGAGAATGCATCTGATGGTTTGAATGTTGATGATATTGAAGCAAGGACACTTGCACTGGGTGTTGCAGCAGAGGCTGCTAATGGTGAAGTAGATTATGTTCATGCAGCGACGGCTGCTGAGACACGGAACAAAAATGTTCGCTAAGGTGTGCTGTTTGTTTTAAAACTCTATTCTATTCAAATAGAGATCATTTGATTATAAGTCGCTTGATGAGATCTAATCATCAAGCGACTTTTTTTGTGTTGTAGTTTGATATTTTATTGATTTAAGAGGATGTGGCATGTCTGAGCAAGGACCAACAGACCCAAATACAAATGAAAGCCAGGCAAATAATTGGCCGGATTTAGCTGGTTGTTTGCAAGGTGACAGTCATATTTTGCCCCTTCGGGTTTATTATGAAGATACGGATTTTTCGGGTCTTGTTTACCATGCAAGTTACATTCGCTGGTGCGAGCGAGGGAGAACGGATTTTGTTCGTCTAATAGGTCTGAACCAGAAGGAATTATTTGACGGCACTGATGGGGCTACTAGGTGCTTTTTTGTTGTTCGGCATATGGATATTGACTATTTAAAACCGGCAATGATGGATGATGTTTTAGAGGTTGTCACGAAAGTTGCAGAGCAAAAAACAGCTTATTTAAAAATTTCTCAGGAGATCGAACGAGATGGGGTGACTTTATTTAAGGCGCTGGTGACTATTGTCTTGATAAATGAGAGAGGGAGGCCGGTTCGCTTAACTGATGCGATTAAAAATGCATTTCTGCCAAAAAATGTCTGAACTTATATAGACTTTGAAAGCTTGAACAGTGGCTGCGAATAATTTATCACCAAGTGAAGATCTTAAAACGCTTATTGATGGTTTTTGTAAAAAATCAGATAAAACAGGGGGTAATGAGACTGTCATATCTTGATGAGAACTTGTTTTTTAACGATTTGGACCATTTTTGAGCCCTTCTTTTGTCACAAAATTTTGTGAAAGATGGCTTTCTTTTAGGCCTCATAATAAACACCCTTCAATTTTTAGGGGATAGATCAGAGGAAATTTATGGACTTTGTAATTTTAGCAACTTCAGCCTTTGCAAGTAATAGCGGTGTCTTAGCCGGTGCTGATGGGTTGGTGAGTGCAGTAACATCAATGAGCGCTAATGTTACCGTTAACAGCAGTGATTTTTCTTTTGTCTCCCTTTTTCTGCAAGCTGATATTGTTGTAAAAATAGTCATGATTGGCTTGGCCATTGCCTCAATTTGGGCATGGGGCATTGTTTTTGAGAAAATGTTTTCTATTTCATCTGCCAGAAAGCGTTCGAATGAATTTGAAAAGGTTTTTTGGTCTGGTGAACCTTTTGAAGAGATCTATGAAGATGTATCTCGACGGGAAACAAAGGGTGTTGAAAGCATCTTTTTAGCTGCTATGAGAGAATGGAATGAAAGCTTGAAGGCTGGACCTAAGGTGATGGTCTCTGTTCAGATGCGTATAGAAAAAGTCATGGATGTTGCGCTTAACCGAGAAATTGAAAAGTTAGAGAGTAAGTTGTTATTTTTAGCGACTGTTGGCTCCACAGCGCCTTTTGTTGGGCTGTTTGGTACGGTTTGGGGGATTATGAATAGTTTTTCTTCTATCGCCGCTTCTAAGAATACGAGTTTGGCAGTTGTTGCACCTGGTATTGCTGAGGCTTTGTTTGCGACAGCTTTAGGACTGTTGGCTGCTATTCCGGCTGTGATTTTTTATAATAAATATTCATCTGATATTGCGCGACTTTCGCAGCGTTATGAAGGTTTTGCAGATGAGTTTGGAGCTATTTTATCGCGTCAAATTGAGATGCGGAAATAGTTGAAACAGATTATTATGATATGTGCCTGTTTATATGAATTGTTTTTGGCTTAGATCATGAAGACTAAATTTTAAAGGAATCTCTTTTTTTAAGGAACCAATATGGGTGCATCATTAGGAGGCGGAAAAGCCATTCCACGCCGGCGCAGATCTCGGAGCCGTGGCGGTGCTGCGGTTATGTCTGAAATTAATGTGACGCCGTTTGTTGATGTTATGTTGGTTCTGCTGATTGTCTTTATGGTGACGGCACCACTGCTTAGCGCTGGGATCCCGCTTGAATTGCCGAAAACTGAAGCGAAATCATTAGGAGGAGAGAAGGAACCTCTGACCATTTCGGTTGATAAGTTAGGCAAGGTTTATATTCAGGATAAAGAGATTACCCTTGAAGAGCTGGTTCCTAAACTGAAAGCCATTGCTAAAAACGGCTATAATGAGCGGATTTATATTCGTGGTGATCAAAAGTCGTTGCATGGAATGATTTCGCAAGTGATGGGGAAGATCTCTAATGCCGGGTTTACTCGGCTGGCAATTGTGACAGATGCAAGCAGCCAATAAGGTGCATAATGCACATTGAATAGGGTGGTGCATAATGCACAATAATAGGGTGCGTAATTTGCACTCATAGAAGTGTATAAAACTTTATGGTTTAACGCGTAATTAAAGGAGAAAAGGGTGAAGCTTGGGCTTATCATATCTTTGGTGTTTCATAGCGCCCTTTTGGCTTTTGCGCTCTTTTCTCTCACAACAGCGAAGGCGCTTAAGCCGATCGAAGTTAAATCTATTCCGATGGAAATTGTTGATATTTCTGAATTAACCAAGCTGAAGGCTGGGTTAAAGAAAGCACCGGAAAAGATCAAGCCTAAGGAAAAAGACAAAAAACCAATCGCTAAAGAAATTAAGGTCAAAAAGAAGAAGAAAAAACCAGCTCCTAAGCGCGCAGTTCAACCGACAGCTGAGAAGCAAGAACCGCTACCTCCTAAAAAGCCAGAAGTGGTGAAGAAGAAAGTGAAGCCGGTTAAGAAGAAGGTTGCTAAGAAGCCAAAGCCTAAGCCAAAGAAAAAGGCAAAACCTAAGCCAAAACCAAAAGCTAAAATTGTAAAAAAGAAACGCAAAAAGAAGAAGTTCAACGAAGATAAAATTGCGGCTCTTTTGAATAAAGTGCCTGACTCAGGCCCAACGGCTTCTAAATTACCTGATTTACCTGGAGCTAAGAAGGTTAAAGGGAACCCGCGCGGTAAGCATTTGAAGATGAGCATCAATGAGATTGATGCGTTTCGGCGGCGTGTATCACAATGTTGGAACCCACCTGTTGGTGGATTGGGTGCTGAAGAGTTGAGTGTCAAGTTGCGAATTAAACTTAATAAGGATGGCACGTTAAAGGGGCAACCACGTGTTTTAAACCGGGGTGCTTCTTCTTTCCAGCGGGCTGCAGCTGATAGCGCTGCGCGGGCTGTGTGGCAATGTCAGCCCTATAATTTGCCTGCAAGGAAATATGACACATGGCAGGATATGATTTTGAACTTTAACCCACGTGATATGCTGCGCGGATAATGTTATTTATTCAAGCTTTAGAGCTGAGTTAATAGGTTTTGCTTATGTTCAAACTCAGATTTTTGAAATTGGAAGATTAAATCTTATTAAAAAGGTGAAAATCAAGATGGCTCACAGAACAAGATTATGGGAAGTCCCACTTCAAAATTCTGTACTTCAATACATTTTGAGACTTTTAGTTTCAAATCTGAAAAAAGCTTTTATGGCTTTCATCGTTAGTTTTGTGTGCTTGCTGAGTTTTTCATCTCCCTCATATGCTCAGGTTGAGATTGATATTACGGAAGGTAATGTCCAGGCGATTCCCATTGCGATTTCAGTATTTGAAGGCAAGACCTTTGAAGACCAACGTTTTGCGCAAGAGGTTGTGCAGGTTATTCAAGCTGACTTAGCTGGATCTGGTTTGTTTGAGCCGTTGGATCCACTATCTTTTATTCAAAAAGATGCCAGTGTTTTGAGCGTTCCTAAGTTTTCTGATTGGCGGGTTATTAAAGCGCAGGCTGTTGTTGTTGGTAAAGTTGAACGACTTCCTGATCGCCGTATCAAGGCGCAATTCCGGTTATGGGATGTGTTTTCAGGTAAGCAGCTTTCTGGTGAGCAGTTTTTTATTGAAAATGAGAACTGGCGCCGTGTTGGGCATGTGATTGCTGATACGATTTATAAGCGCCTTACTGGAGAGACGGGCTACTTTGACACTCGGGTTGCTTTTATTGATGAAACAGGCGGTAAAAAACGACGTATTAAGCGCTTGGCTGTGATGGATCAGGATGGGCATAACCTTAGATATTTAACTCAAGGACAGCATTTGGTGTTAACGCCGCGTTTTGGCCCCCGTGCTGATGAGTTGACTTTTATGTCCTATGAGAGCGGTGTTCCTCGGGTCTATCTGCTTAATTTAAAAACGGGCCAGAAACGTGTGGTTGGTGATTTTCCAAATATGACGTTTGCGCCAAGGTTTTCCCCAGATGGGCGAAAAATTATCATGAGCTTGCAGCAAGGGGGAAATGCGAACATCTTTACCCTTGATATAGGTACGAAACAAACGGTTCGTCTGACGAATAGTGCGTCGATTGACACGGCACCTAGTTATTCTCCTGATGGCAAAAAGATAGTTTTTGAATCTGATCGGGGGGGCTCCAAGCAACTTTATGTGATGAATTCTAATGGCTCTGGTGCGAAGAGAATCAGTTTTGGTGATGGGCGTTACTCTACGCCTGTTTGGTCGCCCAGAGGGGATTTAATAGCTTTTACCAAGCAAGTTCCTGGGCGATTTCTGATTGGTGTTATGAAACCAGATGGCTCTGGAGAGCGAATTTTGACAGAAGGCTATCATAATGAGGGGCCAACTTGGGCGCCAAATGGCCGTGTTTTGATGTTTTTCAGGGAATCTCCGGGGGCAAAAGGGGGCGCTCGCATCTATTCTGTGGACTTAACGGGATATAACGAACGCCGCGTTCGCACACCTTCTTGGGGATCAGACCCGGCTTGGTCACCTCGTGTTAACAAATAATTGTTATTGTTCTTGCCTTTACAGATAGAATCGATTTCAATCTCTGATGTTAGGTGGGGCTGTGTATTAATCATGGTTCTAACATGCTTGAAGGGGTTGAAATGCAGTATTTCGTGTCTTTTTCGCATCATTTTGTGTGAAAACATGTGACTGTATCGCATCTGTTCTTGATCTTGTAGGGTAACGCCGGTAATCCGGATGTATGCACTGCTCGTAAAATTCTTAAGGAGTTTACATAATGCAATCGTATAAACGACTATTAGTTGCTGCCGTTCTTATCGGTGCAGTTGCTAGTGTTTCTGCATGTCGCCGTGAAGTTCGTCATGAACCAATGAAGCTTGGGGCTGATGTTGCTTTGGATATTGTGGAACAAAAAAATCGTTAATTGATTACATTAGTTGGCACATAAAAGTGTCATGTCGACTAACTAAGATGATATAGTTTCAAACCGGATCGCTTTGGTCCAAAACATTACCTGAAGGGGGAATTACCATGAATAAATTTAAAGGTCTTATCGTTGCTGCAACTATCGTTGGCACAGTAGCTACTCTTGGCGCTTGTCGTCGTGAAGTACGTCACGAGCCAATGAAACTTGGTGGCGATGTTGCTCCTGTTACTCAAGCTGTTCGTTAATTTTAACGACCAACTTGACTGAAATTAATTTTTCAGAACAGTTAATAAGACCGTGTTGCATACCATTCATTGGTTTGCAGCACGGTTTTTTTATGTCCTGATAATCACAAAAACGTGTTTTTCTGCTGATTTGTTAGTTCTATTGATCTCTCTCTTTCTTGCCTCTTTCTTATTTTTAGGACCTGGCTAATCATTACCTGCGTTTTTTGCAGCTTTAAACTTAGAAAATTCATAATTTTGCTTTTATCTTGAGTTTTGTTGGTATTGGTTATGTTACAAGTTTTTTGATTTTGCTGAGCTTATTGCAGGGAAAGCTTTTGTTTGTGGCGTTTGTAGACGTTTTGTCTTCTCATGATCATTCTAAGCTAAAAGTTCATGTTCATCAGTTTCAGTTCATAAAAAAACATGTATAGTTGAGCCATCTGATTTGTTTTCACAGTTTGGGCTATGGTAAACTTTAGTGTTTTCTACTACTAAACTTTCAATGGTGAACTGTAGACGATTGATGATGGTTTTTATTTGCTTGAATTGAAAATTTTAAAGGGCTTGAAGCTTTTATAGCTAAGAGTGACCACATCTATCCTTTAGAGCTGTACTTAAAAGGTGGAGCTTGAGAATAGGGTGAAAACTGAGGGTGAAAATGATATCTCATTTTTTAAAACGGGACTTATTACGGTTTGCATGTGCTCTGATGCTGGCAATCTTTGTGACCGGGTGTAGCAATGCGAACAAGAGTTTAACTGGTACTCCAACGAAGCCAGGAACACCGCAGGATTTTGCTGTGAATGTTGGAACGACTGTTCATTTCACCACAGATAGTGTGCAGCTCACTGAGCAAGCTTTGGGTATTTTGCGCAATCAGGTTAAATGGTTGCAGCAATATTCAAATTATTCAGTGACACTTGAGGGCCATGCTGATGAACGAGGCACTCGTGAGTATAATATTGCTCTTGGTGGTCGCCGGGCTGATGTGATTAAAAATTACCTTATACAAAATGGTGTTAACCCTACGCGCCTTCGGACTATATCGTATGGTAAAGAGCGCCCAGTTGCCATTTGTAATGATATTAGTTGTTGGTCGCAAAACCGCCGTGTTGAAACAAAGTTAAACGGCGCGGCAAATTATTAAGTTTTGGGCTCAGAATTGTTTGGGGTACGGTATATGAGACATTTAACTGGGGTGTTGTTTGTTTCCATTCTTTTGAATGTTAGTGCGCTTTTGAGTGTTAATGGGCATTATGGGGTCCTTGCTCAAGATGCAAAAGGCAATACGGCTAAATCTTCTCAAAGTGATGAATTGAATGAGGCGCAACGCCGAATTGACCGCCTTGAAGCTCAGATCACTGAAATGAAATCAATGATTGGTGCTTTACAGACTTTGGTTCAAAAAGGTGTGCGCCAAAATCAACCTCTAAATAATCAACGATTTGATCGCCGATTGCCTCTTGACCAAAGACTTGATAACCAAAGGTTAGACCAAGGCGCCGCTGATCGGGTGACTGGCGAGCCACAATTTAGAACAGATGGCTGGGGTGCTGATACTCAATCAGAGAAACAACTCTCAAATGGTCAATTATCAAACGGCAGAGTGATATCTGAACAGCCTATGCTTTCTGACAGACAAGTGCCGGGTGCTGATCTACCGCTTGACGGACAAGTGCCCAAAAGCCGGGTTGCGGTGAATGGGGTTCCATCTCGCAAGCTTTATGATGCTGGTTATAATTATTTGATGGCAAGTGATTATGTTTCGGCTGAAGCGACATTTCGTTCATTTTTAAGAAACTACCCGCAAGATGAACTTTCAGGAAATGCGCAATATTGGTTGGGTGAAACTTATTTTGCTCGCAATGATTATAGAAAAGCGGCGCATGAGTTTTTAAAGGGATATAAAACTTATAAAACGAGTGCCAAAGCGCCGGATAACCTGCTTAAATTAGGGATGTCCCTTCAACGGCTTGGGCAATCTGAGGCTGCGTGCCAAACTTATGCGCAATTGAGTGATAAATATAAATCTCTCTCTGGACACATAGCACGCCGATTGGGGCAAGAGCAGACTAAGGCTCGTTGCCGGTAGTTTTTCTAAATATCTTATTAAATTCTTATTCTTGCTTTTAAGGTGTCTCTAATTGTAGGTTGCCTTTTATGGAGCTTACTCATTCTAAAATTGATGATTTGTTTTCTCAGCTATTAGGGAAAAGTGCTGTTGGCTTGGCTGTTTCTGGTGGTGGGGATAGCATGGCTTTGTTGCATCTTTTTGCTGACTGGCGCTCTCGATATCCGCTCAACGACACAAAGGATGTGGTTTTCTCGGTAGATCATGGGGTTCGGGCAGAAGCGGTAAAGGAAGTCGCAAAGGTTATTCAAACTGCTGAAGAGCTTGGGTTTACTGGTGTTCCGATTAAGCTTGAAGGGCTGGATCAAGGTGGCTCTTTACAAGCTCGTGCACGGGAGGCGCGATATGAGGCCATATCAGCGCATTTAAAAGAGTTTGATCTTTCTTATTTGATGACCGCCCATACGCTTGATGATCAGGCTGAAACGTTTTTGATGCGACTTCTAAGAGGTAGTGGCATTGATGGGCTTTCTTCTATGCATGACACCCGTGAGCTTTTTGGGATGCAGATCATTAGGCCTCTCTTAAAGGTTCGGGGGAGTGTTTTACGTGTCTGGCTTGAGGCCCGTGGTATTGAGTGGGTTGAAGACCCGAGTAATCGCAATGTTGATTATGAGCGTGTTCAGGTGCGCCAACTTCTTACTTCACTCGATAGTCTCTCTTTAGATAGAGAGGTGCGTTTGCCTGAGATGATCGGTGAGAGTGTGCGTCGGTTGCAGCGCGGGCGTTTGGCACTTGAAAACCAGGCCTTAGAATTTGTTCGCTCGAATGTGACGGTACACCGGGTTGGGCTGTTGTTTGTGAAGGGGGAGGATTATTTCTCACTTCCGAATGAGATACAGGTGAGAATTTTACGTCGTTTGCTGATGGCGTTTGGTATTGAGGGGCGCTCTCTTTCAAGTTTGGAAGGTGGTGCGGCGCATATTACAATTATGGGGCAGGAGAAATTTGTGCTTGCTGGAGTGATGTGTGAGAAAAAGTCAGATGGTTATTTGCAATTTTCCAGGGAGGTTGGTCGAACGAACTTTGAAATTGTTGAGCAACAGTTTGGTGAGTGTTCTGCTCTTTCATCTGATGGAGAATTTTCTCACAGCAGGCAGGTTATCTGGGATCAGCGGGTTGGAATTAAAGTTCCGGAGGAATTTTCAGGTGATTTACTCATTCGTGGTTTCTCAAATGTTGAAATAGCCCAAATTAAAGAAAAATATCGCGAATTAGGAACCGGATTATCACGCTTAAATGCTTCAAAGACCATTTTACCGGCTGTTGCTGGCTGTTGGTGTGAGGGGAAATTGGTGGCTGTGCCGCAACTAGAGATTTACGATGAAAGTCTTTTTGTTGAGCTGTTTGGTGATTTGGATGCGTTTTTGGATGGTGTTTCGTTTGAAAGGGCTATTTTTCCGCTTAAGAACTGGAAAACATTATTATTTTAGGCTGAATTTGTGCGTAACTTTGTGTGTTTTACCTATGAAATGAGAAATTAGCCCTATTCTTGTGAGAAATTGCTATAAAGGGCCTTGAAGTTCTTGAGAAAAACACTTTTTCTTTCTTTTCTTCCTCTTGGCAAATCTTGCCTTCATGCCTATGTTAGGGGGAGAAGACGCTGGTTTTTTTTAAGCTAGCTTTAATGGGCGGAATTTTACGAAAATATTTACGTAATATGCTTATAAACCCCTTTTGTTAAGGGCCTGTTTTATCTGTATTAGAGCATTTTTCTTTTATCTTGAATTTTTGTAATGCTCTAATTCTTTGTTTGTACGCACTTCTTATCGGAAAATCGCGTCACACTTTTCCGGAAGTGCTCTAATTTACATCGCAAAGACAATATTTGTGATGATGTTTTATATAATGAGGCAAAAAAGACGGAGACGTATGGTTTTTTGACGTATCGTTTTTGCTTCTGAGATAGGAAATTTTTATGAATTCGCATTTTCGCAATTTCGCGGTTTGGGTTGTCATTCTGTTATTGTTGCTTGTGTTATTTAATATGATCCAAGGGGCGCAAAATAATCCTAAACAAACTCAAATTAGTTACTCTGAACTCTTAGCTCAGGTTGAGCAGGGCAATGTTAAAGAGCTGACTATTGCTGGTCAGAAAGTAACCGGACAGTTTGGTAATGGTGGTGCGTTTGCGACTTATGCTCCAAATGACCCTAATTTAATCGGTACGCTTTCTTCTAAGGGTGTGAAGATTACTGCGAAACCTCCTGAAGATGAATCAAATTCATTTTTGAACGTTCTTCTGACCACGTTTTTACCAGTCTTGTTGCTTATCGGTGTTTGGATCTTCTTTATGCGCCAGATGCAAGGTGGTGGTGGCAAGGCCATGGGCTTTGGTAAATCTAAGGCTAAGCTTTTAACGGAGCATCATGACCGTAAGACTTTTGAAGATGTAGCTGGTGTTGATGAAGCCAAAGATGATTTGGTTGAAATTGTTGAATATTTAAGAGACCCACAAAAATTCCAACGTTTGGGTGGTCATATTCCCCATGGCGCACTTCTTGTTGGCCCTCCAGGGACGGGTAAGACATTATTAGCGCGCGCGATTGCTGGTGAAGCGAATGTGCCGTTCTTTACGATTTCTGGTTCAGACTTTGTTGAGATGTTTGTTGGTGTTGGTGCTAGCCGGGTGCGTGATATGTTCGAGCAAGCAAAACGCAATGCGCCTTGTATTATTTTTATTGATGAGATCGATGCTGTTGGTCGTCATCGTGGTGCTGGTCTTGGCGGCGGTAATGATGAGCGCGAACAGACTTTGAACCAACTTCTTGTTGAGATGGATGGTTTTGAAGCGAATGAAAGTATTATTCTTTTAGCTGCGACCAACAGACCTGATGTTTTGGATCCTGCGCTCTTGCGTCCTGGTCGGTTTGATCGCCAGGTTGTTGTGCCATTGCCTGATGTTGTGGGCCGTGAGAAAATTTTAAAAGTGCATGCTGAAAAAGTTCCATTGGCGCCAAATGTTGATGTGAAAGTTTTAGCACGAGGAACGCCTGGTTTTTCTGGTGCGGATCTTGCCAATCTTGTGAATGAAGCAGCTCTGCTTGCAGCACGTCGTTCAATGCGGATGGTTACGCAACAAGAATTTGAAGATGCGAAGGATAAAGTCATGATGGGGGCGGAACGCCGCTCTATGGTGATGACTGAGCATGAGAAGAAAAACACTGCGTACCATGAAGCTGGTCACGTGATTGTTGGTTTGCATGTTCCTGAGTTTGATCCTCTTCATAAGGTGACGATTATTCCACGTGGCCGCGCCCTTGGTGTGACCATGAATTTACCGGAGACTGATCGTCATTCATATACTCGTTCATATTGTGTATCGCGTTTGGCTGTTTTGTTTGGTGGCCGAGAAGCTGAGATTAAAATTTTTGGCGATGATAAAGTAACAAATGGTGCCACCGGTGACATTCAGATGGCGACAGGACTTGCTCGCAAGATGGTTATGGAATGGGGCATGTCTGAAAAACTTGGTCGTGTTCTGTATAATAGTAATCAGGAAGAGGTTTTTCTTGGTCATTCAGTTTCAAACTCTGTGAATATTTCTGAAGAAACGGCTCGTTTGGTTGATGAAGAAGTTCGTAGTTTAATTGATGATGGTGAGAAAACCGCGCGACGGATTTTGGAAGAAAAAAGCGATGATCTTGAAGTTGTTGCTCAAGGGCTTCTGGAATATGAAACATTAAGCGGTGAAGAGGTTGATAATCTGATTAATGGTAAGCCTCTTCAACGAGACGAACCAGATGATCAATCTGGTGGCTCTCATTCTGTTGTTCCAATTTCGGGTAAGACAAAACCGAAATCTGACGGCGAAGAGCCTTCTGGTGATATGGAGCCGCAGCCGCAAGGTTAGGGTGCTCTTTTAGTGCTCCTTCAGTTGCCCACAAGCAACCGTCGTGTAGTGCTCATGAAGTTTTCTGTATAGTTGAAGACATTAAAAACCCAAATCGACATTTGTTGATTTGGGTTTTTTTGTTTTTCATTGAAGGTTTAGTATAAGTACTGATGAGTTGAATTCGCTTTAATTTTGTCTCACGGCCTATTTTTTTGCGTCAGGTGCGAAAACCCCTCCGACAGGGCGGTGCTTTTCTTGCGATCAGCTTTTCCGTACTCGCTAAGCTCCGTTCGGGCTGATCTTGTACGCTGGACGCCTCTGGCGTCATGTCCGTGCTCTGGAGAAGAGCACTCCCTTCTTTGGTGAGAAACTTCAGAAGTGTTTTTTATGAATTAAATTATTTGTGACACGCTCTAATAGATATATTCTAATAGAGGTATTCTTATAGAGGTGAATGATGGATTATTGGCGTCCACTTCCAATAAAATATAATGAAATAGACGGTTTAACGGGGAGTGAGAAACTTGCTCCTCTTGCTGGTGTAGAAGGGATTGGCTATGGGCACGTAGAACGTTTTAGTCGGTATGGTCCTGGTGTTGGGCCTGAAATTCACAGGCATTTATACTCGCTTGTGGATGTGCCTGAAGAGTATTCAATTATAGCAGAGATGGTTTCAGCAGACCGGTTAGCTTTGGCCTCGCTTACTCTTGAACGTCCTCGAATAATGGGAGTGCTCAATGTAACGCCGGATAGTTTTTTTGATGGTGGCCAGCATGATCAAGTATCACAGGCGGTAGAGCGTGGTTTAGAGATAGCGAGAGAGGGCGCCGATATTATTGATGTTGGCGGGGAGAGTACACGGCCTGGCGCTGATCTTGTGTCCATTGAAGATGAGCTTGAACGGGTGATACCGGTTATTGAGGCTTTGCGACCTAAAACGAAAGCGCTTATTTCGATCGATACCAGGAAATCAGAAGTTATGACAGCGGCGGTACAAGCTGGTGCGAACATTATCAATGATGTTTCTGCTTTGACGTTTGATCCTAATTCACTAGGGGTGGCTGCGTCTCTTAATGTGCCTGTTATTTTAATGCATGCTCAAGGAACTCCTGAAGTCATGCAACAGGACCCTTCATACAATCACGTTGTTTTGGATGTTTATGATTATTTGTCGCTTAGTTTACAGCGTGCTGTTGAAGCTGGTGTTCGTACAGAAAATATAATTTTGGATCCGGGAATTGGATTTGGAAAAAATGTTTCTCATAATTGTGGGCTTTTACGAAGTTTAAGCCTTTTTCATGGGCTTGGTGTCCCCCTGTTGCTGGGGTGTTCTCGAAAATCATTTATTGGGGCTCTGTCGAAGAATGAGGATGCTAGTGAGCGCTTACCGGGCTCGCTTGCGAGTGTTTTAATAGGGGCGAGCCAGGGTGTTCAGATTTTTAGGGTTCATGATGTGGCTGAGACTGCTCAAGCGCTTAAAATTTGGCGTCTAATGGATCGTTAAGCTTAATTTTACTATAGTTTTAGGTCATCCTCAGACTGTTTTTGAAAATTAATCGTTTTTGTTTAAGGTGTTGGCAAATCCACTCAATTTAAACAGTGTTTTTTTGTAAAATTCATATGCAATATGTGATTGAGCAAAGAGTTTGTTGCATGTTTTTACCGTGATTTTCGTTTTAAAGTGGATTATCACATTACATAAATAAGATCTTGGGATAAGAGATCTATTAATTTTACTTAGAATGACGGAGTTGTGGTTTTTATGTCAAAGAAACTTTTTGGTACTGATGGTGTTCGTGGGCAGGCAAACCAATACCCTATGACCAGTGAAATTGCATTAAAACTTGGTATGGCTGCTGGTAAAATGTTTACCAATGGTAGTCACCGTCATCGTGTTGTGATTGGTAAGGATACTCGGCTTTCTGGTTATATGATTGAATCAGCCCTGATTTCCGGGTTTACATCTGTTGGTATGGATGTGTTTCAACTTGGGCCCGTGCCAACGCCAGGTGTTGCGATGCTTACACGTTCTATGCGGGCGGACCTTGGGGTTATGATTTCGGCGTCTCATAATAGTTTTGCCGATAATGGCATTAAAATATTTGGCCCGGATGGCTATAAGCTTAGTGATGCTCAAGAAGCTGAGATAGCTGGACTGATTGAAGGGGATAATTCCTCTTTACTTGCCAATCCGAGAGATATTGGCCGTGCGAAACGCATTGAAAGTTCACGAGACCGGTACATTGAAGCTGCTAAACGTAGCTTGCCTCGTAATATGAGGTTTGAAAATCTTCGTATTGTTATCGATTGTGCCCATGGTGCAGCTTATAAAGTGGCGCCTCTAGCGCTTTGGGAGCTTGGGGCTGAGGTCATAACCATTGGTGTTGAGCCGAATGGCACGAACATCAACGAAGGTTGTGGTTCAACGTCTCCTGAAGCGCTTTGTGAAAAAGTGAAGGAAATGCGCGCTGACATTGGTATTGCACTTGATGGTGATGCTGATCGGGTGGTGATTGTTGATGAAAAAGGTCAGTTGGTTGATGGTGATCAATTGATGGCTGTGATTGCAAAATCATGGAATGACCAAGGCAAATTGCAGGCTGGTGGTGTCGTGGCTACTGTTATGTCTAACCTTGGATTTGAGAGATTTTTGGAAAATGAAAAACTCAAACTCATTCGTACCCCGGTAGGTGATCGCTATGTGGTTGAGCATATGCGTCAACATGGGTTCAACGTTGGTGGTGAACAATCTGGTCATATTGTTTTGACTGACTTTTCAACAACAGGTGATGGTCTTGTCTCTGCCCTGCAAATCCTAGCGGTGGTTGTTTCTTCTGGCAAACCGGTGAGTGAGGTTTGCTCTCAGTTTGAACCTATTCCCCAATTGCTACAAAATGTTCGTTTTAGCTCGGGCACTCCTCTTGAAGAGCTCTCAGTTATTGAGGCTATTAAAGAGGGAGAATCGCGCCTTGGGCAAAAGGGTCGTCTTGTTATCCGTCCTTCTGGCACAGAACCACTTATTCGTGTGATGGCTGAGGGTGATGATAAAGGATTAGTTGAAGATGTTGTTTCAGACATTGTGGGCGTTCTGAAAGCTGTTTAAGACTCAAGTTTAGTTGTTAGTAAGCATGAGTACTCAATTGACTTTGCTTATCTTTTTTTTACTGAATCGTTTTTTTATTGATAAAAATTGGTTGTGCATTGTTATAAGAAACAACGACTGATTAATGTTTTGTTAATAGATTCAATGGGTTTCTCCTGTTTGTGTTAATTCTCTTTTAACGTTTCTCCGTGATTATCTCTCAAGAGAACTGTACTTGTTTTTTTTTGGTACAGGGGGTCGCCACAGTTGTGTTGGCATTAATCTAAAGGGGAAATATTATGAGTAAATGTAAGGTAAGCTTCATCGGCGCCCTTATGTTGGTGCTAACAGGAACGACTGCTGGTGCTGCTGATTTGGGTGATGATTATCGCGGAAGCTTAAAAGACGATGTCTATGAAGGCGTGTCTGATAATAATCGTGGATGGTATTTGCGCGGTGATATTGGTGGGTCATTTTATGATGATTACACAATGACAGATTCAAATGCGGCTAAATTTATTCTTGAAGATATTGATGATAAATTCGTATTCGGTGGTGGTATTGGTTACAACCTTATGCGCGGTTTCCGTGTGGACTTCACATTGGACTATAGAGGCGATACAGATGTTTTCGCTCAGCTTGATTCAGGTACTGTACCAACAAACCAGTTTACAGGTGAGCTAAGCTCTCTTGTTGGTTTAGCTAACTTTTACTACGACCTAGACATGGGGCATCGTATTACTCCTTACGTAGGTGTAGGTATTGGTTTTGCTTCATTGTCAATGGACGGTGACGATTCTGATGATAGCGATACTAACTTTGCATGGGCTTTGATGGCTGGTGTTGATATTGATCTTCGTGCGAACTGGAAGCTTGATATTGGATATCGTTATTTAAATATGGGTGATGGCAAATTTGATGACAGTAAAATTCCTGGTCGTCAGTTTGAGCTAGAAGATTTAGAATCACACGAAATTCGTGTTGGTCTTCGTTATCAGCTTGGTTGCTTGCGTGATTGTTCACCAGCTCCATCATATGAATCTTATAAATAAGATTAAATGATTGAATTTTTAAAGGCAGGCTTTTTAGCCTGCCTTTTTTTATGTTTTATATCTCTTCACGGGCTATTCTGCTGCGAAGCAGCAGGCCCTCCGAGGGGCGGTGCTAAGCACCGGGTTACGCTGGCGCTTCACCATGTCCTGACACCGAAGTGGTGTCATTCCTTCTTCGGGGATTACCATTGAGTTTTTTCTAATTCTATTTTATGGGCCGAAGCTTATTTGCTTTAAGCTTTGCTCCTCCAACGAAAAATTTAGTTGAATGTTTGACTTTGGTATTGATTTTTAAGTCATGTGTTCATTGCATATGAGCTATTATGGTCTGGTGCGACAATTTTGTTGACATTGGGTTTCAACTAAACTAATCCCTGTCGTGGGCCACCTCTCCCCACCGAGAGGCAACTATCTGAGAGGATAGATCATGACAGATCTAAATAAGCCGGCAGCGCTGCCTTTAAACGCGCACTTTTCTTCTGGACCTTGTGCTAAACGCCCTGGTTATTCTCTAGACAATCTTAAAGATGCAGTTCTTGGACGTTCGCACCGTTCTGGTGTTGGTAAAGCACGTTTGAAACTAGCCATCGACAAAACCAAAGAAATCTTAGGTATTCCTGATGATTATGTGGTTGGCATTATGCCAGCTTCTGACACAGGTGCATTTGAGGCTGCGATGTGGTCACTGCTTGGTGAGCGCCCAGTTGATGTTTTGGCTTGGGAAAGCTTTGGTAAAGGTTGGGTCACTGATATTACGAAGCAATTGAAACTTGATGATGTTCGGGTTCTTGACGCTGAGTATGGTGAACTTCCTGATTTATCATCTGTTGATTTTAATAAGGATGTTGTTTTCACATGGAATGGAACGACATCTGGTGTTCGGGTACCAAATGGTGACTGGATTGCCGCTGACCGTGCCGGTCTTACGCTTGTTGATGCGACATCAGCTGTTTTTGCTCAAGATATTGCCTGGGACAAAGTTGATGTTCTGACTTACTCTTGGCAGAAAGTTATGGGCGGCGAAGGGCAACATGGCATGTTGGTCTTGTCTCCAAGAGCTGTTGCTCGTCTTGAGAACTACACACCAGCTTGGCCAATGCCTAAGATTTTCCGTCTTACTAAGGGTGGAAAACTTATTGATGGCATCTTTAAAGGCGCGACGATTAACACACCGTCTATGCTGGCAGTTGAAGACTATGTTGATGGTCTGAAATGGGCTGAAGACATTGGTGGTCTTGACGCTTTGAAAGCTCGCGCTGATAAGAATGCACAAGTTCTCAATGACTGGATTGCAAAGACTGATTGGGTGGCCAACCTGGCCGTATCAAGTGACATTGCTTCAAACACATCTGTTTGTTTGAAAATTGTTGATCCAGCTGTTGCAACTTTGGATGCTGATGCTCAAGCCGCCTTTGCAAAACGTCTTGTGAAGCTTGTTGATGAAGCTGGAGCTGCATTAGACATTGGGTCTTATCGCGATGCACCTGCTGGTCTTCGTATTTGGGCTGGTGCCACCGTTGAAGCTAGTGATCTTGAGCTTTTAACGCCGTGGCTTGATTGGGCTTTTGCAACTGCAAAGTCTGAGATTGCTTAAATAGCGTTTCTCAAATTCACTTAATAATCAAACGTACAAATCAAATAAAGATAAATCAATTCTTAGAAAAAGACCTCTCTATATGAGAGGTCTCCCCAAGGAGAATATCATGGCACCACGTGTCCTTATTTCAGATAAATTAAGCCCGCTTGCACTGAAGATTTTTGAAGAGCGCGGTATCGATGTTGATGTTAAAGTTGGCTTGGACAAAGAAGAGCTACTTGAAATTATTGGCGATTATGATGGCCTTGCCATTCGCTCAGCTACAAAGCCAAATGAAAAAATTCTAGCGGCTGCTAAAAACCTTAAGGTGATTGGCCGTGCCGGTATTGGTGTTGATAATGTTGACATTAAAGCGGCGACTGCAAATGGTGTGATTGTAATGAATACGCCTTTTGGTAACTCAATCACTACTGCAGAGCATGCTATTTCTATGATGATGGCGCTTGCTCGTCAGATTCCTGAAGCAAACGCATCTACTCATGCTGGTAAATGGGAAAAATCCAAATTTATGGGTGTTGAAGTTACTGGCAAAACACTTGGTGTTATTGGTTGTGGTAACATTGGCTCCATTGCAGCTGAACGTGGTATTGGCCTTAAGATGAAAGTGGTTGCTTTTGATCCTTTCCTTACTGCCGAGCGTGCTATTGAAATTGGCGTAGAAAAAGTTGAGCTAGATGAACTTTTCAAGCGTGCTGATTTCATTACCTTACACACGCCACTGACTGATAAAACCAAAAACATCATTGATGCTGACGCGATTGAAAAAATGAAGGACGGCGTCCGCATTGTGAACTGTGCTCGTGGTGGCTTGGTTGATGAAGATGCTCTTCGCGCTGGTCTAGATAGCGGTAAAGTTGCTGGTGCTGCGTTTGATGTGTTTGCATCTGAGCCAGCTAAAGAAAATGTACTCTTTAATGCTCCAAATATGATCTGTACACCTCACCTTGGCGCGTCTACTGATGAAGCTCAAGTGAATGTGGCTGTTCAGGTTGCTGAGCAAATGTCTGATTATTTGCTAACTGGTGCGATTACGAATGCGATTAACTT
Organism: Hyphomicrobiales bacterium 4NK60-0047b; assembly: GCA_040367435.1. Taxonomy (NCBI): domain Bacteria; kingdom Pseudomonadati; phylum Pseudomonadota; class Alphaproteobacteria; order Hyphomicrobiales; species Hyphomicrobiales bacterium 4NK60-0047b. The sequence continues at coordinate 138,677 of BAABWY010000001.1, read as the reverse complement.
CCCATCAGTTTCTGCTGAAGAAGCTCCTCGTTTGCGCCCTTACGCACAACTTGCTGAACAGCTTGGTCTGTTTGCTGGCCAACTGATTGAGACAGGTCTTAAAGAGATTCGTGTTGAGTTTGTTGGTGATATTGGAGAGATGAACACTAAGACACTTACAGCCGCTGCTGTTTGTGGTGTGATGCGCCCTCAATCAGCTGATATCAATATGGTCAGCGCGACTGTTAATGCTCAAGAGCGCGGTATTGTGATTGAAGAAACAAAACGCGGTGCTGAAGGTGCTTATGGCTGCTACATGCGTTTGACCGTTAAAACTGAGCGCCAAGAACGCTCTGTTGCTGGTACTGTTTTCTCTGATGGCAAGCCACGGATCATTCAAGTGCGCGGTATCAATATGGAAGCAGCCCTTGATAACGAGATGCTCTACATAGAAAATACTGATAAGCCTGGTTTCATTGGTGCGCTTGGTACTGTGCTTGGCAAAGCCAACACAAACATTGCGAACTTTAACCTTGGACGTGAAGAAGAAGGTGGCAATGCAATTGCGCTTATCGGAATTGATAATCGTGTAAGTGATGAAACGCTTGATGCGGTTCGTGATCTTGAGCATGTGGTCGATGCAAAGCGCCTAAGCTTTTAATTTTTCTCTCTCACGGGCTATTGCGTTTTAGTGGCGATTCAGGTTGCCCACAAGCAACCGCGCTGCTAAAGCGGCAGGCCCTCCAGGGGTGGGGCTTGCGCCGGGCAGCTAGCTGCCATGTCCCTCAGCCTTTTATGGCCCTTCAGTTGCCACCAGCAACCGGGCTAAGGCTGAGCTCCTTCTTCGTAAAGTGAACTATAATTGAAAAATTTTTAGTTTTGTTTCAGGTTGTCCAATAAAAACAGGACTTATAAACATTGTTCATAAAAGGCCCCTCTGTTGTCACAGGGGGGCCTTTTTTTTGGTTCAGAGTTAGTGAAGATTTGAAGAGCGGGACTGGTTTGTTGGATATTTGTGAATAAAAACCGTATGTTACAAATTTGTAATGTGGGGTGTTTTTCATATTCGGTTCATGTAGAAAGGTGTTAATTCATATCACCTTAAAGAGAGATAACTTTGGATAGAAAAAGATAGTTTCTTTAAAAATGAAATTTGGGGTTTGGACTTTTTAGATATGACATCATATCTACTCACTGGGAGAAAATAGATGAAAAAATTAGTACTAGGAGCTTTTATGCTCTCCACGTCTTTGACCGGACTTGGTGTAAGTGCAGCATTAGCAGATGAAATTAATGGTCAGTCACGGATTTCATCCGTGATGGTGTTTCCAAATGGTGCGCAAGTGACGCGGGTGATTAGTGTTGATTTGCCGGCTGGCAAGCATCAGCTATCAGTCAAAGATTTACCATCAGATTTGCAAGCACGTTCATTGCGCATTGAGGGAGCTGGTGATGGACCGATTGAAATTGGTTCTGTTGATCAGCGTGTGGTTACAGAAGCTTTGAACTCTGCAACTGATAATTCAGCCAGAGAGTTGTTGATGCAGCAATTGCAAACTCTGCTTGATGAGAAAGAATTAACAAACTCGATTATTCAGGCTGCTGAATTGCAAAAGAAACTCTTGAATGAAATGGCTCTGCTACCTTCTCGTCCGATTGGGCGTAACGATCAAGGTGGTACAGATGTTGTGACGCAATATTCTAATCTTTATAATTTGATGGGTGATAAATTTTTAGAAACGCAAGCTAAGGCTCTTAAAGCCAAAGTGCAGTTACGTGATTTGGATAAGCGCATTAAGAACATTCGTGCTCAAATTGCTGAGCGCCCGAATAAACGTAAGCGCCGGACACATTTGACTGTGAATGTTGAAGCTGAAAAGCCAGGCAAGGCTCGGTTTGTAGTGCACTATCAAATCAGAGGTGCAAGCTGGGCTCCTTTATATGATGCGCGTTTACAAACGGCTGATGGTAAGGCTAAAGCTAACCTTAACTTGGTTCGCCGTGCGGTTATTCGCCAAACTACCAGCGAAGACTGGACGAATGTGAAACTTAGATTATCAACGACTAACCCAACAGGGCGGACGAAAGCGCCTGACCTTTTTGCCTGGTTGATTGATTACAAGAAGAAGCGCCGTCCTGTACCTTTAGCACAGCCAATGGCAATGCAGGAGATGGATCAAGCTGCTAAAATTGATCGCCGTCAATATAAAGCTAAAAAGTCTTTGTCACGCTCTTCTGGTCTCATGAATATGAAAGCCCCTGCGAAGCCTCGTATGGCTAAAGTGAATAGTGGTCAATTTCAAATGACGTTTGATGTGGCGAACAAAACCACGATTAAACGTGATGGTACTCGTAAGAAGGTTTTCTTAGATGCTTTGTCTTTAACACCAGATGTGCAACTTTTTGCTGTTCCTAAAAAGATGCAAAAAGCTTTTTTGCATGCTTCCTTTGTGAATAAAACAGGCAATGCGCTTATCCCCGGACCTGTCTCATTGTTTAGAGATGGTGTGTATGTTGGGCAATCACGTTTAGCATTGGTTGAGCCTGATCAAAAGCTAGATATTGGCTTTGGTGTTGATAGCAAGGTGAATGTTAAGTGGGTGCGTCAAAACCGGGTAAAAGGTAAAACTGGATTGCTAACAACGTCGAATAGTGATGTTCGTAAATATAAAGTTACACTTGTGAGTGGTCATAAGACACCGATGAAAATGACTGTGCTTGATCAGATGCCTTATTCTGAAAAAGAGACGTTGCAAGTGTCTCTCTTGACAGCTAGCCCGAAACCAACGCGCACAAATGTTGATGACAAGCGCGGCGTGATGGCTTGGGATGTGACATTAGCTCCACAAAAAGCAAAGGTCATTGAGTTTGGTTACCAGGTTGTATGGCCGAAAGATAAGGCGATTACGCTACGGTAATTTTTGCTCATTATTAAGATCTAGTCAGATGCCACTAGGAGCATCCTTTTTAGAAGAAAGGATGCTCCTAGTTTTTTATTTGAGCTTCAGTTGTATCTTCTTCCTACATTCAGTTGCCCACTAGCAACCAGCACAAATCAACGGCTTTAAGCTTCTTGCTTGGTGGTATCTTTTTGTTTTGCCTTTGATTGAGATGAAATGATGACGCCTGCGAGGATGAGGGCGAAGCCGATGTAATGATAGGCTTGGGGAATTTCATCTAAAAACAAAATGGACAAAAGCGCTCCGATTGGTGTCATTAGATAGAGTAAGATGCCTGTTGTGTTTCCGCCAATGAGCTCAACGCCGCGATTGTAAAATATATAAGCTAATAACCCAGGGAAGATGCCGACATAAAGGAGGGCACCTAGGCTGGTTAAGTTAAGTTCCGCTCTGTAGCCTAGATAAAATTCAATAAAAGTGAATGGTATTAAAATGATTGTGGCCGTGATGAAGGTCATTGCTGCAAAGGACAGAGAATGTAGTTTTGGTCTTCCAGGTAGTAGGGCTGTGTAGATGGCCCAGGAAATCATGGCTAATGTTACCATGAGATCTCCAAAGGTGAAGCGGAGGTTGATCAATGCGCTTAAGTCACCTTTGCAAATGATCAATAAAACACCGATAAGCGAAATAATGACTGAGAAGGTTTTTTTGATAGAGAGAGATGTACCATGCATCATAAAATTCAATAAAATTATGAAAATCGGCAAAGCGGCATTAATCACAAATGCATTGGTTGCTGTTGTTGTATGGAGCCCGAGGTAAGTGAGGGCGTTAAAGGCGGCGCCGCTTAAGAGGCCGAGTAGGAAAAAGTAAGGAATACGGCCGCGAATTTCTGGCCAATCTTTTTTTAAATGGTGCCATGCGAACGGCAGTAATATAACTGATGCTAATAACCATCTTAGGCAGCTTAAAATCATTGGTGGGATGGTATCTGCAACACCGCGCCCCATGACGAAATTTCCTGCCCAAAAAAGAATGGCAAGTAAAACAAGCATATATGCATTGTTATAAAGACGAGAAATTAGTGATTTTAAGATCATAGTGGGGCCTGTTTCTGGGGATGGCAGAGGCATTTAAGGTGCAGAGAGTATCTTAGTGATATTCCTGTTTCTGTCATGTTTTCATTATTAATTTTACCCCGTATAGAATAGGCATAACCCATCTAATTTTATCTGTCTTACCAATTAATACTGATAAATGGACAGTTTCTTTGTATATGGTGCGATTTTTCGCACTTTTTTTGTGGAATTGCACTCGCACATTTTGGTTTATGTGGTTATATTCGCCCGTGATTTACGTTTGGGGTTAGGCCCTGGTGTCACTTTATATTTCATATTCATTTTAAAGATTTAAGGATTTCCCCAATGGCAAATGTGGTTGTGGTTGGCTCTCAATGGGGTGATGAGGGCAAAGGCAAGATTGTTGACTGGCTTTCTGAGAGAGCAGATATTGTTGCGCGCTTTCAAGGGGGGCATAATGCTGGCCATACTCTTGTGATTGATGGGAAGGTCTATAAGCTTTCATTGTTGCCATCTGGCGTTGTACGTGAGGGGAAATTAGCTGTTATTGGTAATGGTGTGGTGATTGACCCTTGGGCACTTGTTTCTGAAATTGAGACGTTGCGCGGCCAGGGTGTTGATTTAACTGCAGAGACATTACGTATTGCTGAGAACGCCACTTTGATTTTACCTGTTCATCAAGACCTGGATGCGCTTCGTGAAAAAGCTGCTGGTAAGGGCAAGATTGGCACGACTAAGCGCGGTATTGGCCCAGCTTATGAGGATAAAGTTGGCCGCCGCGCTATTCGCATGATGGATTTGCTTGATCTCGATGCGCTGCCTGCAAAAGTGGACCGTTTGCTGACCCATCATAATGCTTTGCGCCGTGGTATGGGAGAAGCTGAACTTGTATCTTCTGATATTCTTGATCAGTTGAAAGAGATCGCTCCAAAAGTTACGGATTATATTGAGCCTGTTTGGAAGCTTTTGGATGATGCGCGCCGCAAGGGCAAACGTATTTTGTTTGAAGGAGCGCAAGGTGTGCTTCTTGATATTGATCATGGCACCTACCCTTATGTGACATCGTCGAACACTGTGGCGGCACAAGCCGCTACTGGTTGTGGTATTGGCCCAACAGGGCTTGATTATGTTCTGGGTATTACAAAGGCTTACACAACTCGCGTTGGTATGGGGCCGTTCCCGACAGAACTATTCTGTGATGATGGAACGCGGCTTGGTGAACGGGGCCATGAATTTGGCACTGTGACGGGTCGTCAGCGTCGTTGTGGTTGGTTTGATGCTTGCCTTGTGCGGCAAACTCTTAAAGTGGCTGGTATAACTGGCATTGCCCTTACAAAGCTTGATGTGCTTGATGGCTTTAAAGAGTTGAAGATTTGCACGGGCTATAAGATTGGTGATGAGGTTTATGATCATTTGCCAGCAAGTGAAAATATGCAGGCGCAAGTTGAGCCAATTTATGAAGTGCTTGAGGGATGGTCTGAGACAACAGCTGGTGCGCGTAGCTGGGCTGATTTGCCGGCTGCTGCGATTAAATATGTGCGCCGTGTTGAAGAATTGATCGAGACGCCGGTTGCGTTACTTTCTACAAGCCCTGAGCGGGATGACACTATTTTGGTGCAAGACCCATTCGAAGATTAGTAGCTAAGCTACATTAATATAAAAAAGCCTCGCGATAGATTTATCGTGAGGTTTTTTTTATGGAGTAAATTTTTATCGGATCGGGGTGTTATTTTCTGGCGACATTTGTTCTGGACATTTTCTTCCATACAACGCTTTCACAAATGCCCATTGAACCGCAGCCAGTTAGTTTGGCTGTGTCTATAGAGGTGAGTTGAAGCGAGCCTTTATATGTTTGTCCGTCTTTTACATTGTAGACATAGCCATACCATTTAAAGATACCGGATTTTCTCACACTACGCATAATGGTGAGGCCATTTACCGAGCGCTTTCTTAATTTGGGGTTTGAATTGTATTTATCTTTCTTCAAGCCGGATGAGGTTCTTACAATTTTGCCGCAAAGTTGTTTGCCGCATTTGTAAAAGCCGATGATGTCGCCTTTGGGTGTTTTCCAATTCCCTACGATGTGGGTGAGAATTTTTTCTTTTATTATAGGACTTTTCGCAGAGACACTTGCATTTAAGGGCAGAGCTAGAGTTATGAGTGCAGCTGCGATGCAGGTGAGTGAGTGGTTTAGTTTTTTACTTTTAATAAAGTTGGAAGAAAACTGAACTAAATTCGCGCGCATAAAATGTACCCTGAATAAATTAAATTTGTGATTTGTTGTGGTGTTTATCCATCAAAAAACATACCAGATTGTTAATCACCGTATAAAAATGGCCGTCTGATGACAGAATAATAGTTAAATGAAGGTTTAGTCACAGATTACTGATTTTATAGACAATTTTATTTTTTAACTTTCTCAATTTTAGAACCTTGACCTTCCTGTAACTGGAAGGATTATGGTATAGTTTCTTCTAGAAGGGGATAAAAATGGTTCAAAATAGTGATAGTTGTTGCTCAACTGGTGAGCAATCAACAGATTTAGAAGGTTCTCTAAAATCTCGCCCAGGTTTTATTAGCTCTGCTAAGGCTACGATGCATTGTTTAACTGGTTGCACCATTGGTGAGGTTCTTGGGCTTATGATTGGTGTTAGCGCTGGGTTTACCCCGTTTTACACAATAGCTTTGGCGGTTTTTCTTGCCTTTCTTGTTGGATTTACAATGGCGATACGCTCTGTTCAGGCCACTGAGGGGCTTGGGGTTGTGGCTGCGTTTCGGGCTGTATGGCTTGGTGAAGTTATCTCTATGGGGATTATGGAATTTGTCATGAACGCGGTCGATTATTCTGTTGGTGGAATGCAATCGGGTAGCATTTTTACCGGTGTGTTTTGGCTGGGATTAGGTCTTGCTATTCCTGCTGGATTTTTAGCGGCTTGGCCGGTGAACTACTGGTTATTGTCAAAAGAAATTAAGAATTGTTGTCATTGACTGTTAACAGCCCCCGATACTCAACAGGCTGAATTCTACAATTGAGGAGTAGCAGATATGAAAATTCGTGATGCTGCGACACTAACTGACCTCACAGAAAAAACCATTCGTTATTATGAGGACATTGGTCTTGTTGTGCCGATGCGGCGGGCCAATGGATATCGTGACTTTTCAGAACAGGATGTACATAAACTAAAATTCTTGGCCCGTGCCAGAAAGCTAGGGTTTTCAGTGGATGATTGCCGGCAATTGTTAAGCCTTTATAGTGATCGTAAGCGAGCTAGCAAGGATGTGAAAACGATTGCTGAAGCACACCTTTTAGAAATTGAAATGAAAATCCAGGAGCTTTCTAAAATGCAAGATACGCTTAGGTTCCTGGTGATGAATTGTAAGGGAAATGAACGCCCTGATTGTCCTATTATCAATGATCTGGCGGGGAAGAATTAAAGAGACAATTTCTATTCCTTTTGCATTTAAAGATTTTTCTTTTGAAGCCGTTTTTAGTTTCATTTCAAATAACTTATCAATATCAACAACTTTCCTGTTCATAAAAATGTTATTATACGTGAAGTCATATGATTTGACGGTTGGGATTAAAATCTGATTTTTTGGATTATGAGATGGTTTTTTATAGGCCATGCTATTTGTTTCATAATCTGGGAGTTTTAATTTTGACCACAGTCATATTTATCATGGGCGTTCTGTTATTAAGCCTGGCCAATGGAGCAAATGATAATTTTAAAGGAATGGCCACTCTTTGGGGTGGTGGGATTCTTTCTTATAGAAAAGCACTCATCCTTGCGAATATTGCAACTTTAGCCGGCGGGTGCTCGGCTTTTATCTTAGGGGCTGGATTGCTTTCTACCTTCTCTGGTAAAGGGATTGTTGCCACAGAAGTGTTGCAAAGCCCGCAATTTGTAGCAAGTTTTGCTATTGGTGCTGCGCTTACCGTTATTTGTGCGACTTGGCTTAAATATCCTGTTTCTACCACCCATTCGATTATTGGTTCACTTGCTGGAGCTGCGTTTGCATTGCCCTTGGCCAATCCTCTTTACGGTGTGTTGGTCCAAAAGGCTTTCTTACCACTTCTCTTATCGCCGCTTATTGCCGTTGGGCTTACTTATATGTTGTGGCAAGTTCGATCTGTTGTTGTTGGCAGGTTGGTGACGGCTAATGGGACGGTTTCTGGTGATGGTGGAGAGCAGGCATCGCCTCGCCGGTTTGAACGGTCTGGCCATATTGCATCAGGGGTTACAGTTTGTTTTGCGCGCGGAGTGAATGATACCCCTAAGATTGCATCAATATGGTTGCTGGGTACAACTTTTGATCTTTCTACCTTTTCGATATTTGTTGCCATTGCCAGTTTGATGGTGATTGGCAGTTTAATTTTTTCATATAATGTGGCGAAGGTGATGTCGAAAGAGATTACCGGTATGAGTGAATCTCAAGGCTTTGTTGGTAATATTGTGACGGCACTGTTGGTTTTGTTTGCTTCGAAACTTGGACTTGGTGTTTCAACGACACATGTTTCTGTTGGTAGTTTATTTGGTATTGGTTTGGTGAGTGGACAAGCTCACTGGGGTAAAATTCAGCAAATCGCTCTGGCTTGGGTTTTAACCTTGCCAATTGGTTTTGGATTTGCGGCACTCAGTGTTTATCTGATCGGAATTTTCTTGAATTAAATGGCAAATAACGGTTGATCATATTTTTGTGATAGTGAGTGAGCGGATATATGATTTGACCATTCAGTTAAAATTTTGAAGATTGCTAAAAGAATAAATCGCGTCATTGAAATGCTTACAAAATTTCATCTTTTAAGTTTTGGTTCTACTTGTTTGATTATTAACTGGAGTTTCTTGTGTTTGGCTTTTTTATATTGTTGAGTGGAGTTTTTCTTTTAGGCTTTTTGGTCTGGTTCTTTTTTCCAACTGTAAAGCATAATTCAGGTCTAACTAAAAAGACCAAACCAGAGTATAGTCAGAACAATTTTAAAAGGCAGGGCCAGTTTAGAACTTTGTTTTTACAAATAGGCTTTGCACCTCTCTTGGCTCTTGGAATGACTTATGTCTTCTGGCAAGGCTGGAGTACGTTTGTGAATTTTGTTGCTTCTTAATGAATTAAAATAATATGGAGAAAAAAATGGACGTTCAGTCTTCAGTTCAGGATCGTTATGGTGATGGTGCAAATGCTTGTGAGAGCTCTCTTTGTTGTGCTGTTAGCTATGACCCTAAATATTTGAAAGTTATTCCGCAGGAAGTTATTGAGCGTGACTATGGCTGCGGTGATCCGTCTCAATATTTACGTGAAGGCGAGACTGTTTTGGACCTTGGCTCTGGTGGGGGTAAAATTTGTTTTATAGCTTCACAAATCGTTGGTGAGACTGGCAAAGTTATTGGTGTTGATATGACACCAGATATGCTGAAACTAGCGCGTGATAGCGCACCAAAGGTTGCGGACGAAATTGGATACAGTAATGTATCATTTGTTCGTGGGCATATTGAAGATCTGAAGACTGACCTTGATTTGGTTGATAAATTTTTAGCTGAGCATCCTGTTGCGTCTGTTGGTGACTATGAAGAGCTTACACGAGAAATTAGTCGTATTGGTAGCGAGCAACCACTGATTGAAGATGATAGTGTTGATGTGATTGTCTCCAATTGTGTGCTTAATCTTGTTAGCGATGTTGATAAAGAGCAGCTTTTTGATGAGATGTACCGTGTTTTGAAAGTTGGGGGCCGGATTGCGGTTTCTGATATTGTCTCAGACGAAGTATCTCCTGAACATTTGAAGAAGGATTCTAAACTCTGGTCTGGCTGTATCTCTGGTGCTTTGCAAGAAGCTGAGTTTGTTAAGATGCTTGAAGATGCCGGGTTTCATGGCATTGTGATTGATAATTATGAGAGTGAGCCTTGGCAGATTGTTGAAGGTATTGAATATCGTTCTGTGACGATTGTGGCTTACAAAGGCAAAGAAGGTCCTTGTATTGAAAAGAACCAAGCGGTTATTTACAAAGGCCCATGGTTGCAAGTGATTGATGATGATGGTCATGTTTTTTGCCGCGGCGAGAGAATGGCTGTTTGTGAAAAGACATTCAATCTGATGAATTCTGAACCTTATAAAGAAGAAATTATACCTGTTGAACCTGCCATTACTGTTGAGACAAATGAAGACATGGTTTGTGGCGAAGGGGCTTTGCGTCATCCGCAAGAAACCAAAAAAGGTATTAAACCGATTACCACGGATGCCAATCAGGGCAATTGTTGCTAGTTTTTTAATTGCATGAATTTGAAGAAGGGGAGCATTTGCTTCCCTTTTTTGTTCGCTTCAGTTTGCCCACTCGCAACCGCTTGATTTCTCTCACGGGCTCTTTTGTTGTGCTTCAGATGCCCACTACGCATCCGCACTATCTGCCTTCCGAGAGGGGCGGGTTTTTGTGCGATCACCTTATCCGTACTCGCTCCCCTCCGTTCGGACTGATCTTGTGCGCCGGGCTTCACTGGCGTTTTGCCATGTCCTGAGGCCGAATTGGCGTCACTCCTTCTTCTAGTCCGTTGGCTTTTTCTTTCTCACGGCTATTCCATGTGCTTTTTTGACTAGATAGTTGCACTTTTGAGGAGGAGTACTCTAATGACCGCTCATTGATGAATAGACGTTGATGAGAATGATGCCTGTGATGATGAGGGTTATTCCTAATAGGCCTATTAGATCTATTTTTTCTGAAAAAATGAAAACGCCCATAAGACATGTTGCAGCGATGCCAACGCCAGACCAAGTGGCATATGACATAGCGAGGGGTAAGTTTTTTAAGGCCAGCCAGAGAAAGAAAAAAGAGAGGCAATAGGCGACAAAAGTGATGGCGCTGGTCCATTGATCTGCTGTTGTGGCGCTCCATTTGAGGGCAATTGTGCCGATAATTTCGAATAAAATTGCTGCTGAGAGATATAGATATGGCATTTGTACTCATTGGCTCCTTCTTACAGGTCATGCTCATAACAAACTAAATATCAAATAGATAGCCATGGGTGTAACACTCTTTCTTAAGTGGGTTTAGTAAATTCTGCTTATTGTTTTTCATAAATTACACCTTTGTTGTCTGAAGATAGCTGTTTATGGGCTTAAGAGGCCGCTTGTTTGTGACAGTGATTCGAACTAGGTTTTAACTGACATTGTAAGCTTTGTTCTTTTGTCATGTGGATCTTTATCGAAGTTGTTTGTTTTCAGCTTGGATATAGCCTTGATGGTGAAGTGAATATGATGAGGTGAATTAAGTGTGCTATTTTGAGGGGGCCATCTGATATGTCTTTATTGTTCCGAATTGTTTATGCAGCCCATGCAAATGGTACGCATCACAAACTTGCTCTGGATGCTTTGAATGAGCTTTCTGTTGAGGGGAGCGATAAATGGGCAAAGTTGTTTTTAAAACATTCTGAGCGTTATTTAGAGGGCTCTAAAGACCCTGATAAATTGTTCAAAGACTTTAGAAATCATGTGCTTCATGTTCAGGATAATTTTTGGGGTGGCGCTCCAGATAAATGCCGTGAATGGTATGATGATTTGGTGTCGTGTCTTGTGGCTGAGCGCTGGGAAGATGCGGTTTATAGCGCTGGGGTGCTTTCTCATTATTATACGGACCCGATTATGCCGTTTCATACGGCGCAATCAGAAGCGGAGAGTTCTATTCATAGGGCTGTCGAATGGACGATTAATAAAAGCTATAACCAGCTGAAAAAACGGGCTGACAGGGATTATAAACTTTTGATGGTTGTGCCGCCTGAAGACACAATCGACTTTGCTGCCAATATGGTGCGTGAAGGGGCGACGATTTCGAATAAATATTACTCTCATTTGATTGCACATTATAATTTTGACCGAGGGGTTGTGAAGCCTGAAGAGGGATATAATGAGCTTGGTCATGTGGTGTTAGCGGAACTCATTCAATATGCGGCTCGTGGATTTGCCCTTGTGCTTGATCAGGCGATTAGAGCCTCTGGCAAATCAGCGCCGGATGTTTCTCTTACAGCGGAGACTTTCATGGCTGGTCTTAAAATACCCGTGAGATGGGTGACGAGAAAACTGGATGAGCAGGAAGATAAAGCTTTGGTTGAAGCGATGTATGATGAACTGCAGCAAACCGGTAAAGTTGAAGAGACGTTACCTGAAGATGACCGGATGATTAAGGCATTGCACCGTTCTGAAGTGCTTGGCATTAAAGATAGTGAGACTACAGACGACGATGTAGAGGAAGATGAAGGACCAACTGAAGCTGAACTTGCCATTGAGAAATTGATGGAACAGGAAGAGGAAGTCGATAAGTCTAGCTATGACCGTCATGATAAAGAAGAAGGTGAGGTGCCTGTTTCGCTCCCAGAAAAGCGGCCGCAGCATAAGCCAACCCATTATTTAGAACGGTCTGATCAAGTTGAAGATGCGCCGTCTATTGGCGCGAAAACGGCAAAACGACTTGGGGTTGTTGGCATTAAAACGGTTGAGGATCTTTTAGCTGCGGATCCAGATCAAGTTGCTGGTGAATTGGATGTGAGATACATAACTCCGCAAGTTGTCAAGGACTGGCAAGACCAAGCGTTGCTGCAATGTGAAATCCCACGGCTTCGCGGGCATGATGCACAATTCTTGGTTGGCTGTGGCTATAGAACTCGAGACCGTGTTGTGGAAGCTAATCCAGAGACTTTGCTCGTTGACTTGCAGGCCTTTTTATTAACGTCGGATGGTGAGCGTTTGCTGCGGGTTGGCAATGAACCAGACTTAGATGAAGTAAAAGAGTGGATTGAAAGTGCTAGCCAAGTAACTTGAGTTCTTTCTCTGACTTTCTGTATTTCTTAAATTAAAAATGCCAGGCACGGGCCTCAGCTAGAAGAAAATCTCTAAATACAGTGATACGTTTTGAGTTTCTCAATTCTTCTGGATATACAAAATATGTATTTAGATTTGGAACATCTGCGTCTGGTAATACATTGACCAGTTCTTCATCATCTTTGGCTAAATAATCTGGTAATACAGCAATGCCGACACCACGTTTTACGGCTTGTCGGAGAGAATAAAGATTATTAATTGTCACAGCCGGTGTGCGTTTTTCGTTAGGCTTTAGACCTGCTGTTTCAAGCCAATTTAGTTTCTCCATAGGTTTAGGAGCTTTACCACCAAAGGTGAGAATGCGGTGATTATCCATGTCTTCTAAGTTTTTGGGCATGCCAAATTTTTTGATATAAGAATTAGCTGCGTAGACATGAAAGTGTACGGTGAACATCGGGCGACGTATAAGGTCTTGCTGTACCGGTTCTCTGAGCCAGATGGCTACATCAGCCTCTCGCATTGCGATGTCTAGTTCTTCATCACTTAAAATGATTTGTAGTTGAATGCCTGGATAGAGGTTTATGAAGCTATTTAGGCGAGGTGTTAGCCAAGCGGAGCCAAAACCAACTGTGGTTGTGACGCGAAGTTCACCAAAAGGTTTATCTGCTGCGTCTTCTAACATGGTTTGGGTTGTCAGAAGTTTGTTAAAAACATCATGAGCGGTTTTATAAAGTAACTCGCCTTGTTCTGTGAGAATGAGGCCGCGGGCATGGCGATGAAACAGCGCGACTTTTAGATCTGCTTCTAGTGAGCTAATTTGCCTTGAGACTGCACTTTGGCTCATATCCATTTCATCGCCGGCTTTGGTGAAACTCCCAGCTTCAGCCACGATATGAAAAATTCGAACTTTATCCCAGTCCATTTTTTAAATTCCCAATTCACCCAAATGAATATTGTTCTTCATCTGGGTGCTATATGTATTTTAAAGCTTTAATATGTCTTGGAAATTCTATCAAATTGAATTGAGCTTGAAATTTTTTCGGCAAAAGATTTTGAGCTTAGCATTTCCAATAATTTTAAAGCTGCCTGATATGATACAGGTCCCCCATTGGACGTGATTATATTCCCATCTACGACATAATTGATATTGGTTTGTACTTTTACCTGTGGATAGTTTTTTTGTAAGTCTTTCTCGCCACCGGCCCAGGTTGTTGCTTTTTTTCCATTTAGGATACCAGCTTCGGCCAGTAGATGAGCGCCCGAGCAGTTGCTGGCGACGGCTGATGAATTTTTATGAGCTTTGATGAAGTCAATTAGTTTTTTATTTTCTAGATATGTTTTCATCTCATAAGCGCTTGGCACAATGAGGACATCGTATTTTCCAGCATCATGAATTGTTTTTTCAGCAAGTAGAGGAAGCCCTTCTTCGGAAATAATTTTTAGTTTTTTGTGAGCTGAAATGAGGGTGATTTTATAATTTTTGAATTCAGGTTGATTGACAGCTGCTCCTAAAACCTCAATTGGGCCGGTTACATCGCCAGTTAAAAAACCATCAAAAACGATGATGCCGATTTTTTTGTTGGCCGCTTGTGCCTGTGAGGGGGGAGTTAATAGTGATAGGGGAATTAATAAAAGGGCTGTAAATAGAATAACTGATTTGATAAAACTCGATTTCATTTTGTGATTTTCCTAAATTTTATTTATGCCTTTTGATTAAGACAAAAGGCGTCTAGAGCATGTCACTTTGTATTGAATTCAAAGTCATGCTCTATCTTTTTGTTCTTGCGTGTCTTTTTTCACAAAACCGGAATCCACTTTTGTGCGACACGCACTAGATGCTTTTATCTAGACGCCTTTGGCTAATGTAAAATCAAGTAATTTTGATGGTTTGATTTGTAAGTTTTTACTCAGCTAAGAACTTTTCAGCCTCTAGAGCTGCCATACAGCCCATTCCGGCGGCGGTTACTGCTTGGCGGTAGATTTCATCTGTTACGTCGCCAGCTGCATAAACACCTTTGATTGAGGTTTCTGTGCTGTCAGGTTTCGTGATGATGTAATTGCTTGGTGACATATCAAGCTGACCTTTGAACAGCTCTGTTGAAGGGGCATGGCCGATTGCGACAAAGATGCCATGCACATTTACATCGGTAATTTCACCGCTTTTTACATTTTTGATTTTTGCACCAGTGACAGATAGAGGATTATCGTCGCCTATGACTTCTTCTAGCGCGCTGTCCCACATCACTTCAATTTTTGGATGTTTGAGTAATCTTTCTTGTAAGATTTTTTCTGAACGCAAGCTGTCTCTTCTGTGTACAAGGGTCACTTTTGACGCGAAGTTTGTAAGGAACAGTGCTTCTTCAACGGCTGTATTGCCGCCGCCAATGACGATGACTTCTTTATCTTTATAAAAGAACCCGTCACATGTGGCGCAAGCTGAGACACCAAAGCCTTGGAATTTTTTTTCACTCTCGAGGCCTAACCAACGGGCCTGGGCTCCGGTTGAGACAATAACACTATCTGCGGTGTAAGTTTTGCCGCTGTCGCCTTTCATAGTGAAGGGGCGCTTTGAGAGATCAATTTCCATAATATGATCTGTGATCATGTTGGTGCCGACATGCTCGGCTTGAGCTTTCATTTGCTCCATCAACCACGGACCTTGTATGACATCAGCGAAGCCGGGATAATTTTCAACTTCTGTTGTTATTGTTAGTTGGCCGCCAGGTTGCATGCCTTGAATTAAGGTTGGCTCTAACATAGCCCGGGCGGCATAAATGGCAGCTGTATAACCCGCTGGGCCAGAGCCGATGATGACTAGTTTTGAGTGGTGTGTTTCAGTGCTCATTTCTTTGTCCTTTGTTTTCCAAGGCTACTTATTTTGTGAGGTGTCACTGTCTTTGTTCATTGAAGTGATGCACCAGATGTTTGTTTTTTGGTTTTAATTTTTGAATAAATGATCAGCTGAAGTTTTTTTGGTGTTCAGCATAATTTTGAAGTATGATTTGGGCGATCCTGGCGGTTTCGTCAATGGGTTGTTCGGTCACTTTCACGGAAAAATCAATTATTTTATCTACGCGGTGTATTAAATTCTCTGATATGAGGTTTTCAAGGAAGATTTTGTGCCGTCTGCTTGTGCCATTTAGTGGTAATATATGTACTGGCGATTTGGTAAACAAGGCCTCTGAGATCATTGAGACGCTATCTGCGGTGATGAGTAAATGATCTGCATGGGTTAAAATGCCAAAATAAGGATTTTCGCCTTCCTTATCCCAAATCCATGTTTTTTCATCTTCCCTAAAATGCTCTTGTAAAGCTTTTGTGACGAAGGGTTCTGTTCGGCTTGATGGTGTGAGTAGAATGGTGGCGTTGTGATCTTTGCGCGCTGTTTGAAGGCATTGAATTAAAGCCTCAAGGGCTTGCTCATCAAATCCGTACTTTTTATTTTTGCCGCCAAGGCACACACCTAGTACCGGTTTTTTTGTTTCAGAATGCTTGTTCAGAGGAGCTAAGTTTGTTTGTTGCCAAATAGGGCTCCATTTTAGGTATTCTTCATCGAGTTTTTTTCTGGTGAGCTTATGAAGAGCAACTTTTGTGTCAATGACATTGTCGCCTTTTAATGCGTCATGTTTCATTGAGGCTATTAGATCAAAATATTTTGTTGGGGTTTGTGGGTTTTGGACATGAACCCTGTATGTTTTACCAGCTGATTTTTTCCCCATAGCAATGGAAATAGCTGAACTTCTTCTGCCACAACTAATGACAATATCTGGCCAGGCCTCATTCTTATAGGTCATGCTCTCATAAGCCTCAATCTCGAATGAACTGCTGTCCTTGGACAATGATTTAAATGGCAAAGGGTTTAAGTGGCCCGGTAAAAACTTACCCCATTCATTTAGATTGGCTGTTTTTTCAATGATTTTACATTCATATTCTGGCGCATTTAATTCTTTGATGGCAGCGGCCAATCCGAGGGCTTGGCTACGCATGCCAGGAGCTCCGCTTGTTATGGCCCAGATTAGCAAAATTTGCTCACTTTATAATGGAGAGGTTGAACATAAAATTTTTTAGAAGAAAAAGGGAAACTTATCAAATTGTCAAGGGGGGGAATATGCTCAGCGTAGAGATGGAGGCTCTGGTGAATTTTCATTTATTATAATAAATTTCAAAATTTTGTAATTTATGGTATGGTTAGGTGTTTATTTTGTTCAATCATTATATTTGAATCGAATAAAGGGGAAGAAATGAAACATAATCTAGATGGTATTGACTGGAAAATTCTGGCAGAACTACAAAAAAATGGCCGGATTACAAATGTCGAATTAGCCTCAAAAGTAGGTATATCAGCACCGCCCTGTTTGCGTCGTGTCAGGGCACTTGAAGAAGAAGGGATTATAGAGGGTTATTTTGCTCAATTAAATGAAAAGAAAATAGGTCACGACCTTACAGCTTTTGCGATGGTTAGTTTAACAGCTCAATCCGAAACTGACCTTGTTCACTTTGAGCAAATGACATCACAATGGGAACTGGTACGAGAGTGTTATATGCTCTCAGGTGAAATAGATTTTATGCTTCGATGTGTAGCGCGAGATCTAACTGAATTTCAGGATTTCATTGTGAAAGAGCTGACAGCTGCTCCCAATGTTGCGGGGGTTAAAACTTCGCTTGTTATTCGTCGTTCTAAATGGTTGGCAGGCGGTGCTATTCTTGAACTATCTTGTTAGTACGAAAGTCAGATTGTAATATTGTGTTAAGTTGGAAAGGGAAGTTTTTCTTCAGAAGTTTCTTGTGTCTCTTCTGCGCTTTCTTTCTGGCTTGCTGCTTGTGCGTTTCCTCTTACCTTGAGGAACCTCATAACTCGCTGTGCTGATGCCATGTCCAGGCTTTCATAGCGGCGGATGGCTTCGACGATTTGTGAGCCACTTGCTTCGCCTATATTTTCTCTAAGTTGGAGAAGGCTGGCGAAAGTTGAGCGCTCGAAAGAGTTTGATTTACAAAGAACAGCGAGAGCTGGTAATTCAGCGTGTAGTAAGCAGTGTTTGACTGTGCTCTGATCTAAATCAGTCATTAAATGGAGGCAATAGACGGTTTCTTCTGTTTTTTGCAACTTGACGTAGTGAATGATAACACGTTCGTCCAATTGTTTACGGCTGTGTAAATAATCAATTTCCTGGAATGAGGCTTCTCTTTCAGCGTCAGTGGTTTCCAGTGTGGCTGATTTTACTTCAATTGTTTCATCAATTTCATCTTCAGAAATATCAATCCCTTTAGCCGCAGTTTCAGCTTTGATCTTATTTGCGACCCGCTTTTTAATTGTCTGTAATAAGTCTGCTGGGGTATCGCTACGGTCATGTAGAATTGAATTTAGTGCTGAATTATCGAGGGCATTTTGTGTGAGCTTTTCAAATGAATTTCTTGAAAAATTGGCCCCTGAATTAGAACTGACATTGAGTAAAACTTCATCATTACCACGATTAACGAGGGCGTCAGTTACTTTTACGTTGATGTTTTCACGTTTACATATTGCAAGCAGGTGATCCTGACTTTGAGTTTTCGCGACTTTCACGAGGAATTCATCTGATAAGATTTTGGATCTTGTGAGAACAGGGCGAGCAACATCAATTTCGTCAATTGCTAATTTATGCGTTAAGCGGGTAGGGGCATTGGGCATATCCGCCAAGCGGTCTGCAAATTCTGCTCGGACTGAGGTCTCTAACTCATAAGCCAATCTGTCCATGATTTGGTCAAAAGCAGCTTTATGATCAGGCTGTTGTTCATCAGCCGTGATTACGAATAAATCCGTGATGCGATGTAATAAAGCGCGGCGGCTTTCGCTTGATTTTGTTGCTGAAAGTTCTTGCAACTCATCAAGTATTTGCACACTGTTTTCCATCAATTACCCCATAAGCATAACTACACAATGGTTATTATTAGGACATTGATCTTTAAATTTTTCTAAATAATTTATGAAAAATCAGAATTTAGTCGCTGATTTACGACAAAAAATGAATTTATGGCGTGTTTCTATAATAATTTATAACTCAGTGAGAGTAAATTATTGGACTTAAATTTCCTATTTTATTTGAAATGAACTTCTAAAATCTCATAAGATTTTTGGCCACCAGGTGTTTTTACTTCGGCGACGTCACCAATTGACTTACCAATTAGCGCTCTGGCAATTGGAGAGGTAATTGAAACTTTACCTAATTTTACATCAGCTTCATATTCACCAACAATTTTATAGGTTACTTCTTCTTCAGTATCCTCATCTATGAGGTTGACCTTTGCACCAAAAACAATTCTGTCACCAGAAAGTTTTGTAACATCAATGACTTCTGCTCTAGAGGTTTTGTCTTCAAGGTCAGAGATACGGGCTTCATTTAGCCCTTGAGCTTCTTTTGCTGCATGGTATTCGGCGTTTTCAGACAAATCTCCATGGGCACGTGCTTCAGCAATAGCCTGGATAATTCTTGGGCGCTCAACAGACTTTCTGTTTTGCAGCTCTTCTTCAAGCTCAGCATAGCCATTGACGGTCATTGGTACTTTATCTACTGACATAAAGATATCCTCCAGCTCCTGAATAATTCAGATGCCCTATTAAATTAGTTAAGTCACCTTGGTAACTCAAGATTAATGTGACTTATAGTCCTGAATGGGGGTAACGTTCATATTATCCTCACTTATTGCCTCGATTGCGAGCGAAATCGCCCGAATTCCGGCTAATGTGGTATAATATGGTATGTGATATAATAGCGCAGTTTGACGAATGGACTTACTGTCAGCTATAGCTTTTGAACCCTCTGTGGTGTTGAAAACTAGATCAATATCTCCATTTTTCATAGCATCGACAATATGTGGGCGGCCTTCAAGCACTTTATTTATTGGACTTGCTTCAATGTCATTTTCATTGAGGAAGCGCGCTGTTCCGCTTGTAGCAACAATAGTGAAGCCAAGTTTTTGCAATTTACCCACAGGCTCGATTAGGCGTTCTTTATCTCTTTCCTTAACTGAGACAAAGATGGTTCCGCTGGTTGGGATGTCAATGCCGCTGCCTAGCTGACTTTTGGCAAATGCCATTGGAAAGGCTTTATCAAGTCCCATGACTTCACCGGTTGAACGCATTTCTGGCCCCAAGACACTGTCGACCCCTGGGAAACGAGTGAATGGGAAAACCGCTTCTTTTACGGCGATATGATCTAGCTTTTTCTTAACTAGATTGAATTTTTCGAGTTTTGCTCCGGCCATTAGTTCTGAAGCAATTGCCGCAATTGGTTGTCCGATTACTTTTGCGACAAAAGGAACTGTGCGGCTGGCTCTTGGGTTCACTTCAAGAATATAGATATCTTCATCTTTGATGGCGAATTGAACGTTCATGAGACCAACAACATTTAGAGCTTTTGCAAGCTTTGCTGTATGTTCTTCTAATTCAGCTAGTATTTTCTCTGATAGAGAATGAGGGGGAAGTGAGCAGGCACTGTCACCTGAGTGGACGCCAGCTTCTTCGATATGTTCCATAATCGCAGCTACAAAAACGCCTTCACCGTCTGAGAGCGCGTCAACATCAACCTCGATGGCATCTCTTAAATAACTATCTAGGAGGACAGGGCTGTCACCAGAGACATGCACTGCTTCTCTGATGTAGCGCTCAAGTTGTGCCTGGCTGTCGACGATTTCCATAGCGCGGCCGCCTAGTACATAGGACGGACGGATGACAATTGGAAAACCGATTGTCTCAGCGATTTTTGTTGCCTCTTCTGGGCTGCGTGCGATGCCGTTTTGAGGTTGTCTGATGCCGACTTGTTCAATGAGCTCTTTAAAGCGGTCGCGATCTTCTGCCAGATCAATTGCATCTGGTGATGTGCCGAGAATTGGCACACCGTTTTCTTCCAGGAAGTTTGCTAGCTTCAGAGGGGTTTGACCGCCGAATTGAACGATTACACCTTTTAGCGTACCTTTCGATGTTTCAACGTTGATGATTTCCATTACATCTTCTTCGGTTAGAGGCTCGAAATAAAGACGGTCTGATGTGTCGTAATCTGTTGAAACGGTTTCTGGGTTGCAGTTGACCATGATGGTTTGAAAGCCGACTTTTGACAATGAGAAGGCAGCGTGACAGCAGCAATAATCGAACTCGATGCCTTGACCAATGCGGTTTGGTCCACCACCAAGAATTATGATTTTCTCTGCGTCTTCTGGATGAGCTTCTGAACTCGCGTTTGTGTCACCTTCAATTAAAGGTGCTTCATAGGTTGAGTACATATATGCTGTTGGTGACGCAAATTCAGCTGCGCAAGTATCGATCCGTTTATAAACGGGGTGAACACCGAGTGATGATCTATGGCTGGTTACGTCAGGTGTTTTGTGTCCTGATAATTCCGCTAATCGCGCGTCTGAAAAGCCCATTGATTTGAGTTTACGCATTGAGCTTTCATCTTGAGGGAGCCCATGTTCTTTTACGCGGGCTTCATAATCTATGATTTCCTGGAGTTGCTCAAGGAACCATGGGTCAATTTTACATGATGCATGGATCATCTCATGAGAGACGCCATGACGCATGGCTTGCGCTACTTTTAACAGCCGGTCTGTGGTTGGTTGGCCAAGGGCTTCGCGGATAACATTTTTATCTTCGCCTTCACCATAACCTTCAAAGGGAAGATCATTGAGACCTGTTAGGCCTGTTTCTAAAGAACGTAATGCTTTTTGCAAACTTTCCTGGAAGTTGCGGCCAATGGCCATGGATTCACCAACAGACTTCATCGCAGTTGTTAGTGTTGGTTCGCTGCCCGGGAATTTTTCAAATGCAAAGCGTGGGATTTTTGTGACGACATAATCAATTGTTGGCTCGAATGAGGCTGGTGTGGCCCCGCCAGTGATGTCGTTTTCAAGTTCATCTAATGTGTAGCCAACAGCGAGTTTTGCGGCGACTTTAGCGATTGGGAAGCCGGTTGCTTTCGAGGCAAGAGCAGAAGAGCGAGAAACGCGAGGGTTCATCTCGATAACAACCAAACGGCCATCTGCCGGATTTACTGCGAACTGTACGTTTGAGCCACCCGTTTCAACACCAATTTCGCGTAGCACTGCTAGAGAGGCATCGCGCATGATTTGGTATTCTTTATCGGTGAGTGTTAGTGCTGGGGCCACTGTCATGCTGTCGCCGGTATGGATGCCCATTGGGTCTATATTTTCAATAGAGCAAATGATGATGCAGTTATCTGCTTTGTCGCGGACAACTTCCATTTCATATTCTTTCCAGCCCAAAACAGATTCTTCGATTAGAACTTCTGTTGTTGGAGAGGCGTCGAGGCCACGCTCTATTATGTCCATGAATTCTTCACGGTTGTAGGCAATACCACCGCCTGTGCCGCCCATGGTGAAAGACGGGCGAATGATGCATGGAAGGCCGATAACTTCCATGGCTTCCATTGCCTCAGCCATTGTATTTGCCACACGAGAGCGTGGTGTTTCCAAGCCGATTTTATCCATGGCTTTTCTAAAGCGGTCTCTGTCTTCAGCTTTGTCGATGACGTCTGCTTTGGCGCCAATCATTTCTACATTTAAGGCATCAAGTATGCCCCGCTTTTTTAACTCGAGTGCTGTGTTGAGCGCCGTTTGGCCGCCCATGGTTGGCAAGATTGCATCTGGGCGTTCTTCAGCGATGATTTTAGCCACCACTTCAGGGGTGATTGGTTCGATGTATGTTGCGTCAGCCAGTTCTGGATCTGTCATGATCGTTGCTGGGTTTGAATTCACCAAAATGACCCGGTAGCCTTCTTCTTTTAAGGCTTTCACGGCTTGGGTGCCGGAGTAATCAAACTCACAAGCTTGGCCGATAATAATGGGCCCCGCCCCGACGATGAGGATGGATTTTATGTCTGTGCGTTTTGGCATTTTCGTATCTCAGTGCTGGCAATTAGTGCGCACTCAAAATGTTTGGCTCTTATTTTAAGAGCCAATTTTAAGTGCGATTTTTCTTTGTCTGGGTAGCTGACTTTTGAAGCCCTCTGAGAAGGGCACACTAAAGAAGGTTTGGTGATTGGGCAATCCCCAAAACGACTTAGAGTTGTTAGAAAATAGAATTATTTTGATGAAATATCATTAATTTTATATCAGCTTGGCAGTTTCTAAAGTCTAAGCTGTTGTTTACAGCTATTCATGGGCTAAAATAGCCCTCAAAATTTATTTATTTAAAGAAAGTTTGAGGAACTATTTTCATACCTTAGTTGGTGTGCTTGACTTAGTTCTTCTTGCCAAAATCTGGCAAGTTAGCGCAGGGATCACCTCGTTTAATCGTTGGTGTGACCCAGATAAAATCAGCTGCAATTTCACCTGAAGGACTTTTTTGTGCCAGGTCTTTTATTGTAGTGGCTTTGCTTGAGGTTTCGGCGAATTGAACAGTTAGAGATTTGTCTTTGCCCTCTCTTAAATCCAAATACCATGGAGCGCCTCTGTCTTTTCTTGTGTGACCATTGCCTGCAATGAGAATGGCTTGGCGCCTTTTGTCATTTTTATCATAAGACGCCTGGATCATGACATCAGCCATCCAAGCATCGCGAAATCTTTGTACGACTGTCATTGGAGGAATGACATGCTCAGGCAAGCGGTCGCAATGAGCAACACGAATGTCTTCAGATAGAGCCTCGTCTAAACTTTTCTCAAGTTTCACATCAAGTTTGAAAACTTTTTTTGCTTTTTCAGGTAGAACGCCCATGTCACTTTTAATCAGGTGATCGATCATGATGCGTGTTGTGTGACCGGGGAACACTTCTAAATTATGAGCGTAAATTTGCTCGCCAATGGGGAGGTAAATATCCCAACTAGGCCAGCCATTTTGTTTCCATTGAAGGGCAGTCCCTAGAAATTTGGCTTTTGAATTTGGTTGGTTTCGATAAGAATTATACCGTCTCATTTGATCAACTTTGATCATTTCTATAACGAGAGCAGGTTTTTCTTTTTTGCTGCTAAGTGCATTTATGATGCCAGCTTGTAGGGTGTGGTGATCCGGGTTGTCATGAATTTCACCTAAAAGTATAAAACGTTTTTTAGACAGAGCTTTGATGAGCTCGTCTGGTGTGATGAAGGTGTTTTTTTCTTTTGACCAGATTTTGCCAACGAGTTTGTGATCTTGCAATTCTTTTGATTGCCAGGTTGATGGATTGTTTAATTTGTCACTGGCGTTTTTAGCTTGGGCGTTTGGGTGTTGTAATCCGCTATTCATAAGCAGAATGAGTGAGACGAGCCATAAGGCTTTGACAAATTTCATTTAACGCATCCTTTTTTGATTGCGACTTTAGGTTGCTACTTGCGGATGCTTTAGATACCCACAAAGCATCCGCAAGTAGCAACCGTCATAGCATCCGTATTTTTGTGCTCCAGATGCCACTTTTTTGTTGTGGCTTTAGTTGCCTTTTCTTTCAGATGCCTATAAAGCATCCAGAAGAGCAACCGTCACAAGCATCCGCATTTTAGTTGGCAACAATAAGGGAGACACTTGCCTCCCTTATTTTGTATGTAACTGTTTATTGAATGGACCATAAAGACTTGAGTTATTCTTTTATGGGTTCCATGTTTTTTTCTGCACGCATAAAGTTCACAAAACGGCGGAATAAATAATGACTATCTTGTGGACCAGGGCTTGCTTCAGGATGATATTGCACTGAAAAAACAGGTTTGTCTTTTAGTCTTATGCCGCAATTTGTGTCATCAAATAGCGAAATATGGGTCTCTTCCAGAGAATTTGGAAGAGTTTCTCTGTTTACTGTAAAGCCATGGTTCATGGATGTGATTTCCACTTTGCCAGTTGTATGATCTTTAACAGGGTGGTTGGCGCCATGGTGACCTTGCTGCATTTTTGTGGTTTCAGCGCCAAGGGCTAGTGCTAGAATTTGATGGCCAAGACAGATGCCAAAGATTGGCTTGCCGTTCTCAACTAATTTTTTAATTTCAATGGCTGCATATTCGCCGGTGGCTGCAGGGTCACCAGGGCCGTTTGAGATGAAGATGCCATCTGGGTTTTCAGCTAAAATGTCTTCTGCTTTCGAGGAGGCTGGCATTACTGTGACTTTGCATCCAACTGATGCAAGGCATCTGAAGATGTTACGTTTGGTGCCGCAATCAAGGGCAACAACATGAAAGTCTGGATTTTCCAGGTTGCCATAGCCTTCATCCCAGATCCATTTAGTTTCCGTCCACTCATAAGATGAGTTGACTGTAACGTCTTTTGCTAGATCAGCTCCTTCAATTCCATCCCAGCTTGAAGCTTGTTGCTTCAGAGCGTCTATATCGAAAACGCCATCTGAATTATGAGCGATAACGGCATGCTGCATCCCTTTTTCACGGATGAGGCTTGTTAGAGCCCGTGTGTCGATGTCTGTTATGGCTATAATTTCATTTGCTTTTAGCCAACTTTCGAAGTGTTGGTTAGAGCGATAATTTGAAGGTGTTGTGATAGGGCTTCTTAAAATACAGCCACGTACTTTGTTTGTTGCCTCGTTATTAGAAGTTTCTGTGTCTTCTTCATTTGTGCCAATATTGCCAATATGAGGGAAGGTGAAAGTGATGATTTGCCCCGCATAAGATGGGTCTGTAAGAATTTCCTGATAACCCGTCATTGCTGTATTAAAGCAAACTTCGCCAACTGCAGTACCTTCAAACCCAGCTCCGACACCTTTAATAACTGTTCCATCCGCCAGAACAATGACAGCGGTATATTGAGTTGCTTCCCATGCCCCAGAAGAAGGAGTGACTGTTTTCTTTTCTGGAGAGCTGGCATCTTTGATGATTGAGGTTGTTTCAGGCATTCAATTGGCTTTCTATTTTATGGCATAGATACTCATCCCAAACTTTAAATTGGTTGTTTGGAAGTGAGACTTTATTTGAATTTATGAATTTGTTCTTACTTACCATATGTCACTATTCAAAGACCACTAGATTTGTCTCATTTGACAAATAAATTCTTTGTACAGTTTGGTAAACGGCCCGACCCTATGTGAATGTTGTTTTGCAGTCAACAAAAAAAATAATAAAATAACTAATGAAATCAGTGCTTTATATATGTAAAAATGATTGCCAAGTTAGGCTTTAATGATTTACGCTTATCTCTCTTTCTTGATTCAGGATGATTCTTGAGTTTTGAAGGGGTGTTGCGGATCATTTTTATACATTGAGTTGGTTTTAACGAGTGGGTTGATTTTTTGCGACCTTTATTGTTTGGCGAGTTTCGTCGTTTGAATTAAACCAAATTTTGATTTTGATGATCCGGTTGTTTTGACCTTTTATTCTTTTACCTAAAATAGGATTTTTTATGCGCGATAAAATTAATGAAGCTCTGAAAGATGCTGTTAAGGCGAAAGAAAAGATCCGGATTGGGACCCTTCGCTTGATTAATGCAGCGATTAAAGACCGTGATATTGCTGGACGTACTAAGGGTACGGATACAGTTTCTGATGCTGAAATTCTTGAAATTTTGGCTAAAATGGTGAAGCAGCGCCAAGAATCAGCAGTTACTTATAAAGATGCTGGACGCGCTGAATTGGCCGAGCAAGAACTCAAAGAAATTGAAGTTATTAAAGACTTTTTACCTCAACAAATGGGGGAAGAGGCTGTAGCTCAGGCTGTCAAAGAGGTTGTTGCTGAGATTGATGCGACTAGCCTGAAAGATATGGGGCGGACTATGGCGGCTCTAAAAGCTAAATATGCTGGACAGATGGATTTTGGTGCAGCTAATAAAGTTGTGAAAGAACTCTTGCAATAGGCACCACTTTCACTTTGTTATCCAACTGAGCTTACCTCTTTAAAGAACTGGTACATTAAATTTTTCGGCATATTCTTCTAAAAGTTTTGTTTGTCTTTTGCTTCCTCTTTTTGCGTAGAGAGGGAGAGTTTTTGCAGTGTCTTGATGGATGAGCTCGATGATTTGAAAGGGTTGCAGAGCGCCTCTTTTGGGCCTTATGCCTTCTCTTGTTTTCACTCCTTTAAATTCTGAATAAGGCGTTTGCCATTTTTTCTTTGTGAACCAATATTCTTGTTTTGCTTCTACATATTTCTCATGGAATGTGAGACTGGCCGATCCTTTGGTGCCTAAGAATGCTTTGGCTAGGTTAAACCCACCAAATGTCCCCATAGCTAAACCAAACAGCAAGTTTGGTGTGATGCTATCTTCTGTTAGATTTGAGCGGAATAATGCGTAACCGAATAGGGTGAAAAAGATCCCGGTTATAATTTGAGACAGATAATCAGACTTGCTGGCCGGAACCTTTACTTTTGTTGGAAATTTTTCAATATCAACAAAGAAGCTGTTTTTACTGCTATTTGATAGCTTTAGCTGGATAGACATTATCTGATTGGCCGTCCTTTTGTCTGATCTCTTATATTATCTATGACGTTTTTTTCGTCTGATTTCAAGCTCTGTACCTTTAGTTATCCTTCCTATGGTTTCTCATTTTTAAATTAGAAAATGAACTTTTTTATTTCCCCTTACGACAAACGACTATCTCAATCATTCATTAGAGGAGAATAAGGGGATGAAGAATAAGGTCATAAAAAACATAGGTGTGAAGCAAGAGACTTTATATGGCTTAGGGACGCTGAGCTTAGTTGCAGGTCTTTTGCTGATTGGTCTGGTGTCTCTTAGTATTCAAACGGATGCTATTGCTAAAGATGAAAGCCGTGTCAGTTTGGATCATAAGGAAGCTCATTTTTCACAAAGCTATCATTCTAAAATTTTGTTATCGGGCAGTGCCTATAATCACTCATTGTTAAATCGTGACTGTGTTTTGGTCGATGAACTCATATGCCAAAATTTATCTAAAAATATAAGGTGATTTTTTTGAACCGTTCTGAGGTTCGTACCGACCAATAGATAACTGGAATTTAATTTAGGAGTATTGGTTGATGTATTACTTTAGATTTTTAATGGTGGCTGGGTTGTTTATGGTGTTAAGCGGTGCTGCTTTGCAGAATTTACCTCAGCATGAACAGGTTGCTATGAAGATAAATTTGTTACGATGAATAGTGAGACTTTAATGATTAGTCATTTAAATTTTGATTAGGCTATCCCATTAGATAAAATGGGATAGCCTTTTTTAATGTGCCTTCAGATTGCACTCTTTTTAATGCTCCTTCAGGTTGCACTTTTTTGAGCTTCGTATGCCCACTATGCATCCACATAAGCATCCGTCGCTGAGCATCTGTATTTTTTTAACGAATGCGTGTGATGCAAACGTTTGTTACGCCAGCATTAATGAAGCCGAGGCGGGACGCGCCGCCTTTTGTTAGATCAATGATGCGTCCATGGATAAATGGGCCACGATCGTTGATCCGTACGATTAACGATTTGCCATTGCGGCGGTTCGTTACTCTTACTTTTGTTCCAAATGGTAAAGATTTATGTGCTGCTGTGTTGGCGTTATGACGAAGACGTTCGCCGTTAGCAGTTTTATTTGTCGGGCCAGCATACCATGAAGCTTTGCCGCATTGTTTGAATGCATGAGCTTCTGAATTAGAGACAACAACAAGAGATAACAGTAGGGCAAAGAACAGCCCTGTCCGTTTGAGGTACATTTAAGAATACTCCATAATAATGGTCGTTAATGTTTGGCGTAGAATTAGCCTTTTAGAATTGAACGGCTTCTTGAATGAAGCCGGAGCGAAACTTAATGGTTAATGAGGCATTGTCAAGGCAGGACTGTGGAGAGTGTGTGGCTTATTTGTCGCATGAGTTTGGAGCGCTAAAATTCTATACATCGCTTAATTTCAATTTTGTTTAGAAATGTTCTAGATAATTTCTCTTTATACTGTTTTTCATTTTCATTCATTGCCTGAAAATTTCTTAGAAAACTAAGATTAATCGGTGAATTGTTTTTGATAAAAAACTCAATTTTGTGGCTATTTTTCTTGGTTGAATTTTTTACCAATTGTCGTGAATTCAAATGGTTAGTTTTAATTTTTTATCTCAAAAGTTTAATGTTTTGGGCGATTGGTTTATTAAAGAAAATAGGTGTTTTGTAGATGAATAATACAGAATTATACCTTCTAAAGTCGTCGTTAGACTACTTGAAATACTATGTGAAAGAAAAATGACAACCTGGTTTGTTTTCTATTGACGCAGGTTAACCATGACGTTATTAGCGCGGCTTAACGTCATGGTTAACCTCGAATAGAAGTGGAGAGAATTGATGGACCGGTTTGTTACAGACATTAGTGATGCAGAAATTCTTTTGGTTACACGCCGATTGATCCGATCTCGGGGTGTGGATGGATTTGATTTAGATGACGTTGCGATAAAAGTGCGCACAACTGAGGCTATTATTGAGACGCATTATACTGAAAAAACTTCATTGTTACGGGCAGTGAAAGACGGGGTGCTTGAGGACTTGCGATTTGCATTGCAAAATTCCGTAATTGGCGTTGAAGAACCAGCTCAGAAAATTTATCTCATTTGTAAAACGTATCGCAGTTTTGCGAATAAACAACCTGAGTTATTTCGTTTGATGCATCGGCCAGAATTAAAGACAGAAGAATTTGCCGAAGAAAAAGAGGTTTGTGATCCTGTTGTCCAAATCATTAGTCAAATCGCAGGTGATGATCATGCGGTTTCTGCCTCTCGGTTTCTAGCCAGTTTCATGTATGGTTTTTGTACAATGGAGATTGATGGTAGTTTTCGTCTGAATGGATCTGTTGATGAAGCATTTGAATATTCACTACGCTCTTATATGTCAGGTCTTGAGGGCGCTAAGAATCTCACTTTTCTTTAAGGCAATATTTTTGCTGGTTCGCTTGCCAAAAACTCTATAAATTACGTATTGATTGGTTTCTTTTGTAATTTTTCCAGAGGGGCGTTTGACCTGTATGAGTGCTAAATTTTTATCTTTAGTTAGTCGTGTTGTTATTGTTTTGGTACTTATTCTAGGTGGTGTTGTGCCCAGCTTTGCTGATGATAGCTATAAAAGCCGAATACCGCCGCTTTCACTTTATCAGAAAATGCTTGAAGCCAATAAGAGCTCTGGTTGGGTGTCTTTTCGTAATTATGGTAATCATCAGTTGATCTATTTTACAGCCTTGCAAACGCTTCATTGCCAGCTGCACGAGATCCGATATTCGATTAACACGCTTGAACTAAACAAGCGTTTTAAGCTGGTTAAATGTAATCCGCAGTTACCATTTTCATTGCCGCCTGGAGGCGGACTAGAAGATATTGCTCTTCGCTTACCTAAGGGGACAGCAGAGCGTATTGCTGTGCAGGTTGTTTGGGGGAATGGGACATTAAGCGAGGTTTCAATTTTTGAGCCTTGTAAAAATGTTGGAGATCAGACTTGTTCTTTCCCGGTTAAGGTGGGGAAAGTTGTTGGCTCCCAACCACAAAGAGGAACGACGCAATAAAAAGGCTGATAGTCCATCAAGCGTCTAATGACAAATAATAAGAAAAAATTTTTATTTGCTGGGTCTATGAGTTGTTTTGTTTAACACCGTTTGGTGTTTTGTCTCTTTTCTGAGATAATTATGAGAATCTACTCATAATTAAGAGTTAGGAGGGGACTTATGAAGACCTCATTACCCATTGGCTATTTTGTCATATCTTTTCTGATTTTAAGTTTTTTGTCTGGTGGTTTTCCCTCTCCTTTAAATGCACAAAAGAAGGACGAGCTGCCTTCTAAACTTCATGAAAAGTCTGATCAGAGGAAGCTTTCTATTAGGTCTGGACGGGGAAAAGCGCAACTTTGTACCCGTTGTCACGGAAGGTTGGGTATGCTTAGGGCTGTTAAAATAGCTGAGTTTAAGGGGACGGTTGAAGGGTTTGTCATTAAGGAGCTTATAGATTTTCGCCAAGGTGTGCGTAGTCATGCTGTTATGAATTCAATTGCGCAGACTTTATCTGACAAAGATATCAACGATATCGCCGCCTGGTATAGCGCTATCAGCATAAAGCCATAATGTTTGTTTTTAGCGCTCTTAACTCATTTTATCTGGTCATATAGTCAAAGAGCTTATGATGTGAAGTGTGGTAACCTTGTGTTTTGTCTCTCATTAGGCTATGAGTTCGCCTGAATTTGCTTCACTTCACTGTTAATTCTGACGATGTGAGCCCTTGATCATACTCAAGCATTTGTTGAGATTTGTTTTGGTGTGTCAATATTGAGACTTATAGATTTCATCTTGTTCTGTTAGAGCGAAGCTCTTTGGGACTTTTATTTTCAAAAATTAGGAATAAAAAATTGAGCACGCAGGCTTCTTTTCTTGACGCGGCCAAACGTTATCTTGGTGGTGAACCTTTAACAATTTCACGATTTCAAATTGAAATTCTTTGTGGCTTAACGGTTGCTCTTGCCCTTGTGCCAGAGGCCGTTGCTTTTGCTTTTGTTGCTGGTGTTGAGCCGTTGGTTGGACTTTATGCTGCCTTTATTGTTGGGTTAATCACGGCGCTTTATGGTGGTCGGCCTGGCATGATTTCCGGTGCAACAGGTGCTCTGGCAGTTGTTATGGTTGAGTTGGTGATGACGCATGGTGTGCAATATTTGTTTGCAACAGTTGTGCTCATGGGGATTTTCCAACTGATAGCCGGTGTTTTTCATCTCGGTAAATTCATACGTATGGTGCCGCGCCCTGTTATGCTTGGCTTTGTAAACGGCTTGGCGATTGTGATTTTCTTAGCTCAACTCTCTCAATTTAAAGTGGCTGATGCTAATGGTGTGCAGCAATGGATGAATGGTGATCAGCTAACTATCATGATGGGGCTTGTGTTTTTGACAATGTTGCTGATTTATCTGGTGCCGAAGGTGACGCAAACTATTCCAGCCCCGCTTGTTGCTATTGGTCTTGTGAGTGCGCTCGCTATTTTCTTTAAACTTGATACACGCACTGTTGGTGATTTGGCGGATATTGGCGCTGGGTTACCGCCGTTTTCTATTCCTTCTGTTCCCCTCACGTTTGAGACATTTAAAATCATATTGCCTTATGCGCTGATTTTGGCGGCAATTGGTTTGATTGAAAGTTTGCTGACACTCAACTTGGTGAACGACAAGCTTGAGAAACGCGGTGGTGCGTCGAAAGAATGTTTGGCGCAGGGTGCATCGAATGTGGTTTGTGGCTTCTTTGGTGGCATGGGGGGCTGTGCGATGATTGGTCAGACCATGATTAATGTAACCTCTGGTGGCCGAACAAGGATTTCAGGCATTGCAGCTGCGATCTTTTTGCTTTGCTTTATTCTGTTTGCGTCTGATTTGATCGAGCTTATTCCACTGGCGGCTCTTGTCGGTGTGATGTTTATGGTGGTGATTGGTACCTTTGCCTGGGACACATTTAAGATGCTCCCTAAAATTCCTTACACTGATGCGTTTGTACTGATCTTAGTTTCACTTGTGACTGTGTTTACTGACCTTGCGATTGCGGTGATTGTTGGTGTGATTGTTTCAGCTCTTGTGTTTGCCTGGGAAAGTGCGAAACATGTTCACATTCGTGATTGCATGAAGGATACGGGCGCAAAGGTCTATCATGTCACGGGTCAGTTGTACTTCTCATCTGTTGCTGAATTTCAGGAATATTTTGACCCGAAAAATGATCCTGATGAAGTGATCATTGATTTTAAAGAAGCCCGGCTTTGGGATCACTCAGCGCTTGAAGCGATTGAGGCATTGGCTGCGCGTTATGATGGGTATCGCAAGAAGCTTCATGTGCGCCATTTGAGCCGTGATTGTCAGATGCTGCTTGAGCGCTCTGGTATGCTGATTGTAGACAAGGAGAATGATGATCCTGTTTATGGTCTTGCTGTTGATTATGAAACGAAGTACGGAAACGGCGGGCATTAATTGTCTCACGGGCTATTCCGCCGCTAAAAGCGGCGGTCCCTCCGACGGGGCGGCGCAACGCGCCGGGCTTCGCCATGTCCCTCAGCCCGAAAAGGGCTGAACTCCTTCTTTGTTGTGGTGAAATTTTTTCTTGTGGTGTCTTAGGTTTTCCACTAGCAACCGCACAGCTGAAGCGATGACACTGCGAGGAGCTGCTGTTCAACCTTTGACGATCGTTTGGCCTACGTTTCTGAAAGTGGCCTATCTAGAACAGAGCTCCTAGTATTGTTCCTAAGACGGCACCGAGGAGTGCGCCAAAGAGGGTTAGGGTTACGTCGCGTTTCAGTCTGCGCCGTGATGCTAGAGATTGGGTATATGTGCGATTAATCAAAGCGCGAACTGTTTCAGGAGCCCGGCCTTTCATCATCCATTCTGCGCCCATTTCGAGGGATTGTTGCACGAGAGAATCTCCGAGAAGTGCCAAGCCTTCTCTCGTTACTAAAATGACAGGCACTTGTTTGGTGTTTGGATTGTTACGGATTTCTTTGAGAGCATCTATTGCAGCCGGTGTTTTTTCTTTCTTAACCAGCTCAGCAAGCTCTGTACGAACCTCTGTGATCCGTTCTACTAACTCATCAACATCTCTATTTGTTTTGATTGCTTCGGGGCTATTTGTTTTCTCATTTGTCATATAAAGATCCATGACAACTACATCAGGTAAGTCTTTTGAACTTTTGGATGCAAGCAATTCAGGGAGTGCTCTTGCATCTTGGAAACACTCGACGCTGATCCCGTCTCTTGCATGATCGGCTGCAAATGAATTTAGGGCTGAGCGTTCGTCATCTACATATAAAACTTTCACAAAGCACCTTCTTTCTTTATTGAGTGTTAGAGACTTACCATTGTTTGGTATCTCTTGTAATAGAGCTGCTAAATAGCATGCTATGCAAGCGTAAAGTTTATGAGTGAAATTAGGTAAAGACGAGTTGGGGCGTAGTTTGCTCATTAAAAGAATTAGGCCTGGGCTTTTTGTTTCTTCACTTCCTTAATTGTTTCAATGAATGTTTTAAATGATCTCCTTTTTTTGTAACAGTTTTACTAATTTTATAATCCTTTGAAGAAATGTCTATTTAGGATCTGACATATAAGTTATGCTTATAGCTCATTAATTTTCGTCTTTGGCATTGACACAATTACTTTGGCAGCAAAAGATAACATTAAGATTGTTAGCTTTGGGAGGATAAGGCATGACTAGGATTGATCGTAGGCGGTTTGTGCAATTGGCGGCTTCTGTTGGGGTGTCGGCTGTTGCGAGTGGCGTTCACTCTTCTTTTGCGATTGCTGAGGGCAAGGGGAAGGTGGTTATCATTGGCGGTGGTGCCGGTGGTGCTTCTGTTGCTCATTACCTTAAAAAAGGCGCGCCGCAACTGGATGTTACTTTAATTGAGATCCAAGCTAAATATACGACCTGTTTTTTCTCGAACCTCTATCTTGGCGGGTTCCGCACATTGGATTCTATCACTCATGATTATGAAGGCTTAAAAAAGCTTGGTATCAAGGTCATTTCTGAATTAGCAACTGGTGTCGATACGACTAAAAAGCAAGTGACGCTGAAGACAGGTGACAAGATCTCTTATGACAAACTTGTTTTGTCTCCTGGGATTGATTTTAAGTATGACGCTATTGAAGGCTATTCAGCGGAAGCTGCTAAGATTATGCCTCATGCCTGGAAAGCTGGCGTTCAGACGCAGATTTTAAAAACGCAATTAAAAGAAATGAAAGCTGGTGGAACGGTAGTGATGGCGGCACCGCCTAATCCGTTTCGCTGCCCGCCTGGCCCTTATGAGCGGGCTTCGATGATTGCTCATTATTTGCAGAAACATAAGCCTGGGTCGAAATTGATGATTTTTGACCCGAAAGAAAAATTCTCGAAGATGGCTTTGTTTCAAGAGGGCTGGCTTGATTATTATCAAGATATTATTGAGTGGGTTTCCCCTGAGTTTACTGATGGTGGTGTCAAGAAGGTTGATGTATCTGCCATGACGGTGACTACCGGTGATGGAGAGGTGACCAAGGCTGATGTTGCGAACATTATTCCAGCGCAAAAGGCTGGCAAGATTGCGCATATTGCTGGTTGTGCCAAAGGGGACTGGTGTCCGATTAATCCAAAGGATTTTTCTTCTGCTCTTCAAAAGGATGTTTATGTGATTGGAGATTCTTCGATTGCTAAAACGATGCCAAAGTCTGCTTTTTCAGCCAATAGTCAAGCCCGTGTTGTGGCCAACGCCATTCAAGCTGAGCTTGTTGGCAAGCGCCTCTTTCCTGCCCGTTATCGAAACACGTGTTGGTCGATGATTTCAGCTGATAATAGCGTTAAGGTTGGAGCGAATTATACGCCTGGTCCTGACACTCTTGTGACTAAGGATAAATTCATTTCGAAAACGGGTGAAACTGATGAGCTGCGCAAAAAGACATTTAACGAGTCTTTGAGTTGGTATGACAGCATCACGAATGAGATGTTTGTGAAATCATAAGGGCGTTGTGTAGGAGACACTATAGTTGAAGATGCTATTGTTTTTGGCAGGTTTTCTCGGGTTCTTTTAAGGAGTGAAAATAAAGTGCCAATGCTTTCATTTGCTCGTCATCTAATGATTTAGCAACCGAAATCATAGTTTCATTTTTTAAAGTTCCATCTTTGTAAGACTTCAAAACTTTTATGAAGCTCTCTGGTTCTATTCCGACTATGGATGGGATGCCTTTAGTCTTGGAGTTTTTTTTATGGCAGGTGCTGCACTCTTTGCTGAGATATTCCCCATATTCCAATAGTTCATTTGCTTTTAAAGGGGAGATTGATGTGCTTGTTAGTAGCATTGCCGTTCCCCAAGTGAGACAAATTTTTTGAACCATTGGCTTTCTTTCTTTTCAAATAAATATTGGTTATAGACAAGCAAGTCAGTGTTATTATCTATTATGATTTTTAAATTATGAAAGATCAACTCTAACGCTTTAAAACTCTTAAAGCGTTAGAGTTGAATAAGGCTGGGGACGGGCCTTTGAAAGTTAGATTAGAAGTTACTTATAACTTTAGGAGCTCCAAAGGTTTGGAGAAACCTCTGAACGGGCGTTGAGGCAAAGAAGTAGCCGTGTTTCTTGTTTCTCTTTAATTGGAGGGGACCTGTGGACAATGCCTCTGCCGCATGTGTTATTTGAGCCTTTGAAGATTGCTACATTTTGCTCATCAATCTTTTTAATGGGGCCGCTATAGTCCGTTTGTTCATTTATAGCTTGTTCGGCATTTTCTGGAGAGACATATTGAGTGCCTTCTCCTTTATATGTTGTGACAAGTCTGTAGTCCACGCGATCAAGATGGAATTTCCAACATGCATCATTTTGGATAACGTCCAGGCGAATGTCGATTTTGTTCGAACCTGTGATGTCAGCATATTTTTGTGCGAGCTGAACAATGTCGTTTGCAAGCCACTGCTGTTCATTTTGATCGTTGTGTTTATTCTTTAAAAAGAAAGTTTTGATCGCTTCGCGTATATTATGCCTGTCTGCAAGCACACGGCCGGAGGGAAGTTGTTCTGGCTGTTGCTCTGCAAACCATTTTTGTAAAGACTGAGGGGGGGTTCTCTCCCATATAACAAGGCTAAACATTGGTTCGCTGATGTTTGCTAAACCGTTTATTGTCTCTGTTGTGAGGGTTAGATCTCTAAGAGTTGTTAGATCTTGGGGCGGTGGTGCTTTGTCTTCTACTTGTTCTTGTGCTGCTTGTTTCATGCGTCACCTTCTTGCTTCCAATTTGGGAATGGGTCCTTTAGATCGCTCCAACCATCGATGTCCATTTGGCCTTTTACTTTTTCTTCGACCAAGCAGTCATCTAATTTTAAGCGGAGTTCTGCTTCATTTATGCCTGAACCTATGAAGACGATTTCTTGGCGGCGGTCTCCATAAGTGTCGTCCCAATTTTTTTCCAATATCTTTTCCCATTCAGGGTGTTGAGGCCATTGGTTTTTAGGAACGGAAACCCACCAAACTCCGAGGCCTTCTGTGCGAACAAGTGGGCCAGCTTGGCTTAATTCGCCCACCCATTGAGGGCGTGTTGCCAGCCAGAAATGTCCTTTGGAGCGAATGACACCGGGCCAGGAAGAATTGATGAATTTGTGAAATTTTTCTGGATCGAAGGGACGGCGGGCGCGGTACACAAAACTTCTGATGCCGTACTCTTCTGTTTCTGGGACATGGTCTTCAAATTCATAAAGTTCTTTGTACCAGAGGGGATGTTTGTGAGCGGTATCAAAGTCAAACAAGCCGGTGTCCATGACTTGGTTTAGATCGACTTTTGCCATAGAGGTCTCAATAAGTTTTGCTTCTGGATTGAGTGAGCGGATAACAGTGCGTGCTGTTTCTAATTGTTCGGGCGTTGCTAACTCGATTTTGTTTAGAATAATAACGTTTGCAAATTCGATTTGATCGACTAATAAATCGACAAGTGTTCTCTCGTCTTCTTCTCCTAGATATTCACCGCGATCTTTTAAGAGATCAGTTGAGCTGTAATCTGCCAGGAGATTGATGGCATCGACGACTGTCACCATGGTATCGAGCTCAGCTACATCGCTTAGACTATCGTCATTTTCATCACGGAATTCGAACGTGGCAGCAACTGGAAGTGGCTCAGAAATACCGGTGGATTCAATTAAAAGATGATCAAACCGTTCTTCTTGAGAGAGCCTTCTGACCTCTTGTAGAAGATCATCTCTTAGTGTGCAGCAGATACAGCCGTTGCTCATTTCAACGAGCTTTTCATCTGTGCGGGAGAGATCTGCACCGCCTTCTTTTACTAAGTCAGCATCAATGTTGACTTCACTCATATCATTGACAATGACGGCTACTTTTAACCCTTCACGGTTATTTAGTACGTGATTTAAAAGGGTTGTTTTACCTGCGCCAAGAAAGCCGGATAATACTGTGACGGGGAGTTTCTTTTGAAGTTGTTGTTCCATGAGACCTAGCATTTTTAAAAATTATATTTATGCAACTGCACTTCCTGAACTTGATGACTGTCAAATCAAGTGAGATGGCAAATGAAGTGAGATGGTTGTTTTGTAACGTTATAACATAACATTTATGTTTTGCAATATGTTAAGGCCAACGGAATTAATTAGGTCTGGATAACTCGGTTCTGAGCTTAAACCGATCAACTACGATTTGAGTAGGAAGCGTGAGATGGAAATGGTTTGAGACATGTTTTCATTGCAAGAGTTTTATGTGAATAAAATTAAATGGAGCGAAGTAAGTTTGTAGGACCTTTAAAAGAAATATGAGGTCTTTTTAACATCGTCTCTAGGTGGTTAAGGGGCGCATAAGATGTTTTAATCATTACATATTTGTAATCTACATGAATGGTTTTTAAATGGATAATTCATGGCCCCTAAATGTGAGTTGGGCTTTTATATCAACATAAAGCAACACACAAATAAGGGACTAAACCAATGCAATTATTTTCAAAATTAACAAACCGTACTTTCTTCAAACGTGCTCTCCTACCAATGATGGCTCTTTTCATGTCGCTTGGTGCTGTTGGCACTGTGTCAGTGACGGAAGCATCAGCTGCATCTGCTTATCAACAGGGACTGAAAGTTGGTAAAAAAACCGGTTATAGTCATGGCTATAATGATGGGTACAAATATGGCTATAAACGTGGTTATAGAGACGAGTTAAACCGTCCACGAAACAGCTTTTCAACTTCTCAAAATCGAAACAGTTTTGACTGGGCAGCTTATGTTAGAGGATATAAGGCCGGATATAGAATTGGATATGAAAATGGCTATCCGGTTGGAAAAAGTGAAGGTCGTACAGACGGTCGCGATCAGGCGAAAGATTTCAAGGAAGAATTGAGAGATCAAATGCGGGAAAGATGCCGTGGTGGTTATTGCGAATAAGCCATCAGTTTTTACGAACCTGGTTACTCTTGCCAAGATGTTGTCAGGTTCGTGTTTTGAATAAATCTTAGAGCAAACTTATGATTTTCAGATCATTAGACAAGTTTGCTCTAAGGTAATATTTTACTTTTAAGATAAGCCTTCTGGAGCACTTCATTTTTTTATGAATTTGATGAAATGCTCTCCTTTTTTGTTTTAGCGAGTTGTTTTTCGTAAAGCCGGTAACTGTTCTTTGAGCTTCAGATGCTCACCTAGCATCCGCTATTACGCAAACCGCTTTAGCTCTTCAATTGATATCCCGACTTGAAAATCCAGTAGATCACACCAATGGCGGCGGCTAAAAAGAGCATAACGGCGAGGAGGCTCATGCCAACATTGACGTCTGAAATTTCATAAAAGCTCCAACGGAACCCACTGATGAGGTAAACGACAGGGTTAAAGAGTGTCACCGTTTGCCAAAATGGTGGCAGCATACTGATTGAGTAAAACGTGCCTCCTAAGAATGCCAGTGGTGTGATGACAAGTAGCGGGATGATTTGTAATTTCTCAAACCCATCTGCCCAGATGCCTATTATAAAGCCAAGCATAGCAAAAGTGAGTGAGGTGAGCACCAAGAAGAGTAGCATAATGAATGGATGTTTAATTTCTAAGGGCACAAACAGGTGCGCTGTGGCCAAGATGATAAGACCTAAGATGACTGACTTGGTGGCGGCGGCTCCGACATAGCCAATGATGATTTCGAGTGGTGATATGGGGGCTGATAAAACTTCGTAGATCGTTCCCGTGAAGCGGGGGAAGTAGATACCAAAAGCGGCATTTGAAATCGATTGGGTCAGGATTGAGAACATAATGAGGCCGGGAACAATAAAGGCGCCATATGAGATACCATCGATTTCAGTGATCCTAGTGCCAATGGCTGAGCCAAAAACAATGAAATACAACGCAGTTGAAATAACCGGTGACGCAATGCTTTGGCCGATGGTGCGGAAGGCTCTCGCCATTTCGTAATTATAAATTGCTTTGATTGCTTGTGTGTTCATGATTATTTTTTCACCAATTCTACGAAAATTTCTTCGAGGGAACTTTGCTTCGTGTTTAGGTCTCTGAATTTTATTTTGCAGTTACTTATCGCGTTGAGCATCGTTGTGATGCCGGTTCGCTCTTGAGTGGTGTCATAGGTGTATATGAGCTGAGTGCCATCTTCTTTGAGCTCGAGGTCATAATCTTTTAGCGTTTCAGGGATTTGATCCAGTTTTTCAGTGAGCTCTAGTGTTAGTTGTTTTTTACCAAGCTTTTGCATGAGCTCTGTTTTATTTTCAACTAAGATGATTTCACCGTTATTGATGACGCCGATGCGATCTGCCATTTCTTCGGCTTCTTCGATATAGTGAGTTGTGAGGATGATGGTCACACCGCTTTCGCGTAAGTCTCTCACGATGTTCCACATATCTTTGCGAAGCTCAACATCAACGCCTGCTGTTGGTTCATCAAGAAAGAGAATTTGAGGCTCGTGAGACAACGCTTTGGCGATGAGCACTCTGCGCTTCATGCCGCCTGAAAGCGTCATAAGCTTGTTATCTTTTTTGTCCCATAGGCTTAAGCTTTTGAGGGTTTTTTCGATATAAGCAGGGTTTGCTTTTTTGCCAAAAAGCCCGCGTGAAAAACTCACTGTGGCCCAGACAGATTCAAACGCGTCTGTTGTCAGTTCTTGAGGTACAAGGCCAATAAGGCTGCGGGTTTGGCGATAATCTTTTTCAATATCGTAACCGTCAATCTTAATTGAACCGTTTGTCGGGGTGACTATGCCACAAATGGTACTGATCAATGTCGTTTTTCCAGCGCCATTGGGGCCGAGAAGTGCGAAGATTTCTCCCTCGATAATTGAGAGATTAATATCTTTCAGCGCTTGGAAACCGCCGTCATAGATCTTATTGATATTTTTAATTTCAATACTGTTTTTCATTTTGGAAGAGTTTCCAGTGAGGTGCATATCGTTCATATGAATTTATGGCGATATTGTTTTGCTATTTGTTGGTTACGTTCTAAAGTTTTGCTCATTAGCTTTAATTTTGCAAGTTATATGATTTTTATTCAATTTCAAGCGTCAAAACTTCATTTTCATTATAATATTATCTTTTCACTTTTCATTGGGTTTTATTTGTGGCACTTGCTTTTACTAGACAATTGGTCTAAAAATTGATTTTATTGTTTGATGCTAGGAAAATATATGTCTGGTACATCCCATGTGAAACGTAGAGGACGTCCGCCAAAGCAGGCGGATAGTTATGCGGATACAAAAACAGCGCTTATTCGTGCTGGGCTGGTGACGATGACTGAGAAGGGATTTTCTGCTTCTGGCTTGGATGAGATTTTACGTTCTGTTGGAGTGCCTAAAGGGTCTTTTTACCATTACTTTCAAAGTAAAGAAGACTTTGGCTCAGTTTTGATTGAGACATATGGAAAGGCCTTTTCATCTAACCTAGATAAATATTTACTGGATGAAAATCATTTGCCGTTAGAGAGATTTTCTTATCTCATTGAAAGCTTTAGAAAATATATGATTAAACATGATTTTCAACGGGGTTGCCTGATTGGGAATTTGGGGCAAGAAATGGGTGCGCTCCCTTCAGTTTTTCGCCAGCAACTCATTGATGTTTTTGAAGAATGGCAAAAGAAGACATCACTTTGTTTTAAAGAAGCCCAACAGAAGGGTGATATCTCGGCTGATTTGGATTGTGCTGAATTGACTAGATTTTTTTGGGTTGGCTGGGAAGGTGCGATCTTGCGCGCTAAATTAGAGCGGAATGCAACTGCTCTTGATAATTTTACAGATCACTTTTTGAAAATTTTGACTAAATAAAAAATTTAAATTTAATTAGACGGTCGGTCTAAAAGGAGGGTTTATGTTTCAGGGTTTATTAATTGAAAAGAATGATGACAAGCAGTCTATTGTTCTCAAACAATTTGAGGATAGTGATTTACCTGAAGGAGATGTTGTTGTTCAGGTTGAGTATTCCACGATTAATTATAAGGATGCATTGGCGGTCACCGGTTCTTCACCGATAGCAAAAATTTACCCGCTTGTACCCGGGATTGATTTTTCTGGTACTGTTCTTTCTTCTGAGACACCAGAATATAGCGCCGGGCAGAAGGTTGTTTTAAACGGCTGGGGTGTTGGTGAGAAACATTGGGGTGGCTTGGCAGAGCGAGCAAAAGTTAAGTCTGATTGGCTTGTGCATTTGCCTGATGGGTTTGACACCAAACAGGCTATGGCAATTGGAACGGCCGGTTACACAGCCATGCTATGCGTGATGGCATTGGAAGAACAAGGCGTGAAGCCTTCGGATGGCGAAATTATTGTTTCTGGTGCTTCTGGTGGCGTGGGCAGTGTTGCTGTATCAGTGCTTGCAAAACTTGGCTACACTGTTGTTGCGTTAACTGGCAAAGCGCATGAACATGATTATTTAAAAGAGCTTGGTGCAACTGAAGTTTTGGATCGCTCTTTATTTTCTGAACCTGGTCGTCCTCTAAATAGAGAGCGGTTTGCGGGTGCTGTTGATTGTGTTGGTAGCACGACTTTGGCGAATATTTGTGCGTCTATGAAATATGGTGGCGTAGTTACTGCTTGTGGTTTAGCTGGCGGGTTTGATTTTCCTTCAACTGTGATGCCGTTTATTTTGCGCGGTGTGACTTTGGTTGGTATTGAAAGTGTGATGTGCCCGAAACCAAAGCGGCTTGAGGCATGGCGCCGATTGGCTGAGGATTTAAATGTTGAGCACCTCACAAAGATGAGTTCAGAGATTGGCTTAAGCGAAGTTATCCCAACATCTGCTTCTTTGCTAAAGGGAGTGATTAAAGGGCGATTGATTGTTGATGTGGCCCGTTAATTCTGTCTACGTAAGTCTTTAAATGAAAGCCCCTTCTTGTTAGGGGCTTTTTTTGTTGAGACTTGACGTAGTTTAGAATTGAATTTCTTGTCCATCCCAAGCGAACAGTTTGCCTGTGTCATCTGGTTTTCGTTCTTCCAGAACTTCCAACATTTTTGTAACAGAATGATCCGCAGAAAAGAGTTTGTCTTTTGGGGTGTTTTTCTGAAATGGTTTTGATAGATCGCTATCTACTGTTCCTGGGTGCAGTCCGATTACAACTAGGTTTTTATTTCGTCGTTTCATTTCAATGCTGGCGGTTTTAATTATCATGTTTAAAGCCGCTTTTGATGAGCGATATGCATACCAACCGCCTAGGTGATTGTCACTTATGCTGCTGACACGGGCTGAGAGAGCCGCGAAGATGCTTGGTTTGTCTTTTCTCATTTGGGGGAGGGCGTGTTTGGCGATGAGTGCCGGGCCGATTGTGTTGACTTCGAACAGGTGTTTGAAT
This sequence comes from Hyphomicrobiales bacterium 4NK60-0047b, assembly GCA_040367435.1. Lineage (NCBI taxonomy): Bacteria > Pseudomonadati > Pseudomonadota > Alphaproteobacteria > Hyphomicrobiales > Hyphomicrobiales bacterium 4NK60-0047b. Next base: position 95,823 of record BAABWY010000001.1, on the reverse strand, counting down.
TTATCTGATGATAGATCGATGAGTGCTTTTTCTGGCCCGAGGCTTTCTCTTGTGGTTTTTTCTGACAGGTTTTGATGAAGCAAACCGGTTGTGATGAGAACGAGGTCTAGAGGGGCCTCTGCTGATGCGATTGTTATGGCTGTTTCAATTGATTTTTCATCGGTTATGTCAAAGGTATGTGAGTGAACATTTTCATACTCAAATTGCTTGCCGGAACGCGAGAAAGCAAAGACGTTTGCCTTGCTATTTTTATTAGCTAACTGATTCGTGAAAGCTGAGCCGATAGTACCGCTAGCACCAAAAATGGCGATGTTTTGTAAGGTTTGGCTTTCATTCATGGATATCTATTTCACCTAGTTCTACTTTAGTTTCGAATATGCAGTGTAGGCTTTTTTTCTCAATGCATTCTTAATCTTTGCACGTCCTAAATGGGTGTTTAAATTTCATTTACCATATTTATTACCCTTATTGATTTTAATGCGAGGAACAGATGCTATCACGATTTAAAAATTCACCAGCCATGGATGATGAGCCTGTGGAGCAAAGTGAAGCTGAACACCTTTCTATTAAGGACGTAAATATAGATCAGCCTCCGGTGCGCTCTATTTTAACAGATGATTTTTTAGGGAATGTTTCTAGAGATGATTTTCTCTTTGATGGACAGGAAGCTTCCCTTGTTATTGCATTTGTCTCTCCGAATGTGAATTTTGGTGATGTTGTTGGTAAAATTAACCAGTTGGCGGGCACTTCTAAAGTGATTGCCACTACAACAGCTGGTGAGCTTTGCACTAATGAAGGCAGCACAGTTTATTGTGATACACCGGATCAATGGCGCTCTGTTGTTTTGCAAATCTTTTCTCCGCAATTGCTGCAATCTGTTGAAGTTTTTTCGGTTCCTCTATCTTGTGAGGATTTGCGCTCTGGTCAGAGTGATATGAGCCGTGATGCGCGGGTGGAGAAAATTACCGCATCTCTCAGGCAGGTTAATCCTTCTTTTAAGCTGGATGCTAAAGACAGCTTTGCATTGACCTTTATTGAAGGGCTTTCTTTTTCTGAGAACTATTTCATGGAAGCTGTTTACAATAGTCATCAATTTCCTTGTCTTTTCATTGGTGGGTCTGCTGGCGGTAAATTGGATTTTGTGACGACGAAATTATTTGATGGCCGGCAACAACTTGAAAATCACGCTGTGGTGGCGTTTGTGAAGTTAGCTCCTGGTCAGCGTTATAGTGTGATGCGCAGCCATAATTTTCAAAAGACCAATCAAAAATATGTTGTTGTTGATGCGGATATTGATAAGAGAACTGTGACCTCTGTGATTGAGCCGAACACGGGTGAAGTGATATCACTTGTGACAGCGCTTTCAACAAGTTTAGGGGTGGACCCTGAACAGCTTATGGATGCGCTGCAGAATAGAACGTGCGGTGTTGAAATTGGCGGTGAAATTTTTGTTCGCTCGATTGCCGGTATTGATACCGAGGCTGAGGTTATCACTTTTTATTGTGATATTGCCCGGGGTGATGAGTTGCTTTTACTTCAGGCGACTAATTTTATTGACCATACGAAGAATGACATTGCGCGCTTTCTTGATGGGAAACCGAAGCCATCTGCTGTTTTAATGAATGACTGTATATTACGGCGGTTGAATAACGGGAATGAGTTGAGCCGGGCGCAAGATCTTTGGCCGGCGCCAACGGCTGGGTTTTCGACCTTTGGTGAACTGCTTGGGGTGAACATTAATCAGACACTGGTGGCGCTTGCTTTCTTTTCTGATGTTGATCATTCATATGAAGATGATCTGATTGATAATTTTCCAATTCATTATGCGAGCTTTTTTGAGTATTTCACCCGCCGGAAACTTAATCAGGTCGAGATGCTGAACGGTATGCGCCGTGAAGTTGTTGATGATATTGCGCATTATCTGAATGCCTCTCAACAGATTGAGGGTGTTGTTTCTGAAGTTTCAGGTTTTGGGGATGTGATTAATAATGTTCGTGATGCGATGTCTAGCAATGATGCGGTTGACACATCACAGCGAGAGGGGGCGGCGAATGAATTGTCTGAGAAGTTTGGCAATGTGAGCCAATCTTTGAACTCGCTTCGTCAAGTTCTCTCGATTATTGATAACATCACTGGGCAGACAAATCTCTTGGCGCTGAATGCGACGATTGAGGCGGCGCGTGCTGGTGAGGTTGGCAAGGGCTTTTCAGTAGTGGCTGGTGAAGTGAAAAAATTAGCAAGTGATACCAAAGACTCGCTTGGTAAAACACAGGGCTCCATTTCTAATATTGAAGCCTCGTTGGATGAGCTTGGTAACATCATTGATGTTACGCAAGAGCAATCCGCTAAAGAAGGCGAATATTACAAAAACATTGTGGAACGTGTTGAGGATATTTTTGCTGAAAGCGGAAACATTGAACGCTCGCTTAATAATCTAGGTGAGATCAGCGCCTCGCACCGCGAAGGCGCGGCGCAAGTGAGAGATCGTATTGAATTTTTGAAGCGGTTGGATGAGGGGTAAGCTGGCTAGCCAGTTTATTAATTCTTCAAAATATTTTTAGCTCTCAACATTTATGATGGGGGCTTTTTTGTGGGCTTAGTTTAGATAATGGCGGAGAGGGAGGGATTTTTGCTTATACGAGAATATTTATTAAGTTATTGTTTTTAATAAGTAATATCGCAATTAAGAATTTATATGTTGCACGTTTTGTTACACAAAATGTTGTACGATTTTTCTATTGAGTGTCAGAATATTTAACTAAAAAATAATGGTTTTAAAACCCTTGGAATAGAAAATCCAAAGCATCAATTATTTCATCTCTGTGGTTGTCCTGAATGTTTGTAATAAATTTTCCAAGAGATGATTTTCTCAGTGTGCCATGTATGGACGGCTCCGTGTTGTCAAGAATTTTTTGATCAAAATTGCCCCAGTTAAGGTCAGAGCTGCCATGTATCCGGCCTGTTTGTGCAGCGCTTCAACATGGCTGCTGGCCATAATGCTCTCCGCAGATTGGGCCCGGTCAAAAGCACGCGCTTTATAAATGGCGCAATGGCACGAATGGGTTGTCCCGATCTTTAGGCTGACTTAGCGTGGGTGCGTTATTCGATCAATTGCCCTTTCCAACCTCGATAAACATGGATCATTCCATGTTGGTAACTTTAGCCAAGAACCCTAAGCAATTTTTAGTTTGCCTGAGAGCTCTGTTTTAAATGTCTGATTTCGCGCCATCATAGCCCAGACAATCCGTGCTATCTTATTGGCCAAAGCAATGGCGGCAACTTTAACAGGCCTTCGCTCCATCAACTTCACAAGCCAGGGGTAACGTGTGTAACCCAATTGCTTAGCCCTCTTAATAACCGATAAGGCAACGATAACAAGCAGCCGGCGTAAATATTTATTGCCCGCTTTGGAGATAGACCCAAGGCGTTCTTTTCCTCCTGTTGAATTTTGTTTTGGCACTAAACCAATCCAAGCACTCAGATCTCGTCCAGATCGGAAAATATGAGGATCTGGAATGCTGGCCACAAGGGCTGTTGCAACTACAGGTCCAATACCAGGAACAGCCTCCAGCCGTTTACTAAGATCATTAGCTTTGTGATAGGCAAGGATCTTTTTATCAGCTTTGATGACTTGAAGTTTTATAAAGTCTAGCTGCTGAGCCAATGCCTTGAGGCACTCAGATGCTGTTAAAGGAATACGATCATCATCACCTGTGAAAATCTTTTTAAGCAGAACCTCCACACCATTGCGACCCACACTAGCAACAATCCCAAACTCTGCCATATGCGCTCGGATCGCATTAATCAATGCTGTGCGTTGTTGGACAAAAAGATGTCTGGTTCGATGAAGCATTAGGACCGATTGTTGTTCTCGCGTTTTAATAGGAACAAACCTCATATTCGGTCTTGTCACAGCTTCACAAATCGCCTCAGCGTCTGCTGCATCATTTTTATTCCGCTTGACATATGGCTTCACATAACGGGGTGGCATTAATTTTACTTCATGGCCAAGTTTAGAAAGTTCGCGCGCCCAGTGATGTGATGAAACGCAAGCTTCCATGCCAATCAGGCATGGGGAAAGTTTGATAAAAAATGGGAATACCTGACGACGTTTTAATTGACGACGAACGACAACATTGTCTTCTTCATCAATGCCGTGAATTTGGAAAACATTTTTGGCTATATCAATGCCAATGATGCTAATATTATTCATGGAGGGCTCCTTCTCTAACGGTTCTTAAAACACCTACTTTGGCACATTACGATGCCGGATGGGAGGAGCCGTCCACAGCATCAATAACGGACCATTTGCACTTTTGTTTGCCCCCCTTGTCCCAAGAAAAAAACAGTCTCATCTATCATTGAATTTTGAGGGTTTACTGCCACTATAGTGAATTCCACCATAGTGAGTTCAGACCTGACCCTAAAACCAACATTCATAATTATTTCATCTGCAAATAAACTTTAAATTTATAAACCCCTTGAAATTACCCTATCATTATCGGATGATAGACGTTCATTCATGTACTTAAAAATATGGCTCGTTTTCAGAACATCGTCTGGGTGCATTATGAGCCATCAGAAACATTCTCACTTTAAAAGGATATGACTAATGGATTTGCAGGAAGCGAAAAATCAATTGAAACAATGCCTGATTGCTTCTAAGAATCGCCGAGACCTTGGTCATCCAAATCCAAATTTTCCAGATACAGATAGATACACCATTTCAATAGCTGACCTTACGGCACTTAAAACATACTTCTTCGGTTTACAACAGGATAACGGTGAATTTGAAACACTTTATCCGGTCAGCCACTATCGCTTTGAAGTTGCTACCTCTGGCTCACAAGGGCCTGATGTTCACGATTTCAAAATCTCACCTAGAACGCAGAATGGGACGGGCCCTGCCATTTTTAATTTTCACATAGAAGCGACTGATTGAAAGATCAATTGGTTTTAGGCACATTGAACTTTAAGATCCTGCGACTAGGCAATTTTTAAATTTTCTTCTTCAGGGTCTTGCCCCTTGGTAAACATTGTCCAACCACGGTCAATGCGCTCCATCATGATAGCAAGCGCGTTTATCGCCCTCCAAACAAGAAAGGCTAACATTCCGCTAACAAGAAAAAATAAGAACACCAAGAAATGATAAGCAATGTTGACAAAATGTGTGATGCTTTGGCGCATGTGGCGATAAGCGTTTTGTTTTTCATATTTCAAACCGGAAATTAAATTATCAAGATCTATTCCAGCTTGTCGCTCAATATCTTTTAATCGTTGATGGCGCGCCTTGGCTGTTTGGATTAAATGATTTTTTATTTTTTCTGCCCGCTCTATGGGTTCTGCCAGTTGCGCTTCAACATCAGCTGTCATGCTGGTGATAAAACCAGAGAAAAGATTTTCAATTTTTAAATCTGGAAATAATCCGAGAACTGCATTCTTTATCGCATCACCAATGCCAAGATCTGGCACGGGAATGTCACCAAAGGGGGTTGGAATGTCTGGTATTGTGAAGGCACTGCTCAACGCATTGGATATTTCTTTGCCTGTTTCTGCCAGTTGCCCGACAGCTTTATCGGCAACGTCAATGGCAACTTTTTGAGCGACTTTCACATTTCTTTCGACCTCATCTTTAACGAGTTTGGTGTTTTCTTTGATATCAATTTTCACCTGTTTTGCAAGGAGCACAACATCTTCCACACGTTCATTCATGCGCCTTTTATACGCATTAAGATGGCGTTTTGCTCGATGGGCGTCATATTTGAGAAGGGAGATACGATGCTCAATCGCTGCGGTTTCAATTGTCGCGTTGTTGATAAATGAATTGAGGCTAGAGGCCACGAACAACAAAATAAAAACCGGCATGACCGCATAGAGAATATATAATCCGCCGCGTGTGCGCACAAAACGTTGTCGGGCTTCATGATCTTGATCGACATAGACCCGCTTTAACATTAATGCGCCGCTTCCGAGCAAAGCACCGCAAATGCCAGCAAAGACAAAATCAGATAAGTCAGTTGATATTTTTAAGAGATCTTGTGTCGTGATGTGTACATCAACAAGGGCGCGTAAAATCAGCCCCGCGCTCAGCCCCCCAGCAATGAAAATCATCATGCTTGATGGTTGTTTGCGTTGCAGGAGATACGCCATGGTGATTATGAAAACAACGATGAGGGTTGAAATCAATCCGATGGGAGCAGAACTCCCGCCCCATTCAAACCAGAAATACAAATCCTTTTTGGGCCCGAGTGCGGCTAAGAAAAGAATATCACACATCACGAGACCTGAAACGGTTTTTAAAATGGTGAGACTTTTATTTTTCGTAAGTTTTATCTTTTTGCCGATGAACAAGATTATTGGAACTGAGATGATTAAAAACAGTATTGAAGAAATGTAGGCAAGGATATCGGCGGTTTGATAGTCAGTGATAAATTCACGAATGAATACACTCAGGAATATTTGTGAAAAATGAAGAAAAGGGGCCGCAATAAAAGTCGCGATTAAAGTTCTAAGTGGATTTAGGCGTCGCTTAACTGTTACACGTAAAATAAATGAGACGATTAGAAGGAGCAAATAAAGTGTAAGAAAGGCGTGGAGTAAGAAAAAAATTAACCCTGTGATTTTTAGCTTCAAGGCAATCAGGTTTGCAAAAATGGTGACCAATATTGTGCCTGACAACCAAAAGGCGTCTTGTTTTAAATATTGGGTCTTGTTTTCAAGCTTTGAAATTAAGGGCGCTGTTTTTTTTTGCGTTGTATCACTCGTTAGTTCGTTTGTCGGTAGTGATAGTTTTGGAACTTGTAGTCTTGAAACCCTATTGAAAATGGTTTCAGTGAGATTGGTGATCTGTGATTTGAGAGATGATATATAATGTTTAAAACCTTTAGGCTTTGTTGGTTCTTCTAAATTTTGTTGCTCGATTTGCGGTTTTGTTGGAGGGTCATCTTTTGGATCTTGGTAATGACCGCATAAAACAATATGGGATTGCGAGCGCTGTATGAATTTTGTTTTATCTTCACATTGCCATGATCTCTCAAAATGGTAACTGCATTTTCCGTTGTCACTGTTCCAACGAATTTTCTCACTATTTTCGGTAAGGACTGCATTTTCAGGGGGAGAGCTGTTCCAAGAGATTGTGTTTTTATCAATTTCTTCCGGGAATTTAAACACCCCTTTTGACCTATGACTGCTTTCGCAATTTGCTTTGACCCATAGATCAGGATTGTTACCAGCGGCTTTTATGTCAGAAGCGTATTTCCTTCGTTGAATGAAGCTGCCAATTATCGCGATGATAACAATGATGCCAATAATTATGAACTTCATTTAACCATAGTGTCCTTTCTCTCAATTCATGTTGATTTCAGTTTTTGCGTTAATAAAGCTTATCTACTAAGTCATGTGCGTAAGAGACTTTTTTTGAGTTTAGCTCTATGACAATGAATTCTATGTTTTTACCTTTCAAAGCCACTAAATCTGTTACGCCGCTCAGTTCAGAAATTGTGGTTTTCAGGCATGACTTACAACAATCCATTTCAGAGATCAGTATGATCTTGTTGAAGTCACTTTTTGAGGCTTTGTGTAAATCAAATTTTTTCCATAACTTCGGTTCTGTATGGTTGGCGTGTTGTTGCCCTTTAGGGATGCCGAGATCACCTAACTCAGTTTTAGGAACTGAGGGTGCTAAATTTGCTTTTAGGTTTTTTGGTAGGCCTGAACTATTTGAAAACGCTTTGTCTGAAAAAACTCTGGTTTCATCATTAAAGACTTCTAAAACAGCAACATTCCCACCGCTTACTGTTTTGGCCTCAGATTCAAATAAACTCATACGAGCCAAGTTTACAGCAGCTTGGTATTTAATAAGGTAGTCTTTTTTTTCCTTGTCGGTTAGTGGCATTGATGATCCTCCCAACACGTTCATAAGAAATTAGAGCCGCTTTTTTGTCATCTACTATTGGCTCTTCTATTTAATTTAGCATTGTTTCCGGAGCACAAAGTTGTTTTTTAATATCATGCTTAATGTGTGCAGTTTTCTTAATAAATGATCTTTTGAAAGCAATGTTTTGTATCGTTTTTTATAAGTAGAAACTTGACAGATTCTTAATTGAGTTTCGTTTATGAAATAACAGGTTTCGACAGACTAATTCTTATTGGACGGACAATAAATTGATATGAAGTTAGCGTCAGATAGATCTAAGGAACATTCTGCAAGTCGTTAGTATCAAATACGATTTTATCTTTGTCTGAGTTGGGTCAAAGTATGCCTATTATAGAGTTTTTGATTTAGTTCAGCTTTGTCCAGAAAAGTGGTCTTTGATAAAAAAACTAACCCCAAAAGAAATGGGTTAAAAACAAGGTGCTTTTAAGAGGCACATCTAATAATCACCCCTCTTCTCTGCGCAGCAACCAAGTTACATCCACGTCTAAAATCTGGGCGATAGCATCCACAGTTCATAGTCTTTGATGCCGCGGACTTGGGTTTCTATTTCGGAAATATCAGACCGATCTAACGTGATGTCATAATCAACAGAAAGGGCAGCGGCTAAGTCCGCTTGGTTCGTATTGGTTTTTAATCGTGCCTCTTTAATGCGAGGGCCCGCTATGTTTCTTTGGCTCATAAACTTTGCGTTTTTGCTGACGTTGTACAAGCACTAGCGGTATCAATTGGCAAATTTTCTTGTGTACGATTATCGTATAAGGGCAATTAGTTGAAACTAACCCCTATCGTGATGATTGGAGAGTGTTTGGTTGTCTGTTTGATTGGCAAATAAAAAGAGATGAAGCCATGCGATATATTCAGTATACGTATATGTATCAATTGTCTTTATGAGTTTTTATTGAGAGAGAAATATATTAAATGCATTAAGCTGCATGATACTCTATTATTAATATGTATAAATAATAGAGTATCATGCAGTTGTTTTAAAAAGATAAAGTAAAACTAAAATAAATGTTGCTCTTGTACTTTTTTTGTGTTTACAGTTTGCTGTATTAACGAAGTGTTCATTGTTTGATGAATTCAAGTTAACAGACAAGTAAAGAGGGATATTGGGGCCGTTTCTGGCTAGGGCATTTCTAAATACATTGATAAATAATTTCGGGAATAGATTATTTGCTTATTGGCGCGCCAAAGCACAGGAGAAGTGCAGTTTAAGTTCAGTAATCTAAACTATCATGTAAAATAAGAAGTGCTAACATTTAAGTCTGACATCATTTTATTGGGTTCTCTGTCTTCTCTTTTAACAAAGTGTTCTAAAAGTTTAAGAGGTGAGTCTAGCTATGATTTTCGGTAATAAGTCAAAGTCCAACGGTGCAGCAACTGACGTACAAAATGATCAACCCAACCCCCCTACATCAACTGATGAAACAGCAGTAACGCCTGAAACAAGACTATCCGGTGATGCGCCATTAGATCCAAAAATATTGGCGCAAATAGCCAGCGTGCGTTCTAAGGTGCATGAGAGTTTTGGCAAAATCGCCATGGCTTTGATGGTGTTGCCTCGTTATCGCAATTTGTCCATCGGTGATCTTAATTCTGTTTTGCTTGAACCTTTGATCCGCGATCGGGTAGCAATGGCATCTCATAAACCTGAAGAAACTGAGGGCTCGCCTGCCAACAATGAGCCTTTAATTGGTATTGCCATTTGGGCCAGTGTTAGTGAAGAGGTTGACCAGCGTATTCGTGAGCAGATTAAAGCTGGCGTTTTCCCTGTGCGCTTAAAACCAGAAGACTGGACCAGTGGTGATATTAACTGGCTTATGGATGTGATTGCGCCAACGCAAAAGCTAACAACATCTGTGATTGCTAATTTCAAACAGGTGATCAAAGAAGGTGACATGCGTATGCATCCGATCATCACGCGACTTGTTGATCCGGAAGTTTTGAAAAAAATGGGTGCCGCGCCGATCCAGGCGGGGGATGATAGTGCGGTTGCTAGTAAAGGTTCAGCTGCCTAAAAAAATATTTGTCGGTCGCTTTTGTTATGTACATCAGCGACCGACAAATGAAATATGCCTATTTGTTGAACTCTGGAATGATCGCATAGATGAAGCAGTCGCGACAAAAATCAATCAATAATGACAAACGTATTTGTTTCATGCAGGAGGCGGTATGAGGTGTTCGGTATTTAATTTGCTAATCTTGCTTTTGGTTCCACTCTTTTTGACTTCTTGCAGTGAAGGATGTGGTATCCCCGGGCATAAGATTTTCACTCAATGTTTTTATTATTACTCTGACGATATGACACCAACATTGGTGAAGTTTCAGCGTGAGCAGGATTCAGAGCCGGTTGTCCAATTTACTATTCCAAAGGCGTATATTGTTTCAGCATCGCCTTATACAAAGAAGAAAATCTCGAAAGACAGCACCAGCATAGAGGTGTCGGTTTTACCGGATAAAATAATACCTAGTTTCCAAATAACACTTTGGGTTGGGGCAAAAACAGGGAAGCCCCTGAAAGTTACTGAGAAATATGGTCGCCGGACAGAATCTGGGTATTTTGTGCGCCTTAGAGGGAATTATAGTGGTGTAAAAAGCGGTGTATACCACAGTTCGCATAACCTTCGTAAATGTACCACAAGAAAAGCCGTAAAAATTGATGAAATAAGCGCGTATGATGTTTATAGAACCTGTGCATATAGCAAATATAATAAACCAAGCTATGGATTATACGGATATATCAGGCTGATTTCCAAAACTAAGGCCAGACGTTCAATTGCTTGCCTTGCTAACCCTGGTAACAAAAGAAAAATTCTCTGTAACCATGCACTTACCTTGCGCGATGGATTGGAAATGGAAGTTTCTATCCGCAGTTTTCGTCAAAATCAAAATGATTTGGAAGGTGGCTTATTGAAGGCCGAAAAGCAAGTTGCTTTTGTCCTGGATGCTATTTGTCCAATGGTTGGTTGTGATCCAAAATATAAAAGCTATTACGATAATTTAGGAGAAAACTAATGCCTGCACTTACAACAGCTGATGTAGAAGAACTCCGCCGTTTGGTAGATGCCGATGATCGAGGTGGCTTTTATATTCGTTATTATGAAATGATTAAGGATATCAATCTTGATGGAGCAAAGCAAAGTTTGTTGCAGGCTCATATCTCTACTTATTCAGGTTTCTTTGGTGGTGGTGCCTTAATTGGTAATGCCATTGCTAAATTCTCCAATCCTGATGTTTACACATTATCCGTAGATGCGTTTTCTTTGCAAATTGTGGAGAATTTATTCACAAAAATTGAAGCTGCAGTTGCCGAAGGTGGATCAGGTGCTTTCTCAGCCAAAGAAATTCAGGAATTCGATAATGAAATTTGGCGAGAAAATAATCTATTTGAATATTTCCCTGGCCGCATTCAGCAAATTGATCTAACCGATATTGATGCATTGTTTAATGCAGGAAATGCGGCAGCTGTTCTAAGCGGTATTCAACTTATCTTCGGTGATAGGGTTGGCTTTGAGGCTAATGATTACGGAGGTGTTATAGATAACTCTAATTCTGATTATAGTGTTAAACGTGATGCAACGGGACGGGTATTGTGGGTAGAAGAGCATGTAGGTGTTTTGGATGATTTTGCTCCCTACTTTATAAGGGAGCAAGAAGGGCGGGTGTTTGCGACGGCCTTAACAGCAGGTTTTGTTGTGCTTCACCCAAGCTTATTGCTGGCTGGACTTGGTGTTTTGGCTATGGTTGCAAGTGTAAACCAAGCAGCAGGTGACATCATATTAAAGACAGGCCAAGAATTTTATGATTCCTTGTTTAATTCTAATGAAACTGATTTAGATTTACGTGATCATTTGGCTCGTTATATTGGAGCCAATCAGCAAGAAATTGATCCTAATGGAACGTACCCCTCAGATTTAAAATATACAGACTTTCCAATATTTTTATTTAATGAAGGTGAAAACTTAACAGGAGAAGCCGCTGATTTTGTTATTGCAACCAATGTAGCAAAAGTATTTTCTGGAGATAATGAGGACCTTTTGTTGGGGTATGGTTCTGCTATCATTCATGGTGAAGGCGGCAGTGATTTTTTACTGGGCAGAGAACAGGCAACTTTATATGGTGATGAAGGGGAAGACTTCCTTGTTGCTATGGGCCAAAGCCGGGCATTTGGTGGAGGTGGGGATGATTGGATTTTTGCAACAGGCCAAGCCGAAGTTACAGGTGAAGATGGTAATGATGTTTTGATTGGTTGGTCATCTGAGTATCAGGCTTTAGAGAATCTACAATTAAAATTGGACGGGGGTAAAGGGGGAGATAATGTTCTTGCATTTGGTGGTGTAAAAGCTATCACCCTTGGCGGAGAAGGTCGTGACTGGGTGTTTAACACTTCGAAAGGTGGTCAGCTTTATGGTGACACAATTGATGGACTTGATATAAATGGTGCTAAACTTGCCGAGGATGCAACTAACTCAGATATATTTTGGTGGTATCCTAATACTGTTATTGAAGATGGTGGTAAAGAGGACTTATTGAAGTTTTTCGGTCTACCCTTGGTTGGTGGTAATAACAATATTCCTTTTATGGCGCTTGGAAGTGTAGGGTTCGGACTTGGTGGTGGTGTTGGGCTGGCAACTTATCAAAGTCCAATATACTTTGATATTTTCTTCCCTTTCATTAATTATTTTATTGATCCGGAAAATGGATCAGATCTGATTGTCGCTAATACTTTTTCTATTTTCGGTGAGCTTTTATTTGGCAATGATAGTGATGCTGCTGAATTTACACGGCAATTTGATTTTACAGGCCAGCGGGTTAAAAACTTTGAGGGTGTGAAAACCATTTGGGGTTTTGATCTTTTAGCAGACCCTGACGCGGCAAAGGGTGACCTGGGCCTGATATTTAAACAAGCCAATCCTTTTTTTGCACTGGCAGCTTTACTTCCCCCTGCCCCCGGTACAGGTGGTTTGTTTAATGCCTTACCTTTGATTGATGAAGCTGTGACAATGCTGGCTGCTTCTATTAGATTTGCGAAAGCTGTAGCCTGGAGTATTGAGGCGGATCCGCTTGTGCTTGATCTCGATGGGGATGGTATTGAGACCGTTGGGTTTGACACGTCCCAAGTTTATTTTGACACTGATGCTGACTTTTTTGCTGAGCGTACCGGCTGGTTAAAAGGGGATGACGGTTTCCTTGCCCTTGATAAAAACAACAATAACCGCATCGATGATATCACTGAATTGTTTGGTGATGCCACAATGGATGGCTTTGAAGAGCTTGCCCTTTATGATGACAATGGCGATGGGGTTATCGACACAGCAGATCTGATTTATTCTGAACTGCGTGTTTGGCGTGACATTGATCAAGACGGCGAAACCGATGAAGGTGAATTGTTCACTCTTGATGAGCTTGGCATTATCTCAATTGATGCTGCTGGAACAGAGTTAAATGCTGAAACACCGCAAGGCGCATTTTTACCTGCGCGCGGTCAATTCACATTTGAATCAGGTGGCGTTGGTAATCTATTTGAAGCGATTTTTGATCTTAGTGAAGTTGATACTGTTTATCGCGGTGAGAAAGGCATTGCTCCGTGGCTAGAGGGCCGTCTTGTTAACGCTCAAGGTTTTGGCCGGGTTGCTGATTTGGCAGTTGATGCCTCAAATGATTTTGAGCTGGGTGAGCTTGTAGCACAAGCCTCTTCAGGCATGTCTACGCCGAAATTAAAAACTCTTGTTGAACAAGCTGGCGAAGTGCTTGGTAAATGGAGTTTTTCTATTGAGCTTAGCAGAGAATTAACACCTGTATTATTGGCAGATAATAATGGTCTGACGGAGCTTGTTGATCGTGGTGTTTATGTTGAAGATGAAACAGGTGGCTACTGGGCATTAGCATCTGGGCAGCCGGTGCTCGACCAAGATGGATTGGTTATTGCACGACCAACATTAGAAAATATTTTAGCTCAACAACCGCAATCTGGGGGCAATTGGCAGCTTGAACAAACATTCTCTCCTTCTTCTCGTGCTGAAGCACTAGAGCACCGCGATAACGCGCCTTATTTAGCTGAGGTTGTTGAAGGCCGGGTTATTGTTCATGATTATGGCATCCAAAATGAAGATGGGTCTTGGGGGCTGGCTAGCGGCACCCCGATTTTGGACAGTGATGGACAAATTATTGTCAGCCCAACCATTGAAGATATTCAAGCCCAGGCTGTGACTGAAGGCCAAGAATGGCGCCTTGAGGAGATTAGCTTTAATCCTTATGCCTCAATTGAGGTTGAGCGTATTGGTATTAACTTCATTGATGAAGTGGTTGTGGATTATACGGTTGAGGTTACGGACAGAGATGGGACGTTTCTTGTCTGGGCTCGCAACTTAGATAGAGCATTAGAATTACAAGATAAATTTGGCACTGCCCGTGATTTTAATTTGCGGAATTTTGAAGTTGATCTTGATACGCTAGATGAGGTTGGCTCAACGGACGATAGTCATTTTAGGGTTGAAGTCTTAACGCCTGGTCAATTGCATTTTGCCACGTCTTTAATTGGTATTGATTTTAGACCACAAGTCCTTTCAGCGGTGATTAATGAAACTGATGGTACGATAGACTATGCGGTTAATGAAAACGGGCCAGGAAGCCTTTCTGAAGAACAGTTTGATTCTGGTATTGATACAGTCATAGATCTCTATGATGCCATGATGACTGAGTACATCAATATTAGCCGTAGTTATGCGGTCCGTTTTGCTGTGCAAGGTGGCTTAAGTGATGTTGCTCGCGGCATAGAATTTAACGTTGAAGATAACGTTTATAAGGCCACAACTGATCGTGAAATGGCGCCATTCTTTGAAGCTATTTTTGAGGCTGCACCATCTGGCTTTGATGAAGCTTATGACTATTTGATCGACTGGAACGAAATTTTATGGCAAATCTATCCTGATTACGAGGTATCTAATCAAGCCAATTTATATGGGACACGCCTTTTAATTGATCAGCGTTATATTTTTCAAATGATCATTCCTGCATTTGAGAATGTAGGTATAGATCTTGATCTGCAAGCGATCATAAATGCCCTGTCAGTTGACGAAACGAGACTGATTCAACATGAAACTTCTGTGACAGAAGTTGATGGTACAGATGAAGCTGACTTGATTTATATCACCGGTGGTAATCAAATCTATCGTGGTGGTTTTGGCTCGGATACCTATTTTGTTGGTAAGGATTTTGGACAAGATTTTATTTATGACCGAGATCTGGGCAAAGCCGATGAATTGCGTTTTACTGATGTAAAATCTGATGAAGTTACTCTCATTCGTGATGGTATGGACCTGATTATCAATATCGAAGGACGTACAGATAGTTTGAGGATAACTGACCAATTTCTTGGAGAACTGAATGAACGTGCAATTCAGGGGAATGGTAACAGTGCGAAGCTCGTTCAATATGAGACGGGTGTTAATAATATCGTTTTTGCAAACGGTGCACTTTGGGACCGTTTTAGAATAGCTATAGAAGTATCTGATCCTCGCGATACAAGTGATACGTATGTTGGCTCCGGTGAAGTTGATGTTTTAGCCGGCGGTAAAGGTAATGATGTTCTTGAAGGCGGCGCGGGTGGCGATGTCTATATCTATCAACGTGGTGATGGACAAGATGTTATTGATGATGCTGGTAGTTTCTCTTTTGGTGCGGCTACAGCTGGGTTGGATTTTGTTCAGTTTTTAGGGGAAGGTCTAACTTCTGATGCATTGAAATTGGTCCGTGATGGGGACAGTGAAGACCTCAAAATCATCCTGCTGGATGATGAAGGAAATGAAACCAGTGATACTTTAACTATCATTGAGCAATTTGGTGGAACATCACTTAACTTTGAGGCCTTTGCAGCTCTTGACCCCTCTCTTGATGTTGATGTTATTGCGCCTAACTTAATCGAACGTTTTTTGTTCGATGATGGAACGTCATTAGAATTTAATGAAATCGCTCGGCGTGTTTTAGAAAATGCCAAAACAGAGGGCGATGATGCCATTTATGGATTTTTGATAGAAGATATTCTAGATGGTGGCGCTGGAGATGATTTCCTAACTGGGTTAGAAGGTGAAGACACTTATATTTATGGGCGTGGCTATGGCCAAGATGTTTTCCTTGATAATGATATGAGTGCATCTTTGTTCGGTACAAAAACTGATTATCTTGAATTCACAGATGATTTGAGATGGACAGATTTTGATTATCTCAGAGATGGCTCTTCAGACACATTGAGACTACGAGTTAAAGACACGCAAGATGAACTCGTCCTCAGTGATTTTCTAGAATATATTTTCCTTGTTGGTTATGTGAACTTAATTGAAGAAATCACATTTGCTGACGGGACCGAATGGTCTTACTTGCAATTACTTCAACATTTTATCAATGAAGCAAAAACTGAAAATGATGATGTTATCTATGGCTTTGAAATGGTCAGTGAAGTCATTGATGGCGGTTTGGGTAATGATCGTTTAGAAGGCTTTGGTGGCAATGATACTTACCTATTTGAAAAAGGGTATGGCAGGGATGCAATCTATGATGTCAGTGTGCCTACAAGTGCTTTTGAGACTACATTTGGTGGTATTGATACGGTTGTATTGAGTGATATTCTAACGACTGATGTTACCTTCTCTCGCACCGACCTTGATCTTATTATTACTGTTGATGAAACAGGCGACCAAGTCGTTATGGAAAATCAATATGTTCGCGCTGGTTTGCAAGAAAGTGCAGTTGAATTTTTTGAATTATCTGACCGTACGTTGAATTATTCAGACTTCAATCCTGAAGATATTGATTTAGTTGGTGATAATGCGGATAACATTATTACTGGTTCGAATTTTTCTGAAACGTTAGATGGTCGCGGCGGCAATGATACGCTTATTGGCCGAGATGGTGGTGATCGTTATAAGTTTGATGTTGGTTATGCCGAAGATCTAATCATTGATACTCAGGAACGTGCGTCTTGGAAGGACCGTCAAGGGGTCTCTGTGCCGACACAGGATGTGGTTGAATTTGGTGATGATATTACCAGAGACAATGTTGTCTTTACTAAAAATGGTGATGACCTTGTTATTACAATTGCTGAGCGTACAGATGTGCTGCGTATTCAAAACCAGTTTCGCAATATTAGTGATGGGATTGAACGTTTTGAATTTCAAGATGGTTCATTTTTATTAGATTCTGATGTTGAAGAATTATTGCAAATTGAGGGTGGCAACCGAGGTGATAATGTTATTGAAGGTTTGCCAGACCAACCTAATACTTTAGATGGCCGCCAAGGTGATGACCTTTTAATTGGTGGTAACCAAGAAGATATTTATGCCTTCGGTCTTGGATATGACCTGGATCGAATTCAGGAGCAGGAAGATAATCCTTCGGTTATTGATCGTGTTGTTTTTGGACTAACAGTTCAAGCTGATGATTTAACGTTCCGTCGTAATGAAGATGATTTGCTTATTGATCTTGGTAATGGCGAAGATGCTTTGACGATTATTGGTGGTTTGACCAACACCAAAGTTGAGGAGTTTCATTTTGCTGATGGCACAATTTTAAATATTGAAGATGTTCGTGATCGAATGTTGATCGGCGATGATGAAAATAATCGGCTTATTGGTTTTGATGGGCGTGATGATAAGATTGTTGGTGGAGCTGGTTCTGATATTCTTGAAGGTGGATCTGGTGATGACCTTTATGAATTTGGTTTTGGCCAGGGAAATGCGAGTATTTTTGATAGTGCTGGTGTTGACCGAATTGAGTTTGGACTCGGGGTCACGCGCAATCAGATTAAATTTGAAAATATTGATGGTGACTTGCTGGTTACCCTTGTTGAGAGTAACGAAAAGCTTGTCATTTTAAGGGGAGCTTTGCTCAATGATGATGACAATCATATAGAGCAATTTATTTTCCAATCAGGTGAGACACTAACACTTCTTGATGTGTTAGAACTCATCAATCAAGATACTTCTTATGCGGGACAGGATTTCATTGATGCTAGTTCGACTGTTTTTGATAATGAGATAAGGCCTGGTTCTGGTTTTGACAGTATCAAGATGGGCTCAGACACTGTCGTTGTGTTCAAGAGTGGTGATGGGTTAGATAAGGTTGATTATATACAAGGCTTAAACCGCGCAGAAATTATTTTCGATGATCTTGATAGTTCTAATGTTTCTGTAAGAGTGCCTAGTCCAAGCTCTAACGATATTATTATCGCTTTTACTGAAACAGGTGATCAAGTCACTTTGGTCAATGCGTTGACAAACAGTCAGATCCCCAAACTTACATTTGCTGATGGGCAAAGTTGGAATCGCCAAGAATTACTTGCTAATTTGATGAATAGTCAAACAAGCGATGATGCTGATCTTATCTTGGGTAGTTCAACACATGATGTTATTTCTGGTGGATTAGGAAATGACGATATTCGAGGTGGCTATGGAAATGATAAATTTATCTTCAGCCGGGGTGACGGACAAGATGTCATTGAAGATGCCAATGGCAATGACCGTTTAGAAATTGTTGGTTTTCTTGCTCAAGAGATGCGGGTGGAACGACCTGTTTCTGATAGAGATGAACTCGTTCTCACCTTTGAAGGCACTGATGATGAAATTGTATTGCGTTACAATGAATTTTTACAAGGTGTTGATGAAGTTGTATTTGGTGATGGGACAACATTTACACGTGATGAATTGTTTCAATTGACTGTAGGCAAGGGTACTGAATTTGATGATGCCATAACAGGCTCGACTGCTGCTGATACAATTGAAGGCCGCGCTGGTGATGATTATTTAGATGGTGATAGCGGTCGGGATCTTTATATTTTCCGCAAAGGTGACGGACACGATGTCATCGAGGATAGTGGTTCAAGTTCTGAAGTTAATACTCTTTTATTAGCTGATCATGTTCCTGCAGAAGTAACTTTTCAACGCCTAGAGTCACAAGACATATCCTTTGATGTTGTTATTCGAATGAGTGGCGGGGATGAAGTTATTTTAGTCGATGCTTTGAGGTCGTCTGCTAGTACTGTACGTCAAGTTGAATTTCGTGATGGTACTGTATTTTCGCAAGATGACATTAAAGTAGCTATTGAAAATGCGTATATCAACGGAACCCCGCGTTATATCGCAAGCACTCAAGGTGGAGATCTCTTAGAGGGAACGTCGCAAGATGAGACTTTTGAGGGTAGGGAAGGTGCTGATGCTTATTCTTTCGTGAGAGGCAGTGGACGTGATAGTTTCATTGATGAGGTAGAAATTGGAGTTGAGAATACTCTCTATATTCAAGGGTATTCAAGTGATGATATTATCATTGTTGTTCCCCCAGAAAATGAAGAAGGTCTAATCATCAAATTCAACGGGACAGATGACGAAATAATTCTGCCTGATATTTCTAATTATGCATATAGCTCTTCTAATGGGGGGACAATCACTCGCCCTATCGACCGATTTATATTTGATGATGTTGAACTAGACTTCCAGGGATTGTTAAATAAATTTTCACAACAACAATCCTCAGATGGAGATGACTTTGTTTTAGGAACGGATCAATCAGATGTGATTGAGCCGGGTCTGGGTGATGATGTTATCTTGTCTGGTGATGATGGTTTTGGTTCTGACCACATTATATTTAACCGTGGTCATGGCCAAGATTTCATTATTGGCACTTCTTCATCTGAGGATGATGTTTTATTCTTAAAAGGATATACGCCTCAAGAAGTTGTTGTTGGTCGAAATTATGCTTCAGGTTCTTATTCGCCGGGCTTTGTCCTTACCTTTGAAGGTACAGATGATCAAATTACAACTCAATCCTATAGAGGTGTTGAGAAAATTGTATTTGATGATGGCACCGAGTGGTCTCAAACATTTATTAGTAACCTAATACCTGATATTGAAACGCCTGGTGCTGGCGATGAGGTGAATTTTGATGCAACAGATGGGGATGACAGACTAAAAGGTACCTTTGATGGAAATGAAACCTTTGAGGGGCTAAAAGGTGATGATGTTATTCTTCCTGAAGGTGGATTAGACACCATTATTTACTCTCGTGGTGATGGTAACGATACAGTAAGCACTGGTAATAACACCATTCAATATAACCTCCAGCTGACGGATTTAAATCCTAATGAGGTTGAGTTGAGAGAGGGGCCTTTTGACTTGTCGGCTTCTTCTTCTGTACTGCCAACATATTATTTCTTATCGATCATTGGAACAAAAGAAGGTATTTGGTTGCAAAATGCCCAAACAGGCCTCCAGCAAATTTCTTTTGCTGATGGTACTGTGTGGGATCAAACTGAAATTACCAATCAGTTGCAGCAAGCAGATCCAGTTAATGTTGGTATCCAAATTTTAGATTCTGGTTTTCCTATTGAGGTGACTGGAACTAGTAATGATGATCATATTGATTATTCTGACAATTCTATCGTTGATATTGACACATACACCCCTACTGTTTTCGAAGCAGGTCAAGGGGACGATATCATCCGCTCTGAAGCTATGGATAATACAATCGTATATAACCGTGGAGATGGGGATGATATTGTACATTTCATTGAAAGGCCTTTTAGTGACTTCCCATCATCTTTAAAACTACGATTAAACCAAGTTAGTCCTGATGATATAACCGTTCTTGAGCATGGACGGGATATTATAATTCGTATTGCAGAAACAACACCGGGAGCAGGAGATGCTGGGCGAATTCGCATTATAGAAGGGAATTGGGACCCATTCTTAGATTTTGAATCGGGTGGTTTTGACCTGCGTGTAAATTCCATAGAGTTTGATGATGGCACTGTTCTGAACAAAGGCAACATTTTTGTACTGCTAAACCCAGAACCTTTGGGCACTGAAGGAGATGACGTTGTCATTAATCCTGTTGGTGATAGAGAAATCGAGCTTTTAGGTGGTAATGATTATGTTGAGACGGAAGACACTAATACCACTTATATTTATCGCAATGGTGATGGCTACGATATCTATAAAGATGAAGGTTTTAATGGTTCAGGTGGTGGTGAAGAAATTTCTGATTTTCCTGATGAGGGGGGGAGCTCAAATGGACCAGGTGAAGATATTGTCGATCTTCCTGACTTTG
This sequence comes from Hyphomicrobiales bacterium 4NK60-0047b, assembly GCA_040367435.1. Lineage (NCBI taxonomy): Bacteria > Pseudomonadati > Pseudomonadota > Alphaproteobacteria > Hyphomicrobiales > Hyphomicrobiales bacterium 4NK60-0047b. The sequence continues at coordinate 74,792 of BAABWY010000001.1, read as the reverse complement.
TCCAAAGTGATATTCAATTTGTTCGCCGTGCTGATGATTTGTTTCTTGAAATTTTAGAGGACTCTGATCGTGGGATTATCGCTGGCCGTATCACTCTTAAAGATAGCTTCACTTCAGGAGCAGATGGTTACAACACCCTTATTGAAAAAATCACATTTGGTGATGGTTCTGAGCTGACCATTGGGGAAGCAATGAATTTGGCACTGGCGAGAACAGTGACTAATGATCATGATATTATTCGTGGGTCCTATCTTGCGGATCAAATTAGTGGCGGTGAAGGGTATGATATTCTTGAAGGTAGCCATGGTGATGATACCTATATTTGGCGTCGTGGTGATGGTCATGATGAAATTTATGAAACAGGTGACTATACCGGAGATGGCTTAGATACCCTAATTCTAGAAAACATAGCTATTGAGGATGTTACCTTTGAGCGAACAGAGAGAGGTTTGCGTTTAAATATTTCAGAATCGGCAGTTGGTGTCGGTGATGGAGGCTCTATTTTAGTTATTGGGGCTTTGATTGAGTCGTCATTCTCTGAACATGGTGTCGAGAATTACAACTTTGCAAATGGGGAAAGCCGCACACTTAGTGATATTTCAGAAATCTTGTTGTTGAGTGAAACTTCGGATCAACATGATAAACTTATTGGTTCTCTCTTTGACGATACGTTTGAAGGCGGTAAAGGCGATGACCTGTTTATTGGCAAAGATGGTAAAGATACCTACATCTATAACCGAGGTGATGGTTATGATCGTATTTGGGACGAAGATGGAAGGACAAGCAGAGATAGCAGTGATTTACTGCTAAAAAATATAGATCCTGCTGATGTTCGTCTCAAAGCTGGTTTTAAAGATAATTATGCTTCACAAAATTCCGAGCAAGATTTAGAGATTATCATCAATGAAAGTGCTCCTAATGCAGGGGATGGTGGGCGTATCACAGTTCGTAAAGGTGCTGGGCAATATGATTCTGAGGGCATTGAACGGATATTATTTGATGATGGTACCATCTGGACCGAAAATAATTTTCAAGATTATATGATCCAAAATGTGACCACGGATGATAATGACCGTCTGGTGGGAACTGATGAAAATGATGTGCTCGAAGGCTTGCGCGGAGATGATCTCTTAACTGGCCTAAAAGGTGATGATGTTTATCGCTTTACACGAGGTGATGGTCGAGATGTTATTATTGAAAATGATAGTTTTGGAAATGATCGTCTTGAGATTGTGGGTTACTCTGTCATTGAAGTTGTATTCGAACGACGGGGATTAGAAGGAAAAGACCTGATCGTCAGGTTTGATGATGCCGATGATTTGATTACTATTGTTAATGGATTAAGTGGCGATAGAGATCATGAATTAGAAACTGTTTTGTTTGCTGATAGCGGAGAAAGTTTCACACTCCTTCAAATTCAAGAGCAATTGTTACAGGCAACCAATACTGAAAATGATGATATCATTTTAGGGAGCCAAAGGGCAGATACAATACTTGCAGGGCTTGGAAATGATCTCTTGTCTGTGGGACTTGGTAATGACACTTATGTTTACTATGCAGGTGATGGTGATGATCGGATTAGTGATGTTTCTGGCCAAAACCGTTTAATTTTAGCTGATTACAATGTGGAAGATGTTAGCTATGCGGTTCGTTTTGGGCCAGATAGCCTTGATCTTGTTTTGCGTTTGTCTGGTGAGCGTGATCGCTTAATCATTGAAGATGCTTTAAGTGAAAATAGTGAAGGTTTGGTCGAGATTGAATTTGCTAATGGGTCGATTTGGACCAAGCAAGATATGCGTACTCGTGCCCTTCAAGATGTGAATACCATTGGTAATGATAATGTTTATGGTTTTGTAGGCGATGATAGTATCGGTGCAGGTGTTGGTAATGATCGTCTCTTAGGACATCTAGGTTCGGATACATATATCTTTGGACGGGGGGACGGCCACGATACGATTGAGGAAGAGATAGGTTATGAAGGCCCTGAAATAACAGATCGAGTTCAATTCGTTGATTTTGTTTCCTCTGAAACGTCTGTTGAACGTCTTTTTGTTGGCAGTGACTCTGTTGTTTTCCGCTTTGTTTCAGCGCCAAATGATAGTCTTACCATTATTGATGCATTAGCTGATGACAATAAAGCTATCGAAGATTTTGTCTTTACTGATGGTGTTTCTTGGACGAAGGAAACCCTAACGACATTGCTTGATAACGAAGTCCCAACAGCAATAGACGATGGCTTCTTCACAGCTGTAACCTCAGAGCCATTAATTATTTTGGCTTCAACATTGTTGCGTAATGATTTTGATGTTGATGGTGATGATTTAAGCATTATTGCTGTAAATGGTGGGGCGAACGGTGTTGCTCAATTAAACCAAAATGGAGACATCGTTTACACATCTAATGAAGGGTTTTTTGGTCCTACAACTTTAACTTATACCATTTCCGATGGTCTTAACGGTATCGCTGAAGCAAATGTTAATTTACGTGTTAGACCTGTTGCGCAAGCACTTGATGATGACGGTTTCTCTGTAGATGAAGATCAGGCTTTGACGATTGAATCAATACGTTTGTTGTCAAATGACCTTGATGGCGACCGGATGATTTTATCTCAAGTATTTGGCGCTGAAAATGGTACTGCGAGTTTGTCTAGTGACGGCAATATACAATTTATTCCAGATGAAAACTATAATGGCATTGCTACATTTAGTTATGTTGCAAATACACCAGAAGGCGGACGTGCTGAGGCTAAAGTCTATATTGATGTAAATCCTGTTAATGATGCACCTGTTGCCTCTATTGATACTGGTTTTGAAACTCTTGAAAATGTTGCCTTTCAAATTGATCAATCAACATTGCTTGGAAATGACAATGATGTTGACGGAGATGTGCTGATCATTACATCTGTTATTTCTAATGCTGATGTTCAAGTGGAGCTCACTGATGATGGTATTATCATTGTAACCCCTCGTGATTTCTTCTTTGGAAATACGCATTTTGAATATGTTGTTGAAGATGAAGCTGGTTTAACTGATACGGGCCGCGCCGAACTATATGTTGAGCCGGTTAATAATGAACCAGCACCTCAAGATGATTTTTATGATCAACTTGCTGGAGAGCGTTTGCGGGAAGATAACCCGATTATCGTGAATATTGCTGACATACTTAGCAATGACCTGGATCCGGATAATGACTTGCTTTCTTTTGTTCGTGTTCAAAATAGTTTTGGAGGTGTTGCCACTGTTCTTGACAATAACACCATTCTTTTTGATCCAACTGATAACTTTAATGGTATTGCTCGCTTTGATTATACGGTCGACGACGGTCAAGGTGCTCAAGCAAGTGCCACTGTTAGACTGGATTATTTGGCAGTAAATGATAATCCAATTGCCAGAGACGATAGTTACGAAAGTGATGCCTTACCTATTTTGCGTGGGTTTGAAGACGTCCCAATTGAAATTCCTATCGTTGAACTTTTGAAAAACGATTATGATATTGAGGGTTTGAACCTTACCTTTGTAACTGCTGATAATGCGGTTGAGGGTGAGATTGAGATTACAGATCAAGGTTCTATTATCTTCACTCCAGATCCTGATTATTGGGGAGAAGCTAGCTTTAGTTATCTCATTTCTGACCCAGAAGGGGCAGTTGGCGCAGGGCATGTAACCTTGTATTTTGAAAATGTTGGTGATGCTCCGCCTGTTGCTGTTGAAGATACGATAACTCTTTTTGAAGATGTTCCAACTGTTATCCCTATTGCAACGCTTTTGGCCAATGATACGGATATTGACCGTGATCCAATAGAGTTTGTTAGTTACAGTTTAACTCTAGGGCAAGCACAGCTCTTAAACGGAACTTTGGAATATAATGATGACGGGGATATTCTTTTCACCCCGTTTGCAAATGTAACAAAATCACAAGGGTTTACTTATACCATTACTGATAATCGTGATGGGTCTGATAATGGTATAGTTAACCTCAATATTATTGCTGTTGATGACGAACCGACAGCGGTTAATGATGAAGGCTTTGTAACCGCCTTTAACGTTCCTCTGGTTATTCGTGTTACTGATCTTCTTGCAAATGATATTGATGTAGATGTTTCTGAAAATGACTATGACGATGAAATTTCTTTCAGTGGTGTTGACAGCGTTTCAGCAGGTACGTTTGAAGTTGTTGAAGCAGGCGGAGAGGAATTCATCGTTGTTTATCAACCTGAGGACTTTACAGGTGAACTTACCATCCAATATCGCATAGCCGATACAACAGGGTTGGAAGATATTGGGTTTATTAGCGCCAATGTCTCATCTTTCTACGGTAACGAGCTGACAGGAACGCCGCTAACAGACTTGTTAATTGGTAATGACTTGAATGAAACGATTGTTGGTCTAGATAGTGCCGACACCATTTTGGCTCTTGGCGGCAATGATCTTATTGAAGGCGGTGCTGGTGCGGATACTATTGATGCAGGTGCCGGCGATGATGTGATTTTTGGTGGTGACGATGCTGATGAAATCGATGGTGGTGAGGGTTATGACCTGATTGATTTTGCCGGCTCCAATACAGGTGTACGAGCTGATATCTTAACTCGTATTGGCCAAGGGGGATTTGCTCAAGGCGATGTCTATTTCAATATTGAAGCTCTGGCAGGTACAGACTTTTCTGATACTCTTGGTGGTAGTGATGAGGCCAACGAGTTGCTTGGCCGAGCTGGCAATGACCGGCTTGAAGGCCGCGGTGGTGTGGACGAGCTTTTAGGTGGGCAGGGAGATGATACGCTTGAAGGCGGTACCGATGGTGACCTGCTTGATGGTGGTGAGGGCCAAGATACTGCCGACTACTTTAATTCAAGTGAAGCTGTTGCCATATCTTTGGCTAATGGCATGGCCAGTGGCGGTGATGCTGCTGGAGATACACTTGTAAGTATTGAAAATCTCATTGGTACAGATTTTGATGATAATCTTGAAGGCAATGAAGAAGATAACCTTCTGCAAGGGCAACGCGGGGATGATTTGCTTCAAGGTGGTGCCGGTAATGATACCTTAATTGGTGGTCGTGGTGCTGACGCCTTGATTGGTGGTGAAGACACGGATATTGCTGATTATACTTTGTCAGCTGAAGGGGTCACCATTGATATGGTTGATGGTTCCGCCGGTGGTGGAGATGCATTAGGTGATACATTTGATAGTATAGAAATTATTCAGGGCTCTTTTCATGATGATATTATCCGAGGAGATGCTGGTGATAATATTCTCCGCGGTGGACGTGGCGCTGATGTGATTGATGGACGATCAGGATTTGACGTTGCTGATTTCACAGGTGCGGATGAAGCCGTTACAGTTGACCTCAATCTTGGTCAAGGACTTGCTGGTGAGGCAAGTGGGGATACATACTTAAATATTGAAAAACTACAAGGCTCATCTTTTGCAGATCACTTTATTGGCAGTGATCAGGATGAAACATTCGATGGTGCATTTGGCGATGACCTGTTAGAGGGTGGTGCTGGTTCAGATGCATATCTATTTGGATATGACAGTGGTGAAGATACTGTTGTTGAAAATGGAACTGGTGCTGATATTGATAAAATTGTACTTAATCCAGATGTTCGCCCTTCAGATTTATCTGTTGTTCGTGAAGGGGATGACGCTCTGTTTGAACTTGAGCGTGATGATGGGTTTTTAATTGATACAATTAGAGTCAAAGACCATTTCATAAGTTCAGAAAAAGGTATTGAGCAGGTTGTTTTTGCTGATGGAACAATTTGGGATCGTGACCGGATTGATGAATTGCAACGTATTGGGCGGTTTAATGCTGAAGATGATATTTTCCGTCTTGGTGTTGAAGATGAAATCGCGACAATCTCTATTTCTGACTTAATCGCGAATGATGCTGAAGGTGGTCTTGATGAATTGGAAATTGTTTCTGTTCAAAATGAGCGAAATGGAAATGTGACATTGAATGATGATGGCACAATCTCATTCCTTGGTGCTCAAGATTTTAATGGAGATGCCTTCTTTGAATATACGGTCAGAGATGATTTTGGACGTGAATCAACTGCTGAGGTTGAAGTTAATTTAGCTCCCGTTAATGATGCGCCTGTTGGTGTGAATGATGGGGTATTTGAAGGAATAGAAGATAATAAAATCTTTATTCCTGTGAACTTGCTATTAGGCAATGATATTGACGTTGATGGTGATCAGCTTTTTGTCGCTAGCGGCGGGTTTGGTCCACTTTATGATGAAAATAATTCTCCTATCGGTGGATCTGGTACCTCAAAGGGTAGTAATGGTAGTGCTACTCTTAAAGATGGGTTTGTTGAATTTAATCCTAGTGGTGATCATTTTGGTTTTGCAGGGTTCACTTACACTGTTATTGATCCTTCTGGAGAAACTTCAACGGCTGCTGTTGAGTTGTTTATTAAACCTGTCAATGATGCGCCGCGTGCTTCTGGACGGTTGGAGTTTATCTTTAGGCTTGGTATTACAACGATCATAACTATCGGTGATTTGTTAGGAAAAACCACTGATATTGAAGGCGATGATTATGAAATCATTGACATTTATTCTCCGACAAATGGTGATTTATTATTTGATCGTGATACAGGTCAAATTGCTTTTACCCCAGAACAATTAGGTGAAGGGTCGTTTAAATTTGATTTGGTTGATGAGAGAGGTGCTGCAAGTACACTTGATGTTGAACTGGAAATCATACCTTTAAATGATGCGCCAACAGCTCGAGATGATGGTGGCTTTGTAACTCTTGAGGATACTGTGATCACCATTGATCCTAGTGTGCTTTTGGAAAATGATTCAGATCCAAATGGTGATCTTATTTCTCTACAAGGTGTTGAGCGTTTCCCTCTAAACGGCAGAGTTGAAATTAATGACGAAGGCTTGATTGTCTTTACGCCAAGAGAAGATTATAACGGCGAGGCAGGGTTTGTTTATACCATCTCTGATGGACGCGGCGGAACTGATGAGGCTTTTGTCTCAATTAATATTTTGACTCGCAATGAAGCTGCAATCCTTCGTGATGATGTTACGTTTGGGATTGAGGACGAGCCTATTTTTGTGCTTGCTGCAGAAGCGTTTGGAAATGATATTGAACCAGATGGTGATGTGCTCTTCTTTGAAGATACAGGATTGCTTGGAATTATAGATACAAATTATCTTTCTGAGCCTGTGCAAGTTACGGCAAGTTTGAGTGATCAGACACCTTTACCAACTTGGCTGAACTTTGCTGTAGATACAATTACCTTCCAGGGTACTGTGCCTGTTGACGTCACTGAACTTGTTGATGTTGTCGTTACTCTTTATTATCCAGAAGAGAATATATCTGTTTCTTATGACTTCTCATTGGATTCTGAAAATTCTGATGCAATTGCAGAAGGTCTTTCCTTTGAAGATCAATTGCCAACTGACTTTAAAGTCAGAGCTCCAATTTCTGATGCTTATGAATTTAATGCGGGAACATTGTCTGATGAAGTGACAGTAAGTCATGAAATTCTGGTAGAAGATGTTGCTCTTTATGAGTGGCTTGAATTTGATGAAACAACCTTAACTTTCTCTGGTATGCCAAATAAATATATTACAGATCCATTTGATGTTCAGCTTACTTTTACTCATACCGACCAAGAGAATGGGATAACACGTTTTATTCAAACCATTACACTTGATCCAGCCACGTTAGAGACAGAGCCTGAACAAGGGGGCTATAACAGCGATATTGCTTTACTTGAAATTTCAAATGGTTCTTTTAGCGTTGCTCTGGCTAATGGCCGTGCTTTACCATCTTGGCTTGACTTTGATCCTGAAACTATGAGTTTCGCACGGACCAATGTTATTCCAGATGTTGATGAAGATGTTGCTCGTGTTCAGTTAACTTTTGCACCAGAAGAAGTTGATTTGCCCGATGGGACGTATTCAACTTTAAGGGGTGGCTTTGCTTTAGAATTTACTATTGACCCTGGCCAGCCACTAGACCCTGCAATTAATTCACTATTAAGTAATAATGACTTCTTTGCTGCTCAGGATCTTTTGGCATTGCCTTTAGAAAATGCACAAAATATTGAAGCTTTAAAAGAGAGCCGCAATGACTTACCAGAGTGGCTTAACTTTGATACTCAGACATTCACCTTTAATGGAACGCCTCCTGGTGTTTATGTTGGTGGTGTGCCTGTGCGATTAGAAATCACGGGTGATGGTCAGGCATTGCCAAACTTCTCTATCATTACAGAAGTTGTGGTTGATTCGATCTTTGAAATTTCTGATGGTGGTGGAAATGTTATTGAAGCTGTGGCTCAACCAGAACAGTTGGATGTCTTTACTGCAGAAGACTTTAATGGTGCCATAGCTCTGACTTATAATACTTATGATGAGAAGGGAGCTGTTTCACAAGAGCCTGCAATTGTTGTTGTGAACATTCTACCGGCTCCAGAAGCACCTGATGCAGAACTAGATGAATTATCAGTTCTTGAAGACCAAGTTCTTGAATTCACCTTGAGTGATTTGCTTAGCAATGACTATGATGAAGAAGGAAATCCGTTCCGTGTGATTGAAATCGAACAGCCTAATCATGGTGTTTTGGAAATTCAATCAACCGCGCATTTTATTTCCCCGCCAGAATATTTGCAAACCATAGAAAACGGTGTTTATGGACTTGCAATGGTTGATGGCACTCTCTTGCCTGATTGGATCAGTATTGATGAAACAACGGGCGAGGTAACAGTTACACCGCCATTGGATTTTAATGGGGTATTAGAGTTTGAAATTAGTGTTTCTGATGGCACTGTAATGGATAGTGAGGTTTTCTCTCAAAGCTTTAATGGTAATGAGAATGTTACGCTAATCTATACACCTGAGGCTGCCTATTCAGGACTAGATGAATTCACCTATGTCATAACAGATGATCTGCATGGCAATGGAATAGGTGAAGTTGAAATATCTGTACTGCCAGCTAATGATGCACCGATTGTTGTAGATGATACTATCGAGGCAATTGAAGATACCGTAAAAGTGATTTCTGTTGCTGAACTTCTAGCTAATGATCGAGATGTTGATAATCATCCTCTTACTATTATTGAGGTGCTTAACCCTCAAAATGGTTCGGTCATATTAGACGGTGATGAAATTTTATTTACACCGACACAGAACTTTAGTGGCCTTGCTGGGTTTGATTATGTGGTTAGTGATGGTGTTAATGGACAAACAACAGGGCATGTGGAGGTTGAGGTTCAATCTACCAATATTCGCCCAACAGCTGTTCTAGATAGCTTTGAAGGATTTGAAGATCAACCAATTGAGATCACCGTAGCTGATTTATTGGCCAATGACATTGAGACAGATGTGGGTGAGACCATTTCTTTTGTGTCTATTGATAGTCAAGTTAATGGTGTGCAAGCTTTTGTAAAACCGGGGGGACGGATCCAATTTGTTCCTGATCTTGATGCTAATGGCCTTATGACAATTAGTTACCGGATCACAGATGGACGTTTAGAAGATACGGGTATCATTGAGTTAAATTTTGCCGCTGTTAATGATGGTCCAATCGCTATTCAGGATGGACCTTTTGAAGGCGATGAAGACACTAGTGTAACGATTAATGTTGCTGAACTGCTTGCCAATGATGTGGATGTTGAAGATGATCAGTTCACAATTGTTGAAGTTTTTGATGGTGATAATGGAACGGTTTCCTTGGATGGAACCACAATAACATTTATCCCACGGCAAGACTATTTTGGTAATGCAGCCTTTTCTTATCGTGTTCGTGATGAACACGGGGCAGAAAGTGTTGGGCAAGCACTACTTACAATCTTCCCAACGAATGATTTGCCTACGGCTGTTTCCGATCAAGGGTTTAATGTGGATGAGGATAGTTTCATTGACATTGATCCTGCTGACTTGATTGCTAATGATGTTGACCCTGATGGTAATGGCATTACATTTGTTTCCCTCAATGCATCTGCAAACGCTACGGTAAGTGAGCTTGATAATGGACTCTATCGTGTGACACCAAGTGCAGACTTTGTTGGTGAATTGGTCTTAACATATGCGATAATAAGTGGGAGCTCTCAGCAAGTTACATCAACTGTTACCATTAATGTTGTGCCTCTAGCGGATCGTCCTGTTGCTAAAAATGATGAGTTGTCCTTGATGGAAGGTGCATCTTTAACAATCTTAGAGTCTCAATTGTTAGAAAATGATATTGAGCTCGATCAGCAAGCTATTTTGTTTGATGGTATAATTGCTAGCAGTGGTGTGAATGTTGTGGCCGATGGACTTGGGCGTTTGGAGATTACACCAAACGATCCTGATTATTTTGGTACTGCTTGGTTTGATTATCAGATTAGAGATAGTCAAGGTTTAACAGATACAGCACGTGTCAGCATTACCATTGAAAATGTTAATGATGCACCAACAATTGCTGAAGTGCCTGTATTTGAGGGTATAGAGGATGAGCCTTTCATCGCTCAAATCCCGCAAGAAATCTTTAGCGATATTGATGGTGATGATTTAACCATTGGTCTAAGAGGTGAAAATGCTGGACCATTACCAAATTGGTTGACTTTTGATGAAACCACTCGGGTGATAGCTGGTACTCCTCCACAAGATTTTAATGGAGTTGTGCCACTGGAAGTGACCGTGTTTGACGGTGAAATTGTTGTTGCAAAGTCATTAACTGTATCAATTGAAAGTGTGAATGATGCGCCAACAATTGCCGATTTGCCGACATTTGAAGGTGATGAGGAGACAGGCTTTAGTTTATCTCTGTCAAGCGCACTCTTTATTGATGTTGATGGTGATGAATTAAATATTGTTGTGAGAGGGGAAAATGGCAGTAGCCTGCCATCTTGGTTAAGCTTTGATGGTCAGACTTTAACTCTAGAAGGCACGCCGCCACAAAACTTTGTTGGTGAAATTTCTTTAGAGGTCACTGTTTCAGATGGCGTGTTAGCAGAAACAAAGCCATTTGCCCTTGTTATCAATGATGTGAATGATACGCCGCGTTTGGTAACCTCTTTAGCAGATCAAAGCTCTGATGAAGATCAAACTTGGAGCTACACCATCCCTTCTTATACTTTCTTTGATCAAGAAGGTACGCCTCTTGATTTGAGTGCAAGTCTTGAAAGTGGTGAGGCTTTGCCAAGTTGGATACAGTTTGATGATCAGACCAGAACTTTTTCAGGCACGCCGCCCTTAAACTTTAATGGCCCGTTGAGCTTGATGGTTACTGCTTCTGACGGCGAGTTTAGTGTTTCAGATGCATTTGTTCTAACAATTGACCCTGTTAACGATGCTCCCGTAATTGCTGATCTGCCAGCTCTTGGAGGCACTGAAGATACAGCCTTTAGCACAGTCTTTTCTTCTGATCTCTTTAGTGATGTTGATGGTGATAATTTGATTATCACTGTGCACGGGGAAAATGGTGCAGTATTACCGAATTGGTTGAGTTTTGATGGTGATACATTGACCTTGAGCGGTACACCACCGCAAGACTTTAATGGAAATGTACCTCTTGAAGTGGTCGTATTTGATGGAAGTGTTGAAACATCAAAAGGACTTGTACTAGCTATTGAAACTGTAAATGATGCACCCGTGATTGGAGATCTTCCAACTCTTGTTGGCACAGAAGATGTTGCCTTTAGCAGAACTCTTTCATCCAGCTTATTTAATGATGTTGATGGTGATGAATTGACTATCAATTTGCGTGGTGAAGGAGGAGTTGCATTGCCAAGCTGGCTTAGCTTTGAAAGTGCTTCTTTAACATTGTCAGGTACACCACCGCAGAACTTTAATGGTGATGTCAGGTTAGAGATGGTAGTATCTGATGGTCTCGTCGAAGTTGCCAAAGAATTGGTGCTTACTATTGACGCGGTCAATGATGCTCCTAACGTTAACATTGCGATTGCAGATCAAAATTCAAATGAAGATGAAGGTTGGAGCTATACAATTCCACAAGATACCTTCTCAGATCCTGATGGAGATGCTCTGACGATTTCTGCGACAAGTATAGATGGTTCTGATTTGCCAAGTTGGCTGTCGTTTGATGTTCAGACTGCAACCTTTACAGGTGCGCCTCCTGAAAACTTTAATGGCTCAATTCAGTTAAGGGTAACGGCAAGTGATGGGCAATTGAATGTTGTTGATGAGTTTAACCTAACAATCGATCTAGTTAATGATGCTCCAGTGGCCATTGATGATGTGTATGAAGGGGGGCAAGAAGAGATTATCACTATTCCAGTTTCTCAACTGCTTGCTAATGATACAGATGTTGATGGGGATACGCTCGATATTGTCAGTGTTACAAATGGTGCTAATTTCACGGCCCTTCTTGAGGGTGAAAATGTGGTGATCAGTCGTGTACCTGAGTACAGTGGTGATTTAGCTGTGTCTTATACAGTGAGTGATGGAGAATTAACCGATACAGCAACATTGATCGTAAATGTTGAGGCGGTCAATGCGGCCCCTGAAATTGGCACAATAGATCCTGTGCATGTTGATGAAGATGAAGCGATCTTGATTACCTTGCCAGAAAACATTGCTACGGACCCTAATGATGATGATCTCACCTTAAGCCTAGAGCGGGCAGGAGGGACGGTTTTACCGAGCTGGTTAACGTTTGATGAAACTGAGCGGCGAATTTCTGGTACTCCGCCAACGAATTTTAATGGCACGATTGCTTTGCAGTTAACCGCTTTTGATGGTGTTCTTGCGACCAGTCAGGCATTTGACCTGGTGATTGATCCAGTGAATGACATACCTGTCTTGGCTGCTCCTTATTCAGATCGATTCACATCAGAAGATGAGGCTTTTGAAATTATTCTACAATCAGATCTTGCCTCTGATGTTGATGGAGATGATTTAAGCTATCGGTTAACGTTAGACGATGGCAGTGATCTACCTACATGGATTAATTTTAATGCTCAGCAATTGATCCTCACAGGGACACCGCCGCAAGACTTTAATGGTAGCATACCTTTGCGGTTATATATTTCTGATGGAGAAGCTGAAATCTCTGATGACTTTAACCTTGCCATCACCCCTGTGAATGATGCGCCGATTGTTGTTAATCCATTACCAGATTATCCGTTTGATCCAGATAACCCTGAAGATGGAATTTATGTTGGACAAGCTTTCAATATTGATATTCCAGCTGATACTTTTGCTGATGTTGATGGGGATGCATTGCTGTTTGCTGCTGTGATGGTAGATGGGTCTTCTTTTCCTGATTGGTTGAGTTTTGATGGGACAACTTTATCTGGTACGCCGCCTATTGGTACAGCCGGTGATTACGAGATAGAGATTAGAGCTACAGATGGTGCTGAGCAAATAGCTGATCAATTCACTTTTACAGTTACAGGAGATAATATTGCCCCAATAGCTGTTGCTGATGGTATTTTTGATACCAGGGGTGAAATTCCAATACGCATTTCGTCTGATCGACTGTTACGTAATGACATTGATCCTGATGGTGATGAATTGCAAATAACAGCTGTTGGCCAAGCCGATAATGGTACTGTTTCAATTAATGAAAATGGCCGAGTAACTTATATAGCTGAGAGTGGTTTTATAGGAGATGATCAGTTTATATATCAAATATCTGATGGAGTAGCTACTTCTGAGGCGGTTGTCTCAGTTTCTGTTGGCGAACCTTATGATAATGTTGAAAACGGTGATGCTGGATCAGATATTTTAATTGGGGACTTTACTGGAGATAACTATCTATCCGGTGGACGAGGCAATGATATTCTATTCTCAGGCCGTGGTGATGATTTCTTACGCGGTGGTGCTGGCAGTGACCTGTTGTTCTCTGGTAGTGGTGATGATACTTTGCGTGGCGGCGCTGGATCTGATGTGTTGTTCGCTGGTCGAGGGGACGATATAGCAGCTGGTGGCTCAGGTGATGACCTTATCTTTGGTGGTAGTGGTGATGATCGCATCATTGGTGGGAGCGGTGATGATTTGTTGTTTGGTGGTAGTGGGTCTGATGTCTTTGTTTTCAGAAGCGGTGATGGCTCAGATTCTATTCTTGATTTCCAAACAGCAAGATCAGGCAGACGTTTCTCTATTGAAGGTGATCAAATTAGGTTGAGTGTCATCGGTGTTTCTGACTTTGACGATTTGTTGGCGCTTGGGCAACAGGAAGGAAATGGTGTTTCCTTTGACTTTGGCAATGGGGATGAATTGTTCCTCTCTGGCACTCAATTGTCTGCATTGGACCGGGATGCATTTTCTTTCTTCTAAGAATAAGGAAGAGAGACGTTGGTAATATTTTCTGTGCCAAGAAATTTGGAGTATTGAGTGAAAAATGTTGTAAAGGAACAATTTGGAAAAGTCCGAGGGGCTTTTCTGATTGTTGGTGTTTTTAGTTGTGTTGTTAATCTATTGATGCTTACCGGGCCTATTTTTATGTTGCAGGTCTATGACCGTGTACTTGCCAGTCAATCTGTGCCGACATTAGTGGCATTGCTGGTTCTGGCCATTGGTCTTTATATTATGATGGGCCTGTTCGATTTTTTGCGGGCACGTGTTTTATCAAGGGCGTCTCAATGGCTTGATCATCAGTTGTCTCCTTTGATTTATCGATCGTGGATGGTGCGTTCTTTAAATGGCCATGCTGCAGGGTATAAACCAGTGCAAGATCTTACCATCATTCGTGGGTTTCTAGGCTCTCCTACTGTTCTTGCGCTTTTTGACCTTCCTTGGGTTCCAATTTATATTTTTGTTGTCTTTCTTTTGCATTTCCAACTTGGTTTGCTTGCCGTCATTGGGGCTTTAGTTGTGATCATTTTGGCCGTTTTAAATGAATGGTTTAGTGCTCGTTCTATGCAAGTGACAGCGCAGGCCGATATGGTCGAAAATCAATTTATTGAAGGGGCTGAGAGAAATGTAGAAAGTATCTTATCCATGGGTATGCTAAAAAACACCATGAGATATTGGCGGGGGCTTCGCGATACGGCGCTTGCAAACCAACAAGTGGGTAGTGAGCGTTCTGAATTTTTTACAGCCTTTTCTAAAGCGTTTCGGTTATTGCTTCAATCTGCAATTTTGGGCCTTGGGGCTTACTTGGCAATTCAACAAGAAATATCTCCAGGTATGATTGTTGCCGCCTCTATTATTGCCGGCCGTGCTCTAGCACCGATTGACCAAACGATTGGGGGCTGGCGTATGATCAAACGTTCCCGGATGGCATATAAGCGCCTGAGTGATTATTTAGGGCGTGATTCTGACACCATTGAAACGCCTGTGAGGTTACCTGATCCTATTGGTCATGTTATTGTTAAAAACCTGGTTAAATATGCTCCTACTCCGACACCCGAAGCTGAACGGAAAGTTATTTTAGCTGGCCTTGATTTTGAGCTAAAACCAGGGGATGGTTTAGCGGTGATTGGGCCAAGTGCTTCTGGGAAATCAAGCCTTGCTAAATTACTCGTTGGTTTGTGGTCTCCTGATCAAGGAAGCATACGAATTGATGGTGCCACATTTGAGCAATGGGATTTGGATGAACTGGGACAAAATATTGGTTATCTTCCTCAACAGGTGGATTTAATTTCTGGCACTATTGCTCAAAATATTTCCCGTTTTGCCCCTGAACCAGATCATGCAAACACCATTGAAGCTGCCAAAATAGCAGATGTGCATGATATGATTCTAAGTTTTCCGGAAGGTTATTCTACGCGGGTTGATCTTGCTTATAGTCCTTTGACTGGGGGGCAGAAACAACGCATTGCCCTTGCACGTGCCATTTATAATAAACCTAAATTGGTGGTTTTGGATGAGCCCAATTCAAATCTAGATGCTTATGGAGATACAGCCTTGGCACATGCAATTACAGCATTGCGTCAAGCCGGGTCAGTTGTGGTGGTTATGGCTCATAGGCCAAGTGCTATAAATGCTGTTGATCAGGTTTTGATGTTAAACAAAGGTACGATGATTGAATTTGGTGATAAAGCAGATGTATTAAAAAAGGTGACCCGTACGCCAGAAACGCAAGGGGTATATTAATATGCTTGAAAAACCAGTATTAACCTATAAGGGCCCTATTGCTTTTGGTTTATTTGCTCTGATTTTCCTCATAGGGGGCAGTGGTTTTTGGGGGTATTATGCTCAAATTTCAGGGGCGGTTATTGCGACGGGATCCATTGTGGTGGATGGCAAGCCTAAGTCTATACAGCATCTTGATGGTGGTATCGTAAAAAAAATATTGATCGCTCCGGGGGATAGGGTCAAGCAAAATCAAGTTTTAATAGAACTTGATGACACATCAATAGCGGCTAATCTAACCATCTATAAAGGACGCTTGAGAGATTCACTGGTACGTAAGCAGCGTTTAATGGCTGAATTGAATGATCAAGACGATTTTAAAGCGCCACTTGAGCTAGGGAAATTATTGCACTTGGGAAGTATGCAGACTGCAGTTATCCAGCAAATGTCTCTATTAAAAGCACGGTTGCTAACCAAGCAGACACAATTAGCTCAATTAGATGAAAAGGTAGAGCAGTTCAAAAACCAGATAATGGGTGTTGAAGGGCTGATTAAAGAAAAGACGAGCCAAATTGCCTCTTATGATGAAGAAATAGCTACTGTTCGTCCTTTAGTTGAAAAAGGGCTTGCTGCTAAAACACGTCTGATTACGTTAGAGCGGTCTAATGCTGATATTCGAGGGCAAATTCTTGAACATCGTGCTGAGATATTAAGAGTGAAAAACTCTATTTCAGAAACAAAATTAGCGAAATTAAAAGTTGAGAGAGAATTTCGAGAAAAAGTAATCACCGAAATTGAGCAAGAAGAGACTAAAATTGATGAATTAAAACAACAGGTTGAGGCCACCTCAAAACAGCTAAGTAGGGTTGTCATTAGATCGCCTATTGCTGGTATTGTTCATGAACTTAATTTATTTACCATAGGCGGGGTTGTTCAGACAGGCCAGGTTCTGATGCAAATTATTCAGCAAAGTGATAAGCATGATATTGAGTTAAGTGTGCCAGCGCAATCAATTGATCAGATTTATGTTGGACAAAAGAGCGTGGTTCGCTTTCCCGCCTTCCATCAGCGCACTACTCCAGAACTTGCAGGGCAAATAACAAAAATTTCCCCAACCAGTGTTTTAGATGAAAATACGGGTTCTTCCTTTTATCGAATTTCTGTAGAAATTGAGCCACGAGAACTAAAGAGACTTGGTGAAAAAAAATTGAAACCTGGCATGCCCGTAGAAGCGTCCATTGCTACGGACCAAAGAACCGTTTTGAGCTATCTAGTGAAACCATTAACTGATCACCTAATACATGTCTTTAGAGAAAGGTAATGTAAAAATTTCAACATTGAAAGAGAAGCACTTTCTTAAATAACATTTTTTACTTGCCCTCCCTTTTAACTTCTCGCTTTTCACGTCTTTCCTGAATTGCTGTTTTGTGTTCTTTCCCTCATGCTTGGTCCCATAAGTTTCAAGGGGATCATGAGCGATGACACCAACTAAAGTTTTGATAGTGCAAATGATCGTTGTGATCTTCACTGTGATTGGCGGTGTTTGGGGGCAACGCAATGGGTAGCAACACAGCTAGGGTTCCAAACTCAGCTAGGGGACCCATGGTTCCACTTTTTTGAGATCCCAATTTATTTTCCATGGCGGTTATTTGAATGGTGGTTTGCTTTTGCACCTTATGCTCCAGATCTTTTTAATCAAGCAGGATTGATTGCCGCTACGGGTGGTGTTAGCGGTATTGGCGTTGCAGTCATTGGCTCACTTTGGCGAGCGCGGCATAATGCGTTTGTGAGCACTTATGGTTCTGCGCGATGGGCAACGCCACGAGATATTCATCAAGCCGATTTGTTTAAACCTCAAGGTGTTGTTTTAGGTTTGCGTAATGATAAGTATCTACGTCATGATGGACCTGAACATGTGCTTGCCTTTGCGCCAACCCGGTCTGGCAAAGGCGTGGGGTTGGTGGTGTCAACCTTATTGTCTTGGACGGGATCTGCAATCATTCATGATATTAAAGGCGAGAATTGGCATTTAACTGCTGGATGGCGATCAAAGTTTTCAGATTGTTTGCTATTTAATCCGGTTGATCTCAAAAGCGCTAAATATAATCCTTTACTTGAGTTGCGCAAAGGTCTGCATGAAGTGCGGGATGTTCAGAACATTGCTGATTTTTTGTTGACCCTGATGGAGTGCTTGAGCATCATAAATCAATGGCGGAGAAATGATTGAATTCGGGATTCGTGTTTTTGTTAAGCCATTGTATTTGCTTAATATTATTATTTTGTTTGTGTACCGGAATATGTACTGCTTTGTGTACTGTTTTTTTAGGGTCTTTTAAAAAATTCAATTAAATCAATGGTTTAGCTTTATTTCTGGCGGAGAGGGAGGGATTCGAACCCCCGGAACGCGCAAACGCTCAACGGTTTTCAAGACCGCCGCTTTAAACCACTCAGCCACCTCTCCTTAAGAAACTCATATGTGTTTTGAAAAGGCGGGCTTACGGGTTGGTTGATTTGTTGGTTTAGGCAAATCGTCAGGTTCGTAAGGTTTGGGCCTTTGACATATGTCTTTAAGAACTAGACCCCGTATCTAGCGTTGTTAGGGCGTTGATGCAAGTCTAAAATTTAGATTTTTCCTCAAATTTAAAATTTTGAGAATTTTTCTTATATTTTAAAAGGGGGAGACCTCTCATTCTTGTTTTTGGGGGGATGAATGAGAGGCCTTTGGTGGTGTTTTCGTGTGGGGGTGTTTCTTTTATTCGGGGGAGAAACAGTTCTTAATGTTGGTTTATGGGTTTAATTCAGAGCTCGTTCTTTTTCGCCCTCGATACACAAAAAAGGCAGATAATCCTTCTTTTTATGTAAAATCACGGTAAAGCCGGTTGTCTCCAACGCGTCTATGAGGTCTTCGGTTTCATAAAAATGAAAGCCGTATTTGGTGGCTTTGATTTTTTTCAATGTTTCTTTTTCTCTAATTGAGAGAACAAAGGTGCCGCCTGGTTTTAATACCCGCCTGACTTCAGCAAATGCGTCTGGTACATCTTCCCAAAAGTAGACGGTATTAATGGAGATGATGTGATTAAAGAAGTTATCAGGGTAGGGGATGCGGTGAACGGAGCCTTGTTTTACCTCTAGCTTGTTCTCAGCTATTGCTGATTTGAAATTGTATTTTGAACAGCTCAAGGCTTTTTCTGAAATTTCAAGCCCATGCATTTTGATGTCCGGGTGTTCATTTTCCAAAATTTCAAATGACAGGCCGCCGCCAAAGCCGATGTCTAGAAATCTATCATCTGGTTTTAGGTCTAACAGCTTGATGGTTTCATTGATGATGGTGGTGTTTTTTTTGTTGAGTGCTCTTAGAATAACATTCCCTAAAACACCGTGAGGGTTGCCGAGTTGTTTGGCCAGTGTCTTTTTGAGTAGGTCTGCCACTATTTATTCCTCTTGGATGTAAGCGTTGATGTCTTCATCACCTGATGAAGAGTTTGCTTATTTGATGAGGATAGATTTGCTGTGATTCTGTGGTCAGACTGTGGCGCAGATATGCTGAAAGCAAGATAGTTCGTTAAGAACTGTTAAGGTTTATCAGTCGATTACCTGCCTTTACTAAACTTTTATCAGCCTCTTATCCACCTGTAACACTCATATGACGTGAGACAGCCGGAGCTTTGCTATCTCTATCAATAATGAAGTCATGACCTTTTGGTTTGCGGTCGATGGCTTCATAGATGGTTGCTTTTAATTGCTCATTGCTTTCATGGGCGCGCAGAGCCGTTCTTAGGTCAGCTTTATCATCCTGGCCGAGGCACATGTACATCTCACCGGTGCAGGTGACGCGCACTCTGTTGCAGCTTTCGCAGAAATTGTGGGTGAGTGGTGTGATGAAGCCTAGCTGGCCGCCGGTTTCTTTTACATCAACATAGCGCGCTGGGCCGCCTGTTTTGTAATTATTGGGTGTAAGAGTATAGTCTTCTTCAAGTTTTGATCTGACTTGGCTTAGAGGTAGATATTGATCTGTTCTGTCTCCATCAATATCTCCTAATGGCATGGTTTCAATGAGGGTGAAGTCCATGCCCTGGTCATGAGCCCAATGCATCATGTCCGGGATTTCAAATTCGTTGACACCTTTCAGGGCAACTGCATTGAGCTTAACTTTGAGACCTGCTTTTAGTGCGGCGTTTATGCCTTCTTGCACTTGTTCAAGGCGTCCCCAACGAGTGATCTTGTGAAATTTTTCAGCGTCTAATGTATCTATCGACACATTAATACGTCTCACGCCTGTGGCGTAAAGGTCAGGAGCTAGCTTTGCTAACTGACTGCCATTGGTTGTAACTGTCATTTCTTCAAGCATGCCTGTATCTAAATGACGAGACAGGCCTTTGAACAGCTCTATAATGTTTTTGCGGACAAGTGGTTCGCCGCCGGTGATGCGAAGTTTTTTTACACCAAGTTCAACAAAGGTAGAGCAGAGGCGATCTAGCTCTTCTAATGAGAGAAGTTCTTTCTTGGGAAGAAAGTTCATATTTTCTGCCATGCAATAGACACAGCGAAAATCGCATCGATCCGTGACTGAGATGCGGACATAATTGACCATGCGACCAAAGGGGTCGATCAGCTCTGCATTTTGAGATTTTGGTTCTAGAAAGATATTTTCTTTTTCTGAGCCAGTTGCTTTGTCAGAGCTTGTCATTTGTTCCACCCACTTAACTTATTGCCCTGATTGTACCGCTTACAGCGTATATTTTTTGGCAAATGTTTGTTATTTGAAGCGACTTTATACTTTAGTCTATTTTTTGTTTTCTTTTCGCGCTTCTGAACCTCAGATTAGTGAAAAGTGATGTTTTTGGCAATGTTTTTGTTACAAATTGCATGAATTACACAAAGAATGCATCTATAAAATTTAAATCAAGTTTTTTCGAATTTCTTTATGCGCTGTTTACTGAATGCTAACTCGCTTTTGCTATTGTCTTTTTATTGGAAGCAAATCTGTAGTGCGTATGCTCCAAAAGGATTAAGTGTTGGTTGCTCAGTGTATGTGAGTGATCAACACTCCTCCTTACTGTGGTCATATTCACTCATAGAATTGTTTCGTGCGTTTCGTCTTTATATGTCACCTGATCTTGGGACTGCGGGGCGGTAAGATAAGACGCTAGAGCAGTTGAAAAAATCCATAAAAGATGATGCTCTGGAAGTTAATGAGTGAGGCTAGAGTAAATTGTATCGCGTTCCTTCCCATATTGTTATTTCACTTTGTTTTTGTGTGTTCTTTGGTCTTTCAGCTGGCATGGTGAGCGGGTGCTCGAGCTCGTTGAATGTCATTGGTAAGAAAAAGCCGAAATATAGTCCAAGGATTGTAAAGCTTGGTCAACGTGTTCCGAAAGGTGGCGGGCGCTATAAGGTTGGCAATCCATATCAAGTCGCGGGCGTTTGGTATACGCCAAAGGAAGACCGTTATTATGACAAACGGGGCATTGCTTCCTGGTATGGCGAAGAGTTTCATGGTCGCCTCACAGCGAATGGTGAAGTTTTTGATATGAACGCTTTGACAGCGGCTCACCCGACGATGCCTATTCCAAGTTATGCTGAAGTGACAAATATACGAAATGGTCGAACAATTCTTGTTCGAGTGAATGACCGGGGTCCTTATAAGCATGATCGTTTGATTGATTTATCTAAGAAAGTTTCACAAGTTTTAGATTTTAACCGAAATGGGACAACACCTGTTCGTGTGCGTTATGTTGGTCGTGCGCCGATTAATGGTGATGATCGCAGAGAGCAGGATTTTCTGGCGCGCCAACCGTGGCACCGCCGCGCGTTTTCATACGAACAAAATTATCAACCGGAACCACGCCGACGCAATGTGAATTATGAACGTCGTTGGTAAGATGACTGTGAAAAATTGAAGTTTTAAAAAACGCCCGTCATAGAAAAATGCCGGGCGTTTTTTAGTTTTCCATCTTTGGGGGACGGATTATCTTGGTTTTTGAATGACCGCTTGCAAGCTATAGCCGGCATAAAGTGGTTTTACTGTCACTTTACAATTTGCTTTGTTTGCAGCTTCATTTAATTGACCTGTTAGATTTTTTATCGGATGAACATGAAAGATTGATAGCCAGGCATAGAGTAATTTTTGAAACACTTTCGGATATTGTTTGCATTCACCAAAATCAACTATGTGAATTTGACCACCAGGTCTTGTGAGTTCATAAGCACTGGCGACGGCCATTTGCCAATCGGGTATCATGGAAAGAGAAAAAGATATGAAGACACGGTCAAATTCTTTTACGCCGAAAGCTTTTTCAGAATTAAAATTTGTTGCGTCTCCTTTTGCTAAATGGATGCGTTTTTCGAAACCTGCTTTGACGATTGACTTACCAGCGGTCTTTAGCATTTCTTGAGAAATATCAACCCCATATAGTTCGCTATCGTCATAAGCTTTTGCTGTGCAAATTAGATTGCGGCCCGTGCCAGCGCCAAGTTCAAGGACCGTGCCTCTCGGCGGTGGAGACAGTTCTTTGATGAGTTGATCGCGTCCAAGTAAATAATATTTTCGGCTGGCATTATAGATAAACCGTTGGTTGCGATAGACCTTATCCATCAGATTTGAATGTGACTGTAGATGTGGTTGCAACTCAGTATTACTGATTTGATCTGTCATCGGGTGATCCTTCTTTAATGCTCTTTCGATTGCCCACCAACAACCGTCGTTATCAATGCGCTTCAGATGCCCACAAGTATCCGTCTAGCTGCCATGTCCTGACGGCCGAACTGGCGTCACTCCTTTTTCGGAATACTCGAGCTGTTGTCTCACAGGTTTTTCTAAACAGGGTTTGGTCTTGATTTGATACTACTTTCTCATCAGCGTTTTATGGATGATCTTATCGGTTTCAGCCAATGAAATTATAGAGATGGAAACCGCCATAGATCGCTGAGCGGTCTTTCTTAGTATAATCTTTTGATGCTTCTGCTTGATATGCCCATTTTGATAGAGTGCTGTTTTTCACGCGGCCTGGAAGGATGCTTTCAATGCCGGCTGTGCGGAAAATGACTTTTGCATCTGATGCTGCTGCTCTTGTTATGGCATCCCAAAGTTCGTTTAAAGTTTCATCGTCCATCCAGTCTTGTGCGTCAAGTAAGACAACCCTATCTACGCTTCCTGGCTTCATTGAATTTAATTTATCTGTAATCGAGGTTTGGTGGACTGACACGTTCATTGCAAAGTCTTTTACGGCTTCGTAATTTTGCACTTGAAGATAAGGGGGTAATGCACCGTTGTCGTTTTTGTACTTCAGATGACTTTTTATATGCTCCTTCGGTTGCCCACCAGCAACCGTCGCGGCATCCGCAACTTTTTTGTGCTTCAGATGCCCACCCGCATCCGCACTGTATTGCCGCCCAAAAGCTTGCCATGCGAAATAATTTTGGTTGATGTCATAATCGCAGCAAAGTTTTCTTAGGCGCTGTCTTAGGACTTCTGCCATATCACCATCAGCACATTTAGCCAGCTCCGTATATTGAGCCGGAGGAATGCCGAGGCCATATAGGGAGGCTGGATGTGAGGTGATCCAGGTGATTAGTTTTTTGTCTAATAGTGGTGAGAGTTTTTTCTCAAAAAATTCTGTTTGTTCATCGATCGATTTTGCATTTAGTAGGTCATCAAACTTGATTCCATAAGCTTTTGCTAAAAAATGGCTTAGGCCGATGAAGTTGCCAAGGAGGCCGCGATGATAAATGTTATCAGTGAAATATCTAGAACGGCGGCGCATTGTTTTATCGCGACCTTGCCAATAGCTTTTTGCTGTTTCATCTAGATTGGGACTTAGATATTTGTCGTATGACTTTTGGTTGTCATTATTATTGGGGACAGCAAAAAAATCATAAAAGGTTTTATAATCTGGAAAATTTTGAGCGGCGCATAATTTTGTCCGTGTTAGGGCAACATGGGCTCTGTTTAGATCAACGGCTGTAATTTTAGCTGGTTTTGCCATGAGGTAATTCATGACATTACAACCGCCAGAGGCAATGGTTACAATGTGATGTGTCTCATTGATTTCCATTGCAGCGAGGTCTACCACTGGGTCTTCCCAAATTTGGGAATAGACAAGGCCTGAGAAAAGCTGCGCGAATAATTGGTCAAGAAAAGATTGTTTTTTTGTTCGCTCACTTTGGCGCACTGCTTTTCGTATCAGCTTTGCTTTGTGTGTTTTTTCGATCGTTTTTGTTGCAGGTGCGTTCATCGTAAAAGTTATCCCAAGCTTTAAGTTCGATAATATTGGCTAACAAAAGTGAATGACACTGCTGTGACAGCCTGTGGAACAGTTGCTTTGACTTTTAGAGCGATGGTTTTTATTGGTTTTGTGAGGGGGTGTTTTGTTCAGAGTTTGAATTTAATAAACGATGTAATAGCTTCAAATTGCTGTGTAAAACATTAGTTTGTCTTCTGGGTTTATTGTTTGAATTTTCGTACATTTAGTGGTTCTGTGTTCTCACTTAACTCTCATTGTGTTTTTAAGTCTTGCAGGATACTTGTTATCTCTTCTTAAAATTCTGATTGAAGCACCTTTTTAATATGTAAAATTCGTTTGAAGTATATTAGTCTAAATCAATGTTTGCGATTGAATATAAAAGATAAAGACTGATCAGAGAATTTGCGGTGCTAGTTTTCTTAAAAGTTTGGGGTTGATGAGTGATGTGGGTTCGCAAAATGCTGACTTTTGGGCGGAAGTTTTTTTCTTTTCTAATGGTGCTTTCTGTTGGTTTTTCTTACTTGGGTTTGACCAACGGTGCCGCTTTGGCTCAGGATGATGATGAGGGCTTTAAGACAAAAGCCAAGTTTGCCATTGTTATTGATGCCGACAAGCCGATTACTTTCCTCGATAAAAAAGCTGATATTTCCATGGCGCCAGCTAGCATGAGTAAGCTCATGACTGTTGCTGTTGTGTTTCGTGAATTAAAGGCTGGCCGTTTAAAACTCGAGGATAAAGTTAAAATCTCTGTTCATGCGTGGCGAACTGGTGGTGCTCCTTCACGAACATCTGCGATGTTTGCTCCTGTTAAATCTGAAATAACTGTGCAACAGGCTTTGCGGGGGATTATTGTTCAATCGGGTAATGATGCGTCCATTGCAATTGCTGAGCATATCTCAGGAAATCAAGGCGCTTTTGCCAAAGAGATGACAGTGTATGCAAAAAAAATTGGTATGAAAAATTCGACTTTTGCGAATGCTACGGGATTGCCTGATCCAAAGCATCTGATGTCGGCAAGAGATTTGGCGATCTTAGCTAAACATTTGCTAAAAGAATATCCCGACTATTATTTTTATTTTGGTGAGAAAGATTTTAAGTATCGTCGCTATCGGTTTATCAATCGAAATCCTCTTATTGGTAAAGAAGGCGGGTTTGATGGATTTAAAACAGGTTTTACTAAGCAATCTAAATACGGCATTGTGGTTTCTGCTAAACGGGGAGGGCGCCGCCTAATTGCTGTATTAAATGGCTTAGAAAGTAAAGTTGAGCGCCGCACCGAAACAATACGGGTGATGAATTGGGCCTTTACAGCTTTTTCTGACCGGGAGATTAAGGCTGATACGGCCAAATTTTCAGCGCGTATTTGGGGCGGGGAGAAATCAACTGTTGGACTTTCAACAGCTGGTCCATTGAAGATTTTTATGCCCAAAGGGGATGTGGTTACAGAGATCATTTCAGAAGTGATCTACAAGGGCCCCTTGAAAGCGCCGGTTGTATCAGGGCAAAAAGTAGCAAAATTGCGCGTTAAAGTTGCTGATTCTGTGCAAGAGTACGATCTTTTTGCAAATGAAAGCGTTGAACGTGCGAATTTTGTTTATCGTGCCTTTGATTCACTCTTTTATCTCACATTTGGCTGGATTTTTTGATAAAACACTTTTGATAAAACGGTGCCAAGAATTTTAATATGGATCGTTTTGTACATTTGGTTTTCGGTGCATTTGGCTTTTAAAGGGGGATG
The DNA here is from genome assembly GCA_040367435.1 of Hyphomicrobiales bacterium 4NK60-0047b. Classification (NCBI taxonomy): domain Bacteria; kingdom Pseudomonadati; phylum Pseudomonadota; class Alphaproteobacteria; order Hyphomicrobiales; species Hyphomicrobiales bacterium 4NK60-0047b. Next base: position 48,831 of record BAABWY010000001.1, on the reverse strand, counting down.
AGATGCCATTTTCTAAAAATGGAATTGATAGAGGGCACTTCATATCCTTTGAAGGTGGTGAAGGGGCTGGTAAATCTACCCAAGTACGCTTGCTATCTGAACATCTTGCTGCACTTGGCTACAAAACGCTTTTAACGCGTGAGCCCGGTGGTTCGCCTTTGGGTGAGAAAATCAGACGATTTTTACTTGAGGGTAAAGTCAAAGATTATGGTGCTGTTGCTGAAAGTTTACTTTTCTACACTGCTAGATTGGATCATTTAGAAAAATTGATTTTACCGAACCTTGAGCAAGGGGCCTGGGTATTGTGTGATCGATTTGCTGATTCTAGCCGCGCCTATCAAGGTGCTGCAAGCGGTGTTGATGAAGGGGTTTTTGATGCCCTTGACCGTATTGTTGTTGGCGAAAACCAGCCCGAGCTGACAATCATTATTGATTTGCCAGTTGATATTGCCATGAAGCGTGTGGATGCTCGTCAGCAACAAGATGGATTAGAGGTGGATCGCTTTGAATCTGAAGATATGCAATTTCACGAGCGCTTACGAGCTGGGTTTTTGAAAATTGCAGCAGCCAATGCCAAACGCTGTATTATTATTGATGGCAATCAATCTCGTGAGAAAGTTGCTGAATTGGTTTGGCAAACTGTGGCCGAGCGTTTTGGACTTGAGGATGTTGTATAAGGGGGGAATTGTATTGAATATCAAACCTATTCCAAGCCTTCTTTTGATCAATGAGTGCGTGATATTATGAGCGATGAAACTGGACTTCCTTTAAGTGATTGTGTTTCGGGGGCTTTGCACCCTGTATCCAGTGGTTCTTATTATGGGCATAAAGCGGTTATCCAATCTTTAGAGCAGAGTTTGTGTTCTGGGCGTTTTCATCATGGCTGGATTTTTTCAGGCCCTTTAGGGGTTGGTAAAGCAACACTTGCTTACCATTTGGCTCGTGTTCTTCTTGGACACAATAATATGGGTCATAACAAGGTTGGTGAAAATAAAGACAATCAATCTGAAGATGGGTTTTCTGACGGGTTTGATTTGTTGGCTCGTTCTGAGGAGTTGAAGACAGACAAAACAGGGCGCTTGGTCTCGCAGTTTGCACATCCTGATATGCGTGTGATGCGACGGGCCTATGATGTGAAGACAAAAAAGTTCTTTCGTTTCATTCGTATTGATGAGATGCGGGCGCTGAAAGATGTTTTGCATACAACTCCTTCAATGGGCCTCAATAGAGTTGTGCTCATAGATCGCGCTGAAGACATGAATGAAGCTAGTGGCAATGCTTTGTTGAAGGTTCTTGAAGAGCCACCTTTGAATACGACTTTTATTTTAATTACCAATTCATTGGGGCAAATTCCGATTACTATTCGGTCTCGTTGCCGGCAGCTTAAATTTAATGAGCTTGAATTAGATGATTTTGAAAAAGCAATTACGCAACAATTTACGGCGCAAAACCAAGAGTTGCCTAAAGATGTAAACTGGCAGGACTTGATGCATCTTTCAGGGGGAAGTGTGCGAACGGGTTATGAGTTGATTGTTGGCAATGGGCTTAAATATTATCAGGGGCTCTACAAAATAATGGATGGATTGCCGAACCTTGACCAGAGAAACCTGGATTTATTTATCGATGGGATTTTAAAAGATAAGAGTGGGCAAGATTATAAAGCTGGTGTTCAGCTGATTTCTGATCTGATCTATCGATTGATAAAGGGGAAAATTACTGAATATCCCTTAAGTTCAGGAGAAAAGCACTTATCTGATAAGCTTGTTGGCGGGCAATCTATTGATCAATGGCTTGGCTTGTGGGATACCCTACAGACGCGTGCATTAGATGTTGAGGCTTTAAACCTAGATAAGAAAACATTTATGTTGCAAAGCTTTTTCTCTTTAAGAGATTTGCTGAGAGCTTGTTGAGTATTTTATAAGTGTTTTGCTTTAGAGCCTAGCTAGCCCCGCAAATTTTGATTTTATAAGAATATAACAACTGATTTATAGACTGGATTGAAAAGTCATGAGTGTAAATAAGGGCGGATGTGAGCCTTTTTATATTACCACTGCAATTTCTTACCCGAATGGTGAGCCGCATATTGGCCATGCTTACGAAGCTTTGGCAACAGATGCTGTTGCTCGCTTTCGCCGGCTTGAGGGGCGTGAAGTTTTCTTTCTCACTGGGACTGATGAGCATGGTTTGAAAATGCAGCAAACGGCTGAAGAGCAAAATATTAAAGTCAGTGAATTGGCTGACCAGAATTCAGCGCGTTTTCATGAAATGGTTGAACTGCTTCATTGCACAAATGATGACTTTATTCGCACATCGCAAGAGCGTCATAAAAAATCAGCACAGGAAATTTGGCGCCGGATGGAAGCAAATGGTGATATTTATCCAGGGACTTACTCTGGTTGGTATTCAGTTCGAGATGAGGCGTTTTATGATGAGAAAGAAACCAAATTAGGTGATGATGGTGTACGTCTTGGGCCAGAGGGAACGCCAGTTGAGTGGACTGAAGAGACGACATATTTTTTCAAACTTTCAGAGTATCAAGAAAAATTGCTTGCGCATTATGAGGCCAATGAGAGCTTTGTTGGGCCAAAGACAAAACGCAATGAAATTATGAGATTTGTTGAAGGTGGTCTGAGAGACTTGTCGATTTCTCGCACGACTTTTGATTGGGGCATTCAAGTGCCTGGATCAGATGAGCATATTATGTATGTGTGGGTTGATGCTTTGACCAACTACATCACTGGTGTGGGTTTCCCGGATGAGGGATCTGACGAGTTTCAAAAGTTCTGGCCAGCTGATGTTCATGTAATTGGTAAGGACATTTTGCGGTTTCATGCGGTTTATTGGCCAGCCTTTTTGATGTCTGCTGGTATTCCTTTGCCGAAGCAAATATTTGCACATGGTTTTCTCCTGAATGAGGGAGAGAAGATGGCCAAGAGCGTTGGCAATGTGATTAGTCCTACTGATCTGGTTGAGCATTTTGGTGTTGATCAGGTTAGGTATTTCTTTTTGAGAGAAGTTCCTTTTGGCAATGATGGCAATTATACGCATGAAGCGATTGTGAACCGCGTTAATGCAGATCTTGCCAATGACCTTGGTAACTTAGCACAGCGCTCTTTATCGATGCTTGTTAAAAATTTAGATGGTGTAGTCAAAGCGCCTGGTGAATTAACAGATGATGACAAAGCCATTTTAAACCAAGTTGATGGGCTTTTACCTGACGTGACAGCGGCTATTGATAAAATGGCGCTGCATAAGGCTGTTGAGTTGATTTGGAAAGTGGTAAGTGATGCGAATAAATATTTTGCAGGGCAAGAACCGTGGGCTTTGAAGAAAACTGATCCGGATCGTATGGCGACTGTGCTTTATGTGACTGCTGAAGTTATTCGACAGGTTGCTATTTTGGCGCAGCCTTTTATTCCGCTTGGCTCTGCGAAATTACTTGATCATTTACAACAAGCTGAAGACAAGAGAGATTTTTCTTCACTTGGAGAAGCTGGGAGATTATCAGCTGATTTGGTTTTAGAAAAACCAGAGCCTGTGTTTCCAAGATATGTTGAACCTGAAGGAACAGCTTAACGCTATGAGTGATAACATGTTGGTTGATAGTCATTGTCATTTGGATTTTCCGGGGCTGATTGAGGATGTGCCGGCAGTTCGTGCGCGAGCCTTGGAGGCGGGTGTTGGGTTGATGGTGACCATCAGCACTCGCATTAGGCAAATGGATAAGATACTCCCAATAGCCGAGCAGAATGAAAATGTTTTTTGCTCCGTTGGTACTCACCCTCATAATGCTAGTGAAGAAAAAGACCTAGGGTTTGATGATATTTTAGCTCATACTGATCATCCGAAAGTGGTTGCCATTGGTGAAGCAGGTCTTGATTATTTTTATGATAATGGCGACCCTGTTGATCAGGCGAAGGGATTTAGGGCTCATATTGCCGTGGCGCGTGAAACTGGATTACCTTTGGTTATTCACACACGAGATGCGGAAGAAGATACGGCCAACATTTTGAGAGAAGAGATGGAAAATGGGGCGTTTCCTTTTTTACTTCACTGTTTCACTGCGTCACAGAATTTAGCTGATATTGCTGTGTCTCTTGGTGGGTATGTTTCATTCTCTGGGGTGCTTACTTTTAAGAAATCTGAAGAGTTGCGCGCTGTTGCTGCTAGTTTGCCTGTTGATAGGATCCTAGTTGAAACGGACGCCCCTTATTTGGCGCCTGTGCCCAAAAGAGGAAAGCCTAATGAGCCGTCTTACGTTGCCCACACAGCTAGCGTGCTTGGAGAGACACGGGGATTAAGTTCCAGTGAAATTGCGAAGGTGACCAGTGATAATTTCTTCAGGTTGTTTTCCAAAGTGCCTGACCCTCGTAGCTAAATTGGGTCAATTGCAGTTACTTAAGCCTAGATGTTTGAACGAAGGTTTTCTATGAGTTATCGGTTTACAATTCTTGGATCTGGATCTTCTGGTGGTGTGCCTCGCATTGGCAATGAATGGGGAGCCTGTGACCCCGCGGAGCCTAAGAACCGCCGCTTGAGAAGTTCTTCTCTTATCGAGAAGTTTGAAGGTGATGCTTGTACTCGATTGCTCATAGACACGTCTCCTGATATTCGCGAACAATTGCTTACAGCAGATATCAGCACTGTTGATGCTGTTGCTTATACTCACAGCCATGCTGACCATATTCATGGGATTGATGATTTGCGGGTTGTTTATTTTAACCTCAAAAGACGTTTGCCGGTCTATTATGATAAAAAAACTGGTGAAGATTTATATGCCAAGTTTCGTTATTGTTTTGAGCTTCCTGAAGATTCGAATTATGTACCTATTTTAGATGGGAGTGAGTTGGAGTTAGATAAGCCTCTTTTGATTGATGGTGATGCTGGAGTGATTGAGACCACTCCGTTTTATCAGCATCATGGCAATGCGCACTCACTAGGGTTTCGCTTTGGTCCCCTTTGTTATTGCACAGATGTTAGCTCGTTTCCTGACCGGTCTTTGCCATATCTTGAAGGTTTGGATGTTCTTATTCTTGATGCTCTGCGTGAGACGCCTCACCCCTGTCACTTTACTGTTGAACAAGCTTTAGAAGTTATTGAGACTTATAAACCAAAGCGTGCGATCTTAACTCATTTGCATGTTGATCTTGATTATCAGACATTGAAAGATCAACTGCCATCTCACGTTGAACCAGCTTATGATGGCATGGTTATCGAATTTTGATCTGGTGACAACTTACTCTTGACCAAATTTAATATGGGCACCATTTGGTGCTTCGTTATTCATGATATGGCTTGTGATTGCTTGGGCGACTTCTTCTGGTTCCGTCAGGTTTGACTGGTCTTCACCCGGGTATGCTTTTCTTCTTAAATTGGTTGCCATGGGGCAGGGTGAGTAAAGCTGCACTTTTGTGTTGGTTTCATTGCACTCGTTTGCATAGGATTTGACTAGAGCTTCGAGGCCGGCTTTTGAGGCAGCGTATGGTCCCCAATAAGCTGGAGAATTCTCAGTGATTTCATCGTCGGTTATGAATAGTGCTGTGCTATTTTCAGCTTGTTTTAGTAGTGGATCGAGAGAACGTATAAGTTGCCAATTTGCGTTTAGGTTTGTGCCAAGGACTTTATTCCATTCTGCATTTTTAAAATGTGATGTTGGTGACAAAGCGCCGAGATAAGCTGCATTACCGACAAAAATGTCTAGCTTTTTGAATTTTGAAAACAAAGATGGGCCGATGCCATCTAGTGTTTCTTCTTCTAACAAATCTAATGGAACTAATGTGGCTGTGCCGCCGATTTTTTTGATTTCATCATCAAGGTCCTCTAAAGCACCAACTGTGCGGCCTGTTGCTATAATATGAGCTCCGCTTTTTGCTAATTCTAAACTAAGTGAGTATCCAAGACCTCGTGTTGCGCCTGTGATAAGGGCTGTTTTATTTTCTAAGGGCTTGCTCACTTGTTATCTCCTTTTGGTGCTTCTTATTTTGAGTGCGTTACTGCTTCATGGTGGGAAATGTTGTTTTTAGCAAAATCAACACTTTTGGCAATAAAAAACCGAGGCTGACAGTTGGTCACTGACATCCTCGGTTCTATATATTCAGGCTAGGTTTTAGCTTTTCAAGTTTTATTGAGAAATTTATTCGGCAGCTTTTGGAGCTTCCATTTCTTTTGCCGCTTCTTTTTCTGTACCTTTTACAAGGTCAGATGCCTGGTCATAAGCTTTTTTGCCAATTTCCTGAGTTTTTTCCTTGATGGCTTCATATGTTGGCTTAGCTGCTTCAATGGCTTCTTTGGTTTTCTCTTTTGCAACATCCAAAGCTGGTTTAGCTGCGTCAATTGCTTTTTTTGTTTTCTCTTTTGCTGCGTCGTATGTTGGTTTAGCTGCATCAATCACATCTTTAGTGACATCTTTGGCTTTTTCAACATACGGCTCTGTAGCTGTTTTTGCTTTGCTAAGGTAAGGGCTTGAAGCTTTTTTAGCTTTTTCAGCTGTGTCAACAAGGCCTTCAACACCTTTGGCTGAAAGGGCTTTTGAATTGTTCCAAAGCTTAGAGAACCATCCTTGTTGAGGACGTAGCTTTTCAGCTGGGATTGCTGTTAGTTTTGCAATGGCTTTTTCATGAGCTGTTTTTTGTGCGGTGTCTTGGATTTTTAATGACTTACCAGTGAAGAGCATAATCGGTGTACATGATGTAATTACCTTTGTTCCTGATTTATGCCATTTAGGATTAGAAACTGCTGTTTCCTGAGCTCTGTAAACTTTTGTGCCTTTAACAACCTGAGCTAAGACTTCCTTTGAAATGACTGGTACGAAGTGGCCTTTGTTTTTGTTTACTAATGAAAACAAAGCACTTTTCGGATCAGCTGTTTGGACAAAAAGGGTGACATTGTCTTTAGAGGTTAAAGTTTGAGTGATGGCGTCTTCAGTGCTGCTAGCGAAGCTAACTTTAGTCGCTTTGCCGAGGCCATCAGGGTCAATTGATTGTAGATATTTAAATGTTCCCGCATGACCAGATTTTTCTGGTGGCAGGATGAAGTTTAGATATGGTGCGCTTGCAACAACATCGCCAAAATTGCTGATGAGTTTGTTGTTTGTCACCATGAACAAACATTCTGTTCCGATGTCATCGTGGATGGGTGTGTAGACTGTTTGGTTAGATTGATTGCTATATTTCAAAGCGAATTGATCAAATTGAGATAGACCAAAATTACTTGGTTTATCTAGCACTTTATCAAGATTATCTAGTGAACCAGCTGATGTTTTACAATTTAGCTCAACGCCATTTTTAGAGGCTTCTTTTTTTATTGCGGGGCAAATTTTATTGTAATAAGCACCCGTTTTTTCGCCAGTATAAACATCGAAATAAAGGTCGAATGCCTGGGCTGTTGTTGAAAATGTCCCGATCGTTGTCGTAAGGGCCGCTAATGCAACACCCTTGGTAAGATTGTTTAAAATCATAATGTGTTCTCCTCAAACATTATATTTTATATAATTCTTTGTTTTTGATTTAGTAGGTTTGGATGAGATAAAATTGATAGGATGGGACCTGCTAAATTGTCCCATGTTTGTTACCCCGTTGATTATTATAGGGTTTTAAATTTAGTGTTTTTTACAAATTCATCATGGCTTTTAAGTTTGGTTTTTGTAACAATTTCAATCGTTAAACAGCATAAATTCGTCAAGATTGTGAATTTAATGCCAAACTTGGAATGTGTGCACAGGTTTTTTTGGGATAAGACTGGTTTAGATAAGAAATTAGATCACTTCTGATAATAGGGAGAGGTGGGGTTGTTCTTCTCCTGTTTTATCCGTTAAGCGGGTTGGGTAATCACCAGTGAAGCAATGATCCGTGAATTGGGGCGCTTCATTGTTTCGTTTGTCATAGCCCATTGCGCGATAGATACCGTCAACAGAAATGAAGGCCAGGGTTTTTGCGCCCATATATTTTCTCATGCCTTCAATATCGTAATTGGCAGCCAGTAGTTTTGCCTGGTCTGGTGTGTCAATGCCATAGAAATCAGGATGAGTGATCGGCGGGCTTGAAATGCGCATGTGAACTTCTTTAGCGCCGGCTTCATACATCATAGATACAAGCTTAACAGATGTGGTGCCGCGAACGACACTATCATCGATGAGGACAACACGTTTGCCTTCAACCATGGCTCTATTGGCTGAGTGCTTTAGCTTTACGCCGAGTTGACGAATTTGTTGCGATGGTTCGATGAAGGTGCGGCCGACATAATGATTGCGGATAATGCCAAGCTCAAAAGGTGTTTTTGCGGTGGATGCATAGCCGATGGCTGCGGGAACACCTGAGTCAGGGATAGGAATGATCACATCTGCATCAACAGCAGATTCTTTTGCAAGCTCCTCTCCCATTCTTTTTCTAACTTCATAAACGCTCTTGCCGCCAACGATTGAGTCTGGGCGGGCGAAATAAATATATTCAAATATGCAGGGGCGTTCATCTTGTTTTGTGAAGGGGTGATAGCTTTCAACCCCATTTTCTGTGATCATGATGATTTCGCCATTTTCAACTTCACGAACATATTCAGCGCCGACTATGTCAAAAGCGCAGGTCTCGGAAGCAAGAACCCAGCTCTCACCTAAGCGACCCAAAAGAAGTGGGCGGATACCTAATGGATCTCTAACTCCAATGAGTTTTTTATTGGTAAGGCAGGCGATGCCAAAGGCGCCTTCGAGTTGCAATACGGCTTCTGTGAAGCGATCAATGAAGCTTTCTCTTTTGCTGCGGGCTAATAGATGCAGTAGAACTTCTGTGTCACTTGTTGATTGGAAAATGGCACCATCGCTAATGAGTTCTTTTCGCAAAGTAATGGCGTTTGTTAGGTTACCATTATGGCCAATAGCAAAGCCGCCTGAAGAGTGTTCTGCAAACAAGGGTTGAACATTGCGCATGATGGTGTCGCCGGTTGTTGAGTAGCGCACGTGACCAACAGCGTTTTTGCCCTCTAGTCGTTCGATAATATTGCGTTTGTTAAAGTTATCACCGACAAGTCCCATGCGTCTTTCAGCCTGGAATTGAGAGCCATCGAAAGAAACAATGCCTGCAGCCTCTTGGCCACGATGCTGGAGGGCATGAAGCCCTAATGCAGTGATCGCTGCAGCATCTGGATGGTTGAAAATGCCAAAAACGCCACATTCTTCCTTGAGGCGATCTTCCTCAAGGAAGGGAATGCCTGTTGGTGTTACATATGGGTTTGGTGTGGCTAATTTAGCCTGAAATTCTTTGAAGCCGCGCATATCTTTAAACATTTGTGTTTGCTGCCAATTTATTGGTTTAGATAAACCATTGGATGTTTCACACCGCCCTTATAATCATGAACAGAGCGGAGAGTTTTTTTATTTATGGTTGCCCTTAAGCCTTTGACTGCAATTAGGCAAACTTATTTTTATTACTACTCACTGAACTTTGTTGTTCTGTGTCGCTATTTAAGTCGGGAATTTCAATTTTATCCGGCATGACTTTCTTCATGACGTTGGTAATAAAATTCCCTGTATCAACTATATAAGGTAGCGAGAGGGATTCTGTAACCCATTTAGGATGATTTTCTACCTTTGGCTCAAGAAATGCGCCGAAAAAATAAAGAATAACAACCAGGATGAAGCCGCGGCCCAGACCAAAAATAAAGCCTAGGGTTCTATCTAATGCACCAACGCGGCTGTCTAACACTGTATCTGAGAATTTTGAAGTGATGAAATGCACTACGATTAAGATGATGAGAAAGAGCAGTATGAGACAAAGTGCCAGTGCAATTGTTTTATCTATTCCTAAAGAAACAGCCAGGTCATTTGCTGTGTGTCTGTAAAAAAGGCCAAAAACAACAGCGGCTCCAGCAGCTAGTGCCCATGACAGAATGGAGAGAACTTCTCTTGTGAGGCCACGGTACATGGCAAGCATTCCTGAAATTAGCGCGATACCTAGTAATATTGCATCAAGAAATGTCAACGGCCCTAGCATGGCAAGTTCCTCTATACTTTATTTTACTTTTTAACTCATACTCTAACTGTAAAACTTAGTCTAATATCATAGCCTCAATAAAGGTAAATATGAGATTTTTGATGACTAATCATTCATTTTACAGGAGATCTGAAAGTAAACCAAAAAACTTTAGATTTCTAGCGTCTAAGTCTGTCATTTAGGTCTTAAAAACCCATTTTGAGTGGTTTTAAGTCTGGTTTATTGTAGTTTTACTCGAATGGATAGACATTATGAAACAATTTTTGCAATTTCGGATAAATGCTTAATCGCTTGACACCTAATTGTCACATCTCCGGTTTGTTTGTTATTTTCAGGGATAAAACAGGATGAAAAGCCTAGTTTTTCGGCTTCTCTTAGTCTCTGACTTGTGTGACTGACACGTCTTATTCCACCAGATAAGCTAATTTCGCCAAAAAAGACAGCCTCATCGGGCAAGGGGTTATTGACAAAAGCTGACATCAGCGCAGCGGCGGCGGCTAAGTCTGCGGCGGGTTCGTTGATTTTCATACCGCCTGCTATATTTAGGTAGACATCATGTTTGCCGAGAACGATCCCACAACGACTTTCCAGCACAGCCAGTATCATGTTTAAGCGCCCACTGTCCCACCCAATGACGGCACGCCTTGGTGTGCCAAACGGTGAGGGAGCAACGAGAGCTTGTATTTCAACTAAGACCGGCCTTGTGCCTTCAATGCCTGCAAATACAGATGTGCCCGGTCCTTTTTCATTGCGGTTGCTTAAGAAAATTTCAGATGGGTTGGTGACTTCGTTCAACCCATTATCGCGCATTTCGAAAACGCCGATCTCATCTGTTGGGCCGAAGCGGTTTTTCTGTGCCCTTAAGATGCGAAATTGTGCGCCGCGCTCGCCTTCAAAATAAAGCACAGTGTCGACCATATGTTCGATGACTTTTGGGCCCGCGATGGCGCCTTCTTTAGTGACGTGGCCAACAAGGATGAGACAGATGTTTGACTTTTTAGCCAAGCGTATAAGCGAGTGAGTTGTTGCGCGCAACTGGGTGACGGTACCTGGGGCTGCATCTACTGTATCTGTCCATAAGGTTTGGATAGAATCTATGATGCAAAGGGATGGGGTATCACCTTCACTGATGGTTGCGAGAATGGCTTCTAAATTTGTCTCAGCGGCGAGTTCAACTTTTGCTTTTTTAACGCCGAGGCGGTCTGCTCTTAGCCGGACTTGTGCAGTTGCTTCTTCACCTGAGAAATATAGCACGCGTTTGTTTTGATTGGCCAGATTTGCAGCCAATTGAGTAAGGAGGGTTGATTTGCCAATGCCAGGGTCGCCGCCAACCAAAATGGCAGAACCGGGCACAAGGCCACCGCCTGTAACAAGATCAAGTTCGCTAAAATTGGTTGGATAGCGTTTGATGATTTGCTCTTCGCCATCAAAGGTCTCTAAAGCCACTCCAGAGCGTTTGCGTCTTGGAGCTGACTTTTGACCAGCAACGGCAATGGGTTCTGCACTTTCTTCTACAATGGAGTTCCACTCACCGCAAGCCGAGCATTTGCCGGCCCATTGGGTGGTTATATTACCGCATTGCTGGCAACTATATGTAGCTTTTTTGGGAATCTCTTTTTCTCTCACGGCTATACCAAGCGCTTAATCGCGCTTGGGCCTCCGAGGGGCGGCGCTTGCGCCGGACGCCCCTGGCGTCATGTCCCTCGGCCCTGACGGGGCCGTGCTCCTTCTTCGTTTATCTAGATATCATTTTCAAATCTAGGTTGCCCACTATAACTAGGAAAAGCAACCGTCGTTATACCTCTCACGACTATTCCAAGCGCTTTTCAGACTAGTGCCATTAGTTATAATTAAACATGATAGCATGTCAGTCTGTTCTATAGGGCATGTGGTCGTCTTCTATTAGGTCTGAGAAGCGGGTGTAGTTGCCGTTAAAAGCAAGCCTTACTGTGCCTGTTGGGCCGTGGCGTTGTTTGCCGATGATAACTTCGGCTTTGCCTTCAACTTGGGCCATTTCGTCCTGCCATTTTACTGTGGCTTCTACGTCTGATTCTGATGGTTGGGCGCGCGAGACGTAATATTCTTCGCGGTACACAAACATCACTACGTCAGCATCCTGCTCGATCGAGCCTGATTCACGAAGGTCTGATAGTTGTGGGCGTTTGTCGTCTCTGTTTTCAACCTGACGAGACAGCTGAGAGAGAGCGATTACCGGAACTTCGAGTTCTTTGGCCAAAGCTTTCAGACCGGTCGTGATTTCTGTTACTTCGTTCACTCTGCCTTCGCCGGTTCTTTTTGAACCAGAAAGAAGCTGGAGGTAGTCAATGATGATGACGCCTAAGTTCTTTTGGCGTTTTAATTTGCGAGCTCTAGCGCAAAGTTGGGCGATGGAGATGCCACCGGTTTGGTCGATATATAACGGGACTTCGTTGAGTGCCTGAGATTTTTCAACCAATTTGCGGAAATCAGTTTCGTCGATCATACCACGGCGAATTTTCTCTGATGGAATTTCTGCTTGTTCTGAAATGATCCGTGTTGCTAATTGTTCGGCTGACATCTCGAGTGAGAAAAATGCGACAACAGCGCCATCTGTATCTTTCATTGAGCCGTCTGGTTGTTGTTCGGCTTTATGAGCATTGGCTATTTGGAAGGCGATGTTGGTTGCAAGCGCTGTTTTACCCATTGACGGACGACCGGCTAAAACGATGAGGTCAGATTTTTGCAAGCCACCCATTTTTTGATCAAGATCTGAAAGACCTGTTGATACGCCTGAGAGGCCACCATCTCTAAGGTAAGCGTTGTTAGCCATTTCGATGGCGTCTGCGATCGCATCTTTAAAGGAGCAAAAGCCAGAGCCGTATTTGCCTTGTTCAGCGAGGGAATAGAGCAATTGTTCTGAGGCGCTGATTTGCTCTTCTGGTGGTTGATCTACTCCACTGTCGTAAGCTGTGTTGACCATATCTTCGCCAATGTTAATCAGGGCGCGGCGTACAGAGAGGTCATAAATGGTTTGGCCATAATCTTTGACATTAATAATAGATGTCGCGTTGGCAGCCAAGCGTCCGAGATATTGGGGGACTGTGATTTCACCCAATGATTCTTCACTCTCAAAATATGTTTTGAGGGTAACTGGCGTGGCTTGCTTACCACTTTGAATGAGTCGGCTAGCTGTTTCGAAAATACGCGCGTGTAGGGGATCGAAGAAATGTTCTTCAGATAAAAAACCTGAAACGCGGTCTGCGGCTTCATTATTAATTAATATTGCACCCAGAAGCTCTTGTTCTGCCTGAATATTATGTGGGGCAAGCCGAAATGGAAGATCATCGATGTCGGCTTTGACTTCTGTTGATTGGTCATTTTGTTTTATGGCTATGTCTTGCATGGGTGTAATTTACAAAATTTTGATGGTTTCTGTAGTGACTGTTGAGCACTGTCCCCCATATTCACAGGTGGGGGAAAAAATTAAAAAAATATCTTGCCCTATATTTTGAGGTTTTCAAAGGAGAATGACTAGGGCCATGTTTTTATGTGGGAAAGGGGCTTTGAGTGATATTTCTTGTTGACGGGTGGTGAGTAGTTTGAAGTGATTCGTTTGTTTTGTTTCTCTTGGTAAGGCTTCGTTATTGATGAAGTGTTCAAGGGTTTATTTTAGTATGAAGTGCCCAAAGGCTCAATTTAAGATAAATCGCCCAAAGGCTCAATTTAAGATAAATCGCCCAAAGGCACTTACTTAAGTATAAACCGCCCAAAGGCTCTGGGGCCATCGCCGGTTTTGACCTCTCCTACAACTTTAAGAGTGGTTGTATCAATTTTCATCAATAAATTAGAAAACCAGCAGGCGACGTAGACATATTTTCCATTTGGCCCTGGTGCTATGCCTTCCGGGTATTCTCCAACATCAATTAGCTTGATCCGCTCATTTGAGGAGAGATCAATGACGCTTACAGTTTCATTATATTGGTCTGTCACAAAGGCTTTGTTCTTAGCCAATGCTACGGCATAGGGACGTTTGCCGACTTTGACGGATTTGAGTAATTTGTTGTTTTTTAAATCCAGGATAGAGACATCATGGCTTTTGACATTGGCAGTATAGGCTTTTGTGCCTTCTTTATTCACTGTGATGCCAAAGGGGCGGATGCCAGTTTTTATTGTGGCTGTGACTTTGTTTGTTGTCGTATTGATGACTGAAACCTGATTGTCATCTCTATCTGTTGAATAAAGCCATTTGCCATTTGGTGACAGGTCAAGACCAGAGGGAGATTTGCCAACTGGAATGCGAGCTGTGATCATACCATTGGCAGCGTCAATGACATAAATTAGGTGTTTGTACCAATCAGCTACATAGAGCCATTTGCCGTTTGGGTGAGTGGCGATGCCTAGGGGGGCGCTTGATAATTGAGTGAGTTTTGTGACTTGTTTGGTTTTTAAATCCAGCTTTGAGATGTATTTGCCTTCTGTACTGGAGATATAGGCATAGTCACCTTGCCCACTGACTGCAATGCCCGCTGGCTTGCCGCCAATTTGGATAGAATGAGTTTGTTTTAAAGACGTTAGATCAATAACCGTGACAGTGCTGTCTGTTTGGTTTGTGATATAAGCTTCTGCCGCTTTTGAAGTTTGTAGATTGGCAAAGAATAAAAAGATAAAAAAAGTTGTTCTTCCCAGGAAACTATTTAAGTTCTCTGGGAAGCTGAAAGTATGATGCCAGTTATTCTTTTTGTGAACTTTCTTGATAATTTTAAGAGCCTGATTCAATTTGTTTCTTTAAAGCGGCTAGGCCAGATTCATAAACACCGGTTACAGCTTTTATTGCGGCGGCATCATTTAGATTTTCGGGTGGATCATTGTTCATGTAACCACGATAGAATGCGCCTTTCCAGGTGACGGTTGATTTTTTGCCGTCAGATCCTTCAACGGGTTCAACCGTCAAGTGAGATGAGTAATTGTTTATGGGAAGGACTTTTACATCCACTTTTGTGATCCGATATGAATAGCTCATTTTCTCTTCGCTATATTTATAAAGGACTTCATCAATGGTTGCGCCGCCTTTTAAGGTTAGCTGGCGGGTAGCATCAATTGCGTTTCCACCTTTGCCGGTGGTTTTTTCTATGGCTGGGTGCCAATTCATGTTGTCAAAGTTTTTAACGGCAGCCCATACTTGAGCCGGGCTGGCGTTTATCTCTACTTTTTTGGTGACTTTTTGGCGTGTTGGGCCATGAGCTGTTGCGCTAGTGAGGGTAATTGTGGTGGCCACAATGATTGCCAGAGTTGATAGAATTAGATTTGCGATATTTGGACAAAATGATTTTAACAAATTGCGCATTCAGTACCTCCCTTATGATTGTAATAAGAAGGGTAGAAGGCATCTCATCTCTGAGCAAGTTCTTTTTCAGGCAAAGTTAAGATCAGGTCTTTATCATGAGATTAGCAATTTTTATCAAGTTGTCTGTTTTGTTGCTTTCTTCTTAGGTGTTGTTTTTCTTGTTGATTTTACTTTTGCCGTTGTTTTGGTTGTTGGTTTTGCTGCAGGTTTTGATGTTGTTTTTGCAGCTTTCTTTTTAGGCGCGGGTTTTGTTTTCTGAGATGCGTTTGAGTTTTTCACGGTTTTATCTTGTGAAATAGGGCGTCTCTCTAGTAATTCTTTTAAGAATTGACCTGTGTAGCTTCTTTTTTCTTTGACGATTTCTTCTGGCGGACCAACTGCTACGACTTCGCCGCCACCATCCCCGCCTTCAGGACCGAGGTCAATGATCCAGTCTGCGGTTTTAATCACTTCCAGATTATGTTCAATGACAGCGACTGTATTGCCTTGCTCGACAAGTTCATGCAGCACTTCTAGTAATTTGGCGACATCGTCAAAATGAAGGCCGGTGGTTGGTTCATCAAGGATGTAGAATGTGCGCCCCGTTGCTCGTTTGGAGAGTTCTTTGGCTAGTTTTACGCGCTGGGCTTCGCCGCCAGAAAGGGTTGTGGCTTGCTGGCCGATTTTAATGTAGCTGAGGCCAACGCGGTTTAAGGTCTCCATTTTATCACGAACAGAAGGGACGGCTTTGAAGAACTCTGCGCCTTCTTCAACTGTCATGTCTAAAACATCTGCGATGGATTTTCCTTTGAACTGGACTTCCAGGGTTTCGCGATTATAACGTTTGCCCTTACATTGGTCGCATGTCACATAAACATCTGGCAAGAAGTGCATTTCAATTTTAATGACACCATCACCCTGGCAGGCTTCGCAGCGTCCGCCTTTAACGTTAAAGGAGAAACGACCCGGTTTGTAGCCACGTGCTTTTGATTCAGGCAAGCCCGCGAACCAATCTCTGATGTGTGTAAATGCGCCTGTATAGGTGGCGGGGTTAGAGCGCGGCGTTCGGCCAATTGGAGATTGATCAATGTCGATGATTTTGTCGAGTTGCTCGAGGCCTTCTATGCTCTCATGTTCACCTGGCACATGGCGGGCGTTATTTAACTTGCGCGCTGTTGCTTTATATAAAGTCTCGATGAGGAACGTTGATTTTCCTCCGCCAGAAACACCCGTTAGACAAGTGAAAAGCCCCATTGGAATGCTGGCTGAAATGTTCTTGAGGTTGTTTTCTTTAGCCCCTTTGACTGTGATTTGACGGCTTGCATCTGGTTGCCGTCTGTTTTGTGGGGGCGCGATAAATTTTTCACCAGTGAGGTATTGTCCTGTCACACTCTTTTTGGTGGACATGATTTTTTTAGGTGTGCCTGCGGCGACTATTTCTCCGCCATGGATACCAGCTTTAGGGCCGATATCAAGCACATGATCAGCTGCTAGAATAGCGTCTTCATCATGTTCGACAACGATGACTGTGTTGCCAAGGTCTCTTAAATTTTTCAATGTTTCCAATAGCATGGCGTTGTCGCGTTGATGTAGGCCGATTGAGGGTTCATCTAATACATAGAGTACGCCTGTTAACCCGGATCCTATTTGAGAGGCTAAGCGAATGCGCTGGCTTTCTCCGCCAGAGAGGGTGCCGGAATTTCGTGAAAGGCAAAGATAATCAAGGCCGACATCATTGAGGAAGTTTAGGCGTTCACGAATTTCTTTTAAAATTCGTTCTGCAATTTGCAGTTGTTTCTTGCTCAAGTGAGGGGGGAGATCAGTTGCCCACTTTAATCCTTCTTTGATTGACATTTCGGCAATGTCACCAATGTGTTGATCGTTGATTTTTACAGCTAACGCTTGCGGTTTTAAACGGGCGCCGCCGCAATGTGCACAGGGTTGAGCTGATTGGTATTTTGATAGTTCTTCTCTGACCCAATTAGACTCTGTTTCGCGCCAGCGGCGATCGATGTTGTTAATCACGCCTTCAAACGGTTTTTTTGTTTTGAAGCTTCTGGTGCCATCTTCATATTTGAAGGTAATTTCTTCATTACCAGAGCCATAAAGAATGGTTGATTGCATCTCTTCGCTCAGGCTTTCCCAGGAGTTAGTCATGGGGACTTTGTAATGTTTTGAAATAGCTTCCAGAGTTTGAGCATAATAGGGAGAGGTGTTGCCTGTTTTAGCCCAGGGTTGGATTGCGCCGTCTTTCAAACTTAGTTTCGGATTTGGGATGACCAGATCTGCTTCGAATTTTAATTGTGTGCCTAGGCCATCACATTTTGGGCAAGCGCCGAAAGGGTTGTTGAAAGAAAAAAGTCTTGGTTCGATTTCTTCAATAGTAAAGCCAGATTCTGGGCAGGCAAAGTTGGCTGAAAAGATTAACCGCTCTTGATCTTCTGGCTCTTTAGCCGGATCAGCTAATTCTAGGATGCTGAGACCATCGGCTAGTTCTAGCGCGGTTTCTAAACTGTCTGCTAGTCTTGAGGCAATGTCAGCACGTACGATGATGCGATCGACGACTACATCAATATCATGTTTGAATTTTTTATCTAATGCCGGGACGTCGGCTATTTCATAAAACTGACCGTCAACTTTTACACGTCCAAAGCCCTTTTTCATGAGCTCTGCGAATTCTTTTCTATATTCGCCTTTGCGGCCTCTGATGATAGGCGCAAGTAGGTAGGCTCTTGTGCCTTCTTTGAGTTCCATGATTTGGTCGACCATTTGAGTGACCGTTTGGCTTGAGATGGGCAAGCCGGTTGTTGGTGAATAAGGAATGCCAATACGAGCAAAAAGCAAACGTAGATAATCATAAATTTCTGTGACGGTGCCTACGGTCGAGCGTGGGTTTTTGGATGTGGTTTTTTGTTCAATTGAAATGGCAGGAGACAGACCTTCAATGGCATCGACATCTGGCTTTTGCATCATTTCCAAAAATTGGCGGGCATAAGCCGACAAGCTTTCTACATAACGGCGCTGTCCTTCGGCATATATTGTGTCAAAGGCAAGTGAGGATTTTCCTGAGCCTGAGGGACCAGTGAATACAATGAGCTTTTCACGGGGCAACTCAACTGTCACATTTTTTAAATTATGTTCACGAGCGCCGCGAACAGTAATATTCTTTGACATTCTAAGTGCTTCTCTGTTTTCTCTCACGGCTATTCTGCAGCTGAAGCTGCAGGCCTACGAGGTGCGGCGCTTGCGCCGGACGCCCCTGGCGTCATGTGCGTGCTCTTAGAAGAGCACTCCCTTATTCGTAAAGAAAGTAATATGTTAATGTGCTATCGGTTGTTTTTTAATCTTCAGACTTGTTAAATGCAAGCCGTCTTTTTGGAAATTGCGATATATCCTGTTTCAATCATTTTTGGTGGTGCTAATAAGCGATGTTCAATTGTTTTTTGCAGCCTTAGCTATCTATATATGGGTTATATTTGCACTTTTGAGTGGAAGGATGTCTTTATATTTGTTTGATTTTTAGGATTTTAGTCCGTCACTCAAAATACACAGTAATAAATAGAAATAAATGAGGATGTTCTCTTTTTCATTTGGATCGGCTAAAGTGGCCACTAAAGTTATGTATAGCTATGCGTTATTGGTGTGGGAGTAAGTAATCGTGAATACTGGTCATGTACAGCCTGGTCATGTGAAACCTGTTGGGGATGAGACGTTAAAGGGAACAGCCCGTTCTTTGCTTATGTCCGTTAACGAGGCAAGTATTGCAGCCCGAAATGGCTGGTTGTTTTTTCTAGCACTCCTTGCCTATTTATTCATTGCGGCGGCAAGTGTTTCTCATAAAGATTTGTTATTAAACGCACCGGTTGTGCTTCCCTTTCTTGGAATTGCTTTGAGGCTTGATAGCTTTTTTCTTTTTGGCCCTTTGGTCTTGCTTTTTGTGCATTTTGGCTTGCTTGTGCAGCATGTTTTGCTTTCTCGAAAAATTATTGAGCTTGATGACATCTTGGTTGAGGATGAGAGTTGGCGCGGAAAAAGACGGCATCCGTTGCGGTTAGAGCTGCATAGTTATTTCTACACACAAGCCCTGGCTGGTTCAAATCGAAGCGCTGTTTTTGCTATGTTCTTGCATGGCATGGTTTGGTTATCGCTGGTGTTGTTGCCTGTGTTTCTCATTCTTTATTTTCAGGTGACGTTCTTGCCTTATCATAATGAAGGGATTACCTGGGCGCACCGGATTTTCTTTATGGTAGAGATTATCATTTTGCTTGGCGTTGGTATTTTCTTGCGCAAGCCAAACGCAAATTTTTGGCAAGCCTTGGCACGGACCAGTACGCAAAACGCAACGAATTTCTATGTCACACTCATAGCTGTGCTGTTTGGTTTGTTCTTCTCTGTTTGTGTAGCGACATTCCCAGATGAGTGGATTGACCGCCAATTGAGCAAGTTTGATGGGTTTACTAAAACGGTTATTCAGAAAGTTACAAATAAAAAAGATGGTGTGGTAACATCTAAAATATTCTCACCGACTGCTTATTTCTTCTCTAACACTGGCCATACTGCCAGTGGCTTTAAAAATATGTTTCATCGCAACTTGATTGTTGTTGATGAGGATTTGGTGACCACTCAAGATTCTGCTTCTGAAGATGTGACAATTTCTCTGCGGGGGCGGAATTTGCGCTATGCAGATTTAAGCCGATCTGATTTACAAGGTGCTGATTTTACAAATACTTTGCTTGGGAATGCTAAGCTTGTTGGTGCGGTTTTGAAAAAAGCCAAATTTGGTTGCACAGAGTTGCAAGAAGAAGATTTGGCGAATGCAACTGTTGAAGGTTTTCAAAAACGTGGTTGTGCGCAATTGGGAGAAGCTGATTTTTCTTCCGCTGATTTAAGATTTGCTGATTTTCGTTCAACTTATTCTCGTGGGACTAAATTTAATAACGCCTTACTTGAAGGGACTCGTTTTGATTGGGCTATACTTTCACAAAGCTCATTTGAATCTGCTAAAGGTGGACAGGCTTCTTTCGTGAATGCTGTGATGCCTGAGAGTAACTTCTTTGGTGCGCAAATGCAGGGTGCTGATTTTTCTGGTGCGATAGCACTGGGGAGTAATTTTGGCAATGCGAATTTGCAAGGAACGATTTTTTCTCTTGCTCAATTGCAGGGTGTTTCGTTTGAGACTGCGCAATTAAACGTGGCTGATTTAACTTTGGCAGATCTGTTTGGAACTAATTTTACAGACGCTGAAATTGGTGGGGCTGATTTTTCTTCATCTGAAATTTGGGGGCCATTACCACCAACGATAGATGCTTCAGCTCCTGTTTATTTTGCTAATATGAATGTTGAACCACCTAGTGATGTAGCGATAAAAGCCTTGAAGAAGACTTTAACTAATAAAATTAGCAAAGAACTCAGGGATAAAATGAATGATCTTTTATCTAAGAAGAGTGTTGATGCATGGAAGCAAAGTAAGGATTTTAAAGCCTGGTCTGGTTTTAAAATTCAATTCGAACAAGCTGATCAGACAAGTTTCCAGAAAGTTTATACTGACTTTGTGATTAATGTTGCTTGTCAGAATGCTCGTGTGAGTATGGAGACAACAGCAGGGATTATTGTTCGCGTGGCCAAGCCTAACTTTTCTGGCAATATTGAAAGCTTTTTAAAGCAGATGCAGTCAGCTGAATGTGGTGTGTTTAATTTGATCAAGCCTTCTTTACAAGAAAAGCTATTATTTGAAGTGCACCGCCGGCGCAGGGATGGTTTTTAAACACATGATTTTAATCTGAGTGTTTTGTTTTTCTCAGTTGTTTATTTATAGAATTTAGCTGAATAACCAAAAACCCGTCATCCAATTGAGTTGGATGACGGGTTTTTTGTTATTCGTTGAGGATTTTCAAATCCCATTATAGAGGAATGTGATAATCGAATATAATTCTGATCATTACCCACATATAAGCCCCAACAATTGGGTAGAAAGTAATGCCAAAGCCTAATGCTCTGGTGAATTTGTCTTTGTGATAGCCAATCCAGAAAATCAGGCGGCCTACAATAAAGAGTGATGCTAGCAGGATTGTACTAATGGCTTCATCAGCTGGTGAATAGTAAACAATGGCGCTGTGTACAAAGAAGAACAGAAGGGTTTGTTCAATTGTGTTAGCAAGGAAGCGCTTGTTAATATCAGCTGGGGTATCGGTTCTTAGCTTTTGACCAATCACATTTCTTGGATCTAATCTTTGGAAAGCAATTGATGTGATACCCATTAATAGTGGCAGCGTCACAAACACCATTACTTTCATTAAGAATGCGAGACGGTCAGGATAAGTATCCCAGCTTTCAGGTGTGAAGTGGAGTGTATGTTTGCCAATGAGAAACCAGATGGCGCAAAAGATGCCTGTGATGGCTGCTATCTGTAGGAACCTTTTTTGGTCCTTATGTAGCGGGCGGCCTTGGCGTGAGAAACGCTCCAGGCGGTCTTCCATTGACTGATTAATTGAGAATTCGGATTTCATTACGCTGTTACTTTTTTCTGTTTTCATTATTTTAGGTTTCGCTTAGCTGACATCTTTAATAATTTTTCTCTTATGACTTAGAGAATATTATTTAAAAGCTGTTCAGGTATGTGATTTAAATCACATTGCATGAACTAGACTGCTAAGTATGTCCCGTTAGGGCCATTCAACTGATTCTTTTGTTTAAAATGTGCCTTCAGCTATTTTCAATAGCTATTCTATCAATGAACCAGGCATTTTATGATGCTCTGGGTTCAATTTTGAAAGAAGTCCGAATATAAAGGGGAGCAGTTTTTAAGTCCCCCTACAGACTGAAGTCGCACATTTCATTTTTTGAGACATTCAATTTATCTGGCAATTTATCAGACAATTTGACAGATTTGCACGGTAAATTGGTATGTCATCTAATTGTTAGCTTAACAAGAAGTCTCTAATCTTTGGGTAACGAATTAAAAAATATCTGTCAAAGAAAGTTGAACTGAATGGGTTAATTGTACCATGGAATGAGACAATTAAGCGACAGAATTGTCAATATTTTAGAACAATTTGAGAACATAATTGGAACGTAAGGTGTCAATAAGCCTTTTTTTACTGGGCTGGGCGGTTTTTTAAACTGAGAAACAGTTATCGTTTTGTTTACCTAGAGGCCAAGAATTTTCGTGTTGTTGCTGATTTGAGGGGTTTACCTCTTTGTAAATGCGAAAAATTCTTGATGAAAATGGATTTGTTTGTGGAGAATTGTCTCGCATCTCAGTTTTACGCAGAAAATTGCTTTAATGTGCCGGTATGGGGATTTAGGGTCTAAACCCAAGTGATAGTAGTTAAAATTGGCAGGCTTAATTTTTTGCTGGCCTTACAGTTAAGTTTCATAAGTTAAGTTTGATATGAAGGAGAGTTAGCAATGGCTGGTTCTATTAATAAAGTGATTTTGGTTGGTAATCTTGGAGCCGACCCTGAAGTGCGGCGCATGCAGGATAACCGTCCTGTGGTGAATTTAAGCATTGCGACGACTGAAAGCTGGAAAGATAAAAACTCTGGTGAACGCCGTGAAAAAACAGAATGGCACCGTGTTGTTATTTTCAATGAAGGTTTGTGCCGGGTTGCAGAGCAATATTTGAAAAAAGGCGCTAAGGTTTATATTGAAGGCAGCCTACAAACACGCAAATGGCAAGATAATAATGGCCAAGACAAATATACAACTGAGATTGTGCTGCAAGGGTTTAATGGCAATTTGACCATGCTTGATGGTCGCTCGGGCGGACAATCTAGTAGCCAGTCTAGCAATCAGGGCAATTATCAGAATAACAATAATAACCAGAACAACAATTTTGGTGGTGAGCCAAGCTGGGGACAAGTTCCAGCTGATAATTCTCAACCAAGTGCCGCTCCAAGTAATTTTGAAAAAGAATTGGATGACGAAATACCATTTTAGTGGCGCTTTAGGTTGCCCACCAGCAACCGCGCTTCTAAGCTCTGCTTAGAAAGGTATTATTTCTCTCACGGCTATTCCACTGCTGAAGCAGTGGGCCTCCGAGGGGCGGCATTTTTGTGCTTCAGATGCCCACTAGCATCCGCAATAGCACCGGGCAGCAAAGCTGCCATGTCCTGACCGCTGAAGTAGCGTCACTCCTTCTTCGTGTAGACATTTTTATTTTTTCAGACTTATTACATGTGGTGTAATCCGTTGCTTTTAAGCGATGTTTCTAAAAATAGACTTGAATTAAACTTATTTACAGCGCTCAATAGGGGCGCTGTTTTTGTTTGTGGGATGTAAATTTTTGTAGGGGGTTTACTCCATGAAATGTTTGGTAACCGGTGGCTATGGATTTATTGGTCGGGGTGTTGTACAAGCGCTTTTGCGTGCAGGGCATGATGTGACCGGCGCTGGGCGTGATCTGCAATTGGCTGAGCGGTTGGTGCCAACAATTCCCTGGATCTATTGTGATTTTAACAATGATCTCAATCCAGATATCTGGGCTGAGCGGTTGCGTGGCTTTGAGATGGTTGTGAATTGTGTTGGCATTTTGCAATCTGATTTACAGGATGATGCACAATTTGTTCATGGCGAAGGCGCTCGGGCTTTATTTCAAGGTGCTGAGACAGCCTCTATAAAACGCTTTATTCATATTTCGGCGACAACGCTTGGGCGTGAGGAAATTGGTGGTGGTAAATACAAAGCGTCTCACGCAAACGCCTCTTATATGAAAGAAGACGAGCATACGAAAGAAGGTGAGACTGGTGAAGAGCTGCTAGCGGAACCTCATTTTGATAAAGAGGCCAGTGTGGAAGGGTTGCCTGAATATGCTTCAAGTAAACTTACTGGCGAACATTATTTGGAAGAGACGTCCTTAAACTGGACGATCATTCGCCCAGACCTGGTTTTAGGCGCTGGGTCCATTGGCGGTGCGGCGCTCATACAAGGGTTAGCTGGATTGCCAAAGTTTTTGCCTTTGCCCGGCCCTGGTACACAAGCTTTTCAACCGATTGCACTTGATGATTTAGCGGATGGCATAGTTAAGATGCTAGCTCCTTTGAAGCGTTCAAGTGCTGGTTCAGGTGTCGAAGAAGGTGAGTTGATAGAGTGCCCTTTTTCTCGGCAGATGGTTTATGCTGTGGGGCAGGATGTCGTTACTTTAAAAGAGCTTATTCAATATTATAGGGCTTGGCTTGGGTTTTCAAAGGGCATTCCAATTATTATTCCGCGTTGGGTGATAAAGCCTGTTATGTGGGTTGGTGATTTTGCCTCGATGCTTGGTAATAGAGGGCCGATCAGGACGGCGTCTCTAGAGCAGATGGATTTATTCACGCCACATGATGGCTCAGCTTTTATGAAACTTTTGGGCCGTCCAACATTGGCTGTTCCTGAAATTTTAGCGCTTCATCAGTCGAGTGCTGTAGAGCGGCAATTTGCGCGCTGTTATTTTCTCCTCCCCTTTTTGCGTTGGGTTTTGGGCCTAAGCTGGATTTTTGAAGGGGTTGAAGCGCTTCAGGGAATAAAAGATTTTGCGCCTCTGTTTTTATTAAAAGCTAGTTCTGACCTTTATCAAATTGCAGGGTTTGCTTTGTTGACCATTATGTGCGGCGTTATGTTTCTTTCTAAACCCTGGATACGTGTTGGCGGGGTGATTAAGAGCCTTATGTTAATTTGGGTAAGTGTTATGGGGTTTACTTACGTCACTAGTTTTCATGGATTTTTAGGTTGGGGGTTTTCTTTGTTGTTACCTCTTCTCTTAATTTGGATTCTTATGGGGTTGCACGAAAAACGATGAGTTATTTTATATTAAAATATCTGCATATATTAGGGGCGTGTGTTTTATTTGGAACGGGAATGGGCATTGCGTTTTTTATGTTCTTTGCTGTTCGCTCAAAGTCTGTTGAGGTGATCGCAAGTGTTGCGCCTTTGGTTGTTTTAGCAGATTACATGTTTACGTTAACAGCTGTGCTTGTTCAGCCCATAACAGGCGCACTTTTGGTGCACGGCGTTGGATATAGCTTTTTTGATCATTGGGTTTTGTTGAGTATAGCGCTTTATATTTTCATTGGTATTTGCTGGATACCGGTTGTGTTTATGCAAATTGAGATGAAAAACATCGCCCTACAAGCTTCCGCAATGGGGGGAGCTTTGCCGCAGCGGTTTCATACGCTTTATAAACGATGGTTTATTTTAGGGTGGCCAGCTTTCCTGTCTATTATGATCATTTTTGCCTTGATGATCGAAAAACCGGTTGCTCTTTTTTAAGGTTAGTTATGCTTTCCAAAACAGTCCTGTTACGTTAGAAATAGTTTTTTATCAGAAGCTATCTTTCATTCTTTTTCTAATCTCAGGACTTTTTATGGCACCGCCCCGTTTAACTTTGCAAAATATCCACCTCACCTTTGGGGGGAACCCTATTTTAACCGGGGCGGAAATGTCTATTTTTGAGGGGGACCGTATTTGTTTGGTTGGTCGCAATGGCTGCGGGAAATCCACGTTTCTAAAGATTGCTGCCGGGTTGATTGAGATGGATGATGGTGAGCGGTTTGTGCAGCCTGGCACGACCATGCAATATCTCGAGCAAGAACCAGATCTTACAAAATTTGAGACAACAGGTGACTATGCGCGAAGTGGTTTGGTCAGCGAAGAAGATGCTTACCAGGCAGACTATTATTTAGAGCAATTAGGACTGACAGGTAAAGAGGGGACGACACAACTCTCTGGTGGCGAACAAAGACGCGCTGCACTTGCCAAGGCTCTTGCTCCAGCACCAGATATTTTGTTGCTTGATGAACCAACCAACCATTTAGACTTACCGGCCATTGAATGGCTAGAGAAAGAACTGCGTTCTCTCAATTCTGCCCTGGTTGTTATTAGTCACGACCGGAAGTTTTTGGAAACTGTTTCAAAATCTGTTTTATGGATTGATCGAGGAACCTCTCGTTTGATGAAGCAGGGGTTTGATAAATTTGAAGCTTGGCGAGATGAAGTTTTTGAGCAAGAAGAAATGGAAGCCCACAAACTTGACCGCAAGATTGTGGCTGAAGAGCACTGGCTCCGTTATGGGGTGACGGCGCGGCGCAAGCGCAATCAAAAACGGCTTGGGGATTTGCATTCGCTGCGCCAAAAACGCAGAGAGCACCGGGGACCTAAAGGGTCCGTTAAGATGGAGACCAGTGAAGGGCGTGTTTCTGGCAAGATTGTTGTTGAGGCGAAAAAGATCTCTAAATCTTTTGGCCCCGCGCAAATTGTTAATGAGCTGAGCGTGCGTTTGCTTCGAGGAGACCGGCTTGGGATTGTTGGCCCCAATGGGGCTGGTAAGTCAACCATCATCAAGATGCTCACAGGGCAATTGGAACCGGACGCTGGCGAGATCAAAATTGGCACGAATATCGACATGGTCACTCTAGATCAGAGCCGGGAAAGTTTGAAGCCAAACTGGACGTTGGCAGATGCTTTGACCAACGGGGGGGGGGATATGGTGGAGGTTGCAGGTAAACCCAAACATGTCATTGGTTATATGAAGGACTTTCTATTTGACCCTGCTCAAGCGCGCACGCCATTGGATGTGCTTTCTGGAGGAGAGCGGGCACGGGTGATGCTTGCGCGGGCGCTTTCACTTCCATCGAATTTGATGGTGCTTGATGAACCAACCAACGACCTTGATCTTGAGACACTTGATCTGCTGCAAGAACTCATCACTGATTATGATGGAACCGTATTGCTTGTTAGTCATGACCGTGACTTTATTGACAGGATTGTTGATGCTGTTTTGGTTTATGAGGGGCAAGGCAATTGGACTGAATATGCTGGTGGCTATAGCACTATGATGGCGCAG
Organism: Hyphomicrobiales bacterium 4NK60-0047b; assembly: GCA_040367435.1. NCBI lineage: Bacteria > Pseudomonadati > Pseudomonadota > Alphaproteobacteria > Hyphomicrobiales > Hyphomicrobiales bacterium 4NK60-0047b. The sequence continues at coordinate 21,731 of BAABWY010000001.1, read as the reverse complement.
CGCAAAGATGAGATGAAAAGCCGGTCAGTTCAGGCCGGTGAGAAACCTTCTAAAAGCAAGCTTTCTGAGGCCGCCTCTTTAGGCGAGATCCCTCAACAAAAAACGGCGAAAAAGGGAGCTAAACTTTCTTATAAAGATAAATACGCTTTAGAGACTTTGCCAAAGCAGATTGAGGACATTGAAGCTCAGATTGCAGCTCATAATAAAGCGCTTGAAGACCCTGATCTATTCACAAAAAATCCGAAACGATTTAATGAGGCAATGGAGGGAATTGCAGCACTCACCGCTGAGCATCAAGCTTTAGAAGAAAAATGGCTAGAGCTTGAGATGATGCGGGAAGAGATTGAGGGGTAGCTTTTCTCTCTCACGGCTATTTCAAACGCTATTTTGTGGCACTTCAGTTGCCCACTAGCAACCGTGCTTAAGCGATTAAACCTTCGAGGGGCGGGGCTTGCCCCGGGCTCCGCAGTCGCTTCGCCATGTCCCTCAGCCCGAAGAGGACTGAGCTCCTTCTTCGGAATTTGAGAATGTATTATCATTAATAATGTTGTTGTAAGTGGGGGGTGAAGTTTTTCTCTCTTACTCCTTTTTAAACGTCATGGAAATTTGTGATGTAGCCTTCGCCTGTATATTCTACATTCAATGAAAAATGACAGGATCGGGTGAGGTGTTGTTTCACCATTTTTTCTAAGTCGCTAATCAGGGCTTTAGTAAACTCTTTGTCACGATGGGGTTTGGGGAGCATGGCAAGATTGACATAGATATGGGTGTGATGAAAGTGATCCGCTTTGTACGCTCGGCCTTTGCAGGCTCCAGATGTTTGATCGTGTTGTTTAATTGTCTGTTCAATGGAGGCGAGTATGGCAGTGCAATCTAGATTTAAGTCACTGCTATATTTTATATCTGCTTGAGGCATATTCTCTCTCTGTTTTCTCTCACGGCTATTCCAAGCGCTTATGGCGCTTGGGCCTCCGAGGGGCGTCGCTTGCGCCGGGCTTCGCTGGCGCTACGCCATGTCCCTCAGCCCGAAGTGGGCCGAGCTCCTTCTTCGTAAATTTATAATATAGTTTACTTATAAATAACCGTGCTTTTTTGTTTGTACTTGCACTTGCACTTGCACTTGAGCTTACCTTTTCTGTGCTTCAGATGCCCACATAGCAATCGCGCTTATTAAAACGGGATTGGGTATTGGCGGTAGACTGAATGTATCTCTTCTAAAACTTCATCTGATAATTTTACATCGATGGCGCCGATATTTGTTTTTAACTGGTCAACTGATGTTGCACCGATGATGGTTGAGGCGACAAAGGGCTGGGCTAATGTGAAACTGATCGCCATTTGTGAGGGGTCGAGATTGTGTTTTTTAGCAATGGCGACATAGCCTTCGGTAGCTTTTTCAGCTTCTTCAGTCAATCGGTAGCCATAGCGCAGTGCTGAGCCTTCGGAATGATAAAAACGGGTTCTGCCTGGTTGTTGGTTATTCAGATATTTCCCTGACAAGACGCCCATTGCCAGTGGCGACCAGGGGAGGTAGCTGACATTTTCAAGGATACAGCTTTCAGCGACATCTGTTTCATCGCGGCGCCGCAACAGGCTGTATTCATTTTGGATAGAGACCATGGGTTTAAGCTTATGTTTTTCCGCAAGCACAGAATATTGAGTGATACCCCATGCGCTATCATCAGAGAGGCCATATGAGCGGAGTTTTCCGTCTTTGACTAATTGATCCAAGGTTTCAAGAATTTCGAGTTGGTTGGCTAGTATGGCTTGTTTATCAGTGATCTTAGGTGTGAAGGTCCAGGCATTATCAAAGTGATAAGTGTTTCTATTCGATGGCCAATGAAGTTGATAGAGATCGATATAGTCTGTTTGCAGGCGAGATAAGCTGTCTTCAACAGCTTGGAGAATGTTTTTCCGGTCTATGTTTTGGTCGCCACCTCGGATATAGGGCATTTCAGGTGCAATTTTTGTTGCAAGTACGATTTCTTCTCGGCGGCTTTTATTGGCATTGAGCCAGGTGCCGATAATGGTTTCTGTTGAGCCATAACTTTCAGCCGTCGGCGGGACGGCGTACATCTCAGCTGTATCCCAAAAATTTACGCCCTGATCTAAGGCGTAGTCCATTTGTGCATGACCTTCGCTTTCACTGTTTTGCGTACCCCATGTCATGGTTCCAAGGCAGATGCGGCTAATTTTGATGTTGGTTTGACCGAGGGTGGTATATTCCATTGGGACGCTCTTTCTTCTTGGATTTGATTAGATGCCTTTACCATGCTTGTGCTTGCTTCACCAAAGTGGAGCGGACGTACTTTGCATGGATAACCTGCACTATCTATGCACAAACTTTATTTTTACAAGCCTCTTGTTTTAAGTTTTTTTATCATGCTTTAAACTGTTGCATGGTTTGTGTTTTCATCAGCGTCATGGTCATCCTTTTTCTGAACTTCGATAAAGAGGTGTTTCATTTCCGGATATTTGGATTTGATCTCTTTTTCAAGTTGAGAAATTTGACTTTCGACTTCAACGGCGGTCATGTCGTCTTTGAAATCGATCGAGATGGCCAGGATGATGTCGTTTGGCCCCATATGCATAGATCGAAGTTCATTCACGTGGAGGATTGATTGTCTCTTATCTATGATTGATTTGATATCTGCTGTGATTGCAGGGCTTGCGGCTTCGCCAATTAAAAGCCCTTTAGTCTCATATGCTAACAGGATGGCAGTTCCTGCTAAGATAATACCAATGAGCACTGAGGCCGCGCCATCTGCCCATGTTACGCCAAGACTTGAGCTTGCTAAAATTCCTATAAACGCAACTATAAGTCCCAGCATGGCAGCTGAATCTTCAAAAAGGACTGTGAAAACGGTGGGATCTTTGGAGTGTCTCACGGCTTCAAAGAGACTGGCTTTGCCTCTGAGTTTGTTAAATTCTTTATAGGCGATGTACCAAGCAATGCCTTCAAATACCATGGCGAGGGATAATATGATGTAGTTGATATAAGGAGACGTGATGGCTTCTGGGTGGTTTAGTTTATGAATGCCTTCATAGATGGAAACGCCTGAACCAACAGCAAAAATTACAATTGCGACTACAAAGGCCCAAAAATAGATTTCCATACCATAACCGAATGGATGACGCTCATCTTTTGGTTTTTGAGATTTTTTGATGCCATATAATAAAAGGCCTTGATTGCCTGTATCAACAACTGAGTGAATGGCTTCAGAAAGCATGGCTGAGGAGCCCGTGATAGAGGCACCGATGAATTTTGTTATGGCGATAAGACCGTTTCCTGCAAGTGCTGCGTAAATTACCTTTTTTGAACCATGTCCAGCCATTTTATACCCTCAATTTATCGAAATTTCTCTTATTAGTATGGTTTAAGGTATGGAAGTAAAGCATCTCAGCGTCAAGGGTGTGAAATTATTAAAAATATCCCCAAAGAATGATGGGAAATAGCCTTTTAAAACTGGTATGGCCCAAAGGGATAGGCTATACCTAAAAAGTTGGAATATACTATAAATGCATGAAATTTAGTTCAATTTGTTCTTTCGTTGAATGAGGCCTTCTTGAATGAAGTTTTTTTGAATGAGATCATGGGTTTTAAGTCATTCTCTTTGTCAGGCCCTTTGTCAGGTTTGTATTGAATTTTTTCAACTCTGTTTTGATTTCTATCTCTAAGGGATCATCAGCAGGTCTATCAAATTACAACGTTACTAACATATGAAATAGGACCATCAATTGAGCGATAATGATAAAGAAGAAGGCCCATCAGGTGGCCCCTTGGATGGTCCAGATGGATCGTCCCCAGATATTCGCCCCATTCTAATAACGGAAGAGATGCGCAGGTCATATCTTGATTATGCAATGAGTGTGATTGTTTCTCGCGCACTTCCTGATGTTCGTGATGGTCTGAAGCCCGTTCACCGCAGAATTCTTTATTCGATGCATGAAAGTGGCTATGAATATAATAAGCCATATCGCAAGTCAGCACGTGTTGTTGGTGATGTGATGGGTAAATATCACCCTCACGGTGATAGTGCTATTTATGATGCGCTTGTTCGAATGGCGCAGGACTTTTCTTTGCGCCTACCATTGATTGACGGTCAGGGTAACTTTGGCTCGGTTGATGGTGACCGGGCGGCTGCGATGCGTTACACAGAATGCCGTTTGCAGAAAGTTGCTCAAAGCCTTCTTGATGATATTGATAAAGAGACTGTTGAGTTTCAAGACAACTATGATGCGTCTGAAAGTGAACCACAGGTCCTTCCTGCCAAATATCCGAACCTTTTAGTAAATGGTGCTGGTGGTATTGCTGTTGGTATGGCCACGAATATACCGCCGCACAATCTACGCGAAGTTATAAATGGTTGTATGGCTTATCTAGAAGACCCCGAAATTGATATTGATCGCTTAAATGAGATTATTCCAGGGCCTGACTTTCCAACAGGTGGGATGATTTTGGGGCGTACGGGCATCCGTTCTGCTTATCATAAGGGCAAAGGCTCTGTTGTTATGCGGGGCAAGGTTGCTACAGAAGAAATCCGCAAAGACCGGTTTGCACTGGTAATTACCGAGATCCCGTATCAAGTCAACAAAGCTTCGATGGTTGAGAAAATTGCTGAGCTTGTTCGGGAAAAACGGGTTGAAGGCATTGCTGATATTAGAGACGAATCTGACCGACAAGGCATGCGCGTTGTTGTCGAGCTTAAGCGCGATGCGGTACCTGATGTGGTGCTTAATCAGCTTTACCGTTTTTCTCCACTTCAAACAAGTTTTGGTTGTAATTTGGTGGCGCTTAATGGTGGTAAACCAGAACTTTTAAACCTTCTTGATTTCATTAAAGCATTTACTGATTTCCGTCAGGAAGTAGTTTATAAACGTACGAAATTCTTGCTTAATAAAGCCAGAGACCGGGCGCATGTTTTGGTTGGTTTGGCAATTGCTGTTGCTAACATTGATGAAGTGATCGCTCTTATTCGTACTGCACCAAACCCAGCGACCGCTCGTGAACAATTGATGGAGCGAAATTGGCCAGCGAAAGACATCGCGCCGCTTGTTGAGTTGATTGCTGATCCTCGTCATAGCGTTTCAACTGATGGGACGTATAAACTCTCCGAAGCTCAAGCTAGAGCTATTCTTGAGTTGCGTTTGCAACGGTTGACAGCTCTTGGCCGGGATGAACTTTCTGATGAGTTGCATAAGCTTGGTGCGATCATTAAAGACTATCTTGATATCCTTGGATCTCGTGTGCGGATTATTGAGATTGTTAATGGTGAACTAACTGAAATTAGTGAAGAATTTGGCAATGACCGCCGTACTGAAATCTTAGATTATGACGGTGATGTTGATGATGAAGACCTGATTGCTAAGGAAGATATGGTGGTGACTGTATCTCACAAAGGTTACATCAAGCGTGTACCATTATCGACATATCGTGCGCAGCGCCGGGGCGGAAAGGGACGTTCTGGTATGTCGACACGCGATGAGGATTTTGTAACCAAAATCTTTGTTGCGAATACGCATACGCCGATCCTATTCTTCTCATCACGTGGTATGGCTTATAAAATGAAAGTTTGGAAGTTACCACTTTCAGCACCGCAAGCACGCGGTAAAGCTTTGATTAATTTGCTACCACTAGAGCAAGATGAAACGATTACAACGATTATGCCATTACCAGAGGATGAAAGTACCTGGGAGCAATTGCATGTGATGTTTGCAACGTCTTCGGGCGGTGTGCGCCGAAATCTTCTTTCTGATTTTGTTGAGATTAGGCAAAATGGTAAAATCGCCATGAAGCTTGATGAGGGTGATAAGATCCTTGGTGTAGATATTTGTACTGAGCTCCATGATGTGTTGCTTACAAGCGAAAAGGGACAAGCCATTCGCTTCCCGGTGACGGATGTTCGGGTCTTTGCCGGGCGGAATTCAACTGGTGTGCGTGGTATTCGATTGGCCGAAGATGACAAGCTTATTTCGATGGCGATTTTGCATCACATTGAGGCAAGTCCGGAAGAGAAACGTGCTTACTTGAAGCGTGCAGCGCAAATGCGACGTGCGGCGAATGGTGAGGGCAGTGACGCTGATGTGCCTGAGATTGAAGATGATGGCGCTACAGATGTTGAACTTTCAGTTGAACGCTATGCTGAACTTGGTGCCGGTGAGCAATTTGTTCTTACACTAAGCGAGAACGGTTTTGGTAAGCGGTCTTCAGCTTACGAGTACCGGGTTTCTGGTCGTGGTGGTAAGGGTATTATTGCGATGATTGTCAATGATCGTAATGGTGACCTTTCCGGTTCGTTCCCTGTTGAAGATGGCGATGAAATTATGTTGGTAACGAATGGTGGCCAACTTATTCGTTGTCCTGTCAATGGTGTTCGGGTTGCTGGTCGGAACACTCAAGGTGTGACGGTTTTCAAAACGGCGACTGATGAAAAAGTTGTTTCGGTTGAGCATATTTCTGAAGTTGAGAGTGAGGGAGATGAAGGGGGTGAGGATGATTCTTCAGATAATGGCTCTCCTGATGGGCCTTCTTCAAATGATGCTTCTTCTGATGGAGACGCTTCAGATGACTCTTCTTAGAGTTAAGGATTTAAGTTTATGAGTTTAACAGGTTTTTATCCGGGTAGCTTTGATCCCATCACGAATGGTCATCTTGATATTATTGAGCGGTCGCTTAATTTTATTGATGAATTAATCATCGGGGTTGGTGTTCATCATGGCAAAACTCCGTATCTTACAGGTGAAGAGCGGGTTGAGTTGATTGAAACCATTGCTACTGATCTGCGTAAACAAACAGGTAAAACAATTAAAGTTATTCAATTTTCTGGACTGATGGTTGAAGCGGCGTCTGCTTATGGGGCTAAGGTTATTGTTCGGGGGGTGCGGGATTCTGCTGATTATGTTTATGAAATGCAGATGTCTGGAATGAATAGAGCTATGGCGGATGGTTTAGAGACTCTTTTATTACCAAGCACTGGAGAGGTTCGCCATATCGCTGCCAAACTTGTTAGGCAAATCGAGGTGTTTGGTGGTGACATTACCAGTTTTGTCCCCCCCCACGTTGCTGAGTTTTTGGAAAAGAAGAAAAATTGGAGTTCTGACAGTTGATGGATTTCTGAATTCGATTGATTGAGCCCTGAATGTTTAAACTAAACTATTTGAATTAAAGTATGAGTATAAAATGTTAGGTAAGTTGATGATTAGATCATTTATTATTTCTACCCTCTTGTTGATGGTTAGTGTCACTCAAGTTTCAGCGCAAAATTCTACGAATAGCGGTGTCAATCTTGAGAATTTTCTCTATTTAGACACTAAGTATGGGCGCTCTATTATTGTTCTCTATCCTAAAAAAGCGCCGAAACATGTTGAGCGTGTTAGAAAACTTGTTCGTGAAGGTTTTTATGATGGTTTGGTTTTTCATCGTGTGATCCATGGATTTATGGCTCAAACAGGTGATCCAACTGGAACTGGAACTGGCGGGTCTGATTATCCTGATTTGCGTGCTGAATTTAACAATGTACTTTATAACCGTGGTGTGATTGGTGCAGCTCGTACACAAAATCCTCATTCAGCGAACAGTCAATTTTTCATTACGTTCCAAGCTGCACATTTCCTCAATGGTCAATATACTGTTTGGGGTAAGGTTGTTAAGGGCATGGAATTCATTGATAAGATTAAGCGTGGCCGCGGTCAAAGCGGTTCGGTTGATAATCCAGACAAGATTGTAAAAATGCAAGTTATTGCTGATAGCAAGGACGTACCGTCTGCTGATTTGCGACAATTTGTTCCAGGATTTGAGAATGCTCCGCGTAAAAAAATCTTACCGCGAATTGAATAATCATAAAAAATATCATAAATGTTGATTTATCCCGTTTTTTAACGGAGTGAATTGTTTTAAAGGAAGACTAATGACCGAGATTAAAGACCCGGAAAATACACTGATTTTGAATATTACACATGGCGAAGTGATCATTGAGCTATTGCCTGATGTTGCGCCGAACCATTGTGCTCGTATTAAAGAGCTTGCTCGTGAAGGTTTTTATGATGGCATTGTCTTTCATCGTGTGATTGATGGCTTTATGGCGCAAACAGGTGACCCAACTGGTACAGGTACTGGTGGCTCTGGGCAAAACTTGGCTGCAGAATTTAATGATACACCTCATGCGCGCGGTGTTTGTTCGATGGCACGGGCTCAAGCGCCGAATTCAGCAGATAGTCAATTTTTCATCTGCTTTGCTGATGCAGGCTTTTTGGATGGTCAATATACAGCTTGGGGCCGTGTGATTTCAGGTATGGAACATGTTGATGAGATTAAACGCGGTGAACCTGTGATTGATCCTGATCAAATTACAAGCATGCGCGTTGCAGCTGACGCGTAAGTTTATTCACGATTGAATTTGCTTTAAAGAGACCAGAAGGCTTGCACTTTCTGGTCTCTTTTTTATATTTTGGCTAAAGAAGCTAAGCTAAAGAGAAAGTAACTTTCCTTGCAACTTGATGATTTTGATTTTGATTTACCTGAGCGCCATATTGCTCTGACGCCGCATCCAACGCGTGATGGGTCTAAACTTTTACGCGTTAAATCTGACGGTGCTCTTGAAGATCATATATTTAGAGACTTGCCACGATTTTTTAAAAAGGGTGATGTGCTGGTTTTTAACAATAGCCGCGTGTTGCCGGCCGCTTTAAAAGGGCAGCGTATACGAGGTGATGCTGCGTCACAAGTTTCACTCAATTTGCATAAGCGTGTATCGAGCAATGAATGGCTTGCTTTTGCAAAGCCTGCAAAGCGGATCAAAGCTGGGGACCGGTTGAGTTTTACTGTTCAGTCAGGCGAGGGACAAGCGTGTTTAGGTGGAATATTAGAGGGCACCGTTAAAGAAACGCCTGGGGGCGGTGAGATTTTGGTGCAGTTTGATCTCTCAGGCGAGTATTTGGATGAGGCTTTAAAGCAAGTGGGTGATATGCCTTTGCCGCCTTATATTGCTTCGAAGCGAGCTGCCGGTGTTGAAGATCAAGAGACCTATCAAACGGTTTATGCTGAACATGATGGTTCTGTTGCGGCGCCCACAGCTGGTTTGCATTTTACAGATGAGCTTTTGGCTACTCTTAAAGATATTGGTGTTGATTTACAATTTGTGACTTTGCATGTTGGCGCTGGAACTTTTCTGCCAGTGAAAGTGGATGATATATCTACGCATAAAATGCACTCGGAATGGGGGCAGGTGAGTTCTGAAGTGGTGCAAGCGATCACTCAAGCTAAGGAAAATGGTGGCCGCGTTTGTGCTGTTGGAACAACGTCAATGAGATTATTAGAGAGTGCTGCGCGAGAAACCGGTAAACTACATCCTTGGACTGGTGAGACTGATATATTTATAACGCCCGGGTTTCAATTTAATGTGGTTGATCGTTTGATTACGAATTTTCATCTCCCTAAATCCACACTCTTTATGCTGGTTGCCGCCTTTTCAGGGCTTGATGTGATGCAGGCGGCATATAAGGCTGCGATTGAGCGGGATTATCGTTTTTTCTCTTATGGAGATGGGTGTTTGTTAGAAGGGGTGCATAATGGTTGATAATTTTACTTATAAGGTATCTGCGACATCTGGATTGGCGCGCCGGGGTGAAATTTCAACACCGAAGGGAAGTATTCAAACGCCTGCCTTTATGCCAGTTGGAACGGCGGCTACAGTTAAGGGGATGTTGCCTGAAACTGTTCGAGAAACAGGGGCGGATATTCTGCTTGGTAATACGTACCATTTGATGTTGCGCCCTGGTGCTGAGCGTGTTGCGTCTTTAGGCGGGCTGCATAAATTTATGAACTGGGATAAACCTATCCTGACTGATAGTGGTGGCTTTCAGGTGATGTCTCTTTCCAAACTTAGAAAGATTACTGAAGAGGGTGTAAAGTTCCAGTCTCACATTGATGGATCATCTTATAACCTGACACCTGAGCGCTCAATGGAGATACAAGCTTTGCTTGGATCTGACATTCAGATGGCTTTTGATGAATGTACACCATTTCCGGCAACTGAGAACCAGGCTGAAACCTCTATGGAGTTGTCTATGCGCTGGGCGCAACGTTCTAAAGATGCCTTTGCGAAATACAGTGCAGATGGTCAGGCTTTATTTGGAATTGTTCAGGGAGGGGTTTATGAGCATTTACGAATTCGCTCTGCTGAGACTTTGAGAGAAATTGAATTTCCTGGCTATGCGGTCGGTGGACTTGCTGTTGGTGAAGGACAACAAGCGATGTTTGATACGCTTGATTTTACATTGCCGCATTTACCGAATGACAAACCACGATATTTGATGGGGGTTGGAACGCCGCTTGATTTGGTTGGTGCTGTTGAGCGCGGTGTTGATATGTTTGATTGTGTGATGCCGACACGTTCCGGCCGCCATGGTCAGGCTTTTACGTTTGATGGTAAAGTCAATTTGAAGAACGCTCAATTTAAAGATGATGCCTCACCGCTTGATGAGCACAGCTCTTGTTCGGCTATGAGAGATTATAGCAAAGCCTATTTGCATCATCTTGTCCGCTCTGGTGAATTGCTTGCCTCTATGCTTATTAGCTGGGCGAATATACATTTTTATCAAGAGCTGATGGCAGCTATGCGCCTGGCGATTGAAGAAGATCGCTTTGCTGAGTTTGCGGCCGAGTTTAGAACTCGGTATCAAGGGGCAAAGTAAAGGGCGTTAAGCTATTGAATTAAGCTGAGAACCCTTCTTTTATCTCTTTGTCTGCTTTTTGATGTTCCTGATACCAGAGATAGAGACCAGAGACGATTACACACATAGCGCCAGCGAATGTCCACCAGGTAATGATATCATCAAATACGAAATAACCGATTGCTGGCATTGAGATGATGCCTGTGTAAATGAATGGGGCAAGTAACGGTGCTGGTGCATAACGATGGGCGGTTATCATGAGCCAGTGACCTAGGCCGCCAGATATTCCAAGAGACAGTAATAGGACCCAGGTAAAGATGTCATTTGGTGTTTGCCAATAAAAGAACACTGGTGGTGTTAAAAGAAGCGCTCCTCCAATAGGGGCCATAATTTGATTGGTTGCGTTATTATCTAAATGTGATGTGTATCTTGTTAGCACATTATAAATTGATACGGACAGGGTTGAGAGAAGCGATAAAATTACGGCCCAATGGATACCTCCAAAGCCTGGGCGCATAACGATTAACACACCTAAAAAGCCGAAAAGAACAGCGTAAAATTGATAAGGCTTTAGATGCTCTCCTAATATAGGACCAGACAGCATAGCGATCAGAAGGGGGCTTAAGAAGAAGATCGCTATGGTTTGATCTAGCTGAAGGTATAAAAGGGCCGTGAAATTAAAAGCTGTTGCCCCAACCATCGAAATTGTTCTTATGATTTGCGCTTTGGGGGCATTTGACTTGAAAGCTTCGATATAAGGTTTGGGCTTATAAATAGCCACTAAAAAGAGATTGTGGGTTATGAATCGGATCCACAGGATTTGAACCACGTGAACTGCTGAAAACTCGCCTAAATATTTTGCAGTGCTATCAAGGACTGAAAAACAAAGGACAGCTAGGCACATGAGCCCAATGGCTGAGCGGTGATTCATAATGGAGGTCGCTTTTTTCCTGAATTTGAAAGAAAACCATATTTAAGTTTGATATTTATAGTTTTTTTAACATTCATGCCAATGAATTAGCAGTGATTTTATGGTTATTTTCATTGTGTAAAGGATAATCAAAAAAAAGATGAAAATATCTACGATATATTGGAAATAAGCTCTTGACGAGTGAGGGATGTTTCCCTATTTTCAGCGCTTCTCAAGTGATTTTACAATCATCTCATCCTAACGCTCTGGTTTGGATGTTTTTATTTGGGGGCCCTTAGCTCAGTTGGTAGAGCAACTGACTTTTAATCAGTAGGTCGAAGGTTCGAATCCTTCAGGGCTCACCATTTTCTCCTTTTAATATCAGTTAATTACAGATATCTTAGTTTTATGACTTTGAATGTTACAGTCTAAAAGGTAGCAAATAGGTAGCACATTTTCATCGCTTAATTACTCAGCTTTAAATTGTGGATAATTCTTTCAATAATCAAAGCATTATCAATCAGCTGTCACTCCACATAAAAGTTAGTACGTGTAACGGACCATTTAAACGGTCCTTCCTCTTTTTTCTCAAGTGTGATTGATAAAGCTTTTTCTCCTCTTTGTTTTATTGTTCTAAATATCAGGGCAACATCTACATATCCATGATAGGGCGTTTGTTGTTTTTTATGAAACTCCCAGAGTTCAGCTATGTCGTTCTTTGCCTCGTTTGTCCAATACGCATTGGGCATGAGTTTGTAATCGATTTGAGTAACTTCAGGGCATTCTTTTTCATTTAAGCATCCAATAAAAGTCATCCAGATAATCATGTCGAGATGTCTGATGAGATCTGGTTTGTTGTTCTCTCAGTTGTCATGCTCCATGGGCCGATAATTAAGAAAGTAATGTCATCACTCATTTTAACGAAAGCCAAGAATAAGCAAGTTAGAGACACTATATTATCAAGTGGGCTTAGATGTTCTGCTATGATTTTTCACTCTCAATTTGCTGCTGGCCATTCAATCGGATCAACTCAATACTCATCTCATAACTTCAAATAATTTAAAGAGGTTTGAGATGATTTTATTTACTGACACTGTGATGTCTGAGATTGATCTGTCTATTTCCCAAAAGGAGCCAGAGCAAGGTGGTGCTTTGCTAGGTGCACCTGACAGCAATCTCATAAGTCATTTTATTTATGATGAAGATGCTGAAGTTTCTCATGCGACTTATCTTCCTTCAAAACGACTGATAAAGGCTGTGCAAGAATTAGAGAAACAAGACGGATTGCAATTTAAAGGCATTATTCATTCCCATCCTGGAATGATGGACCATCCTTCAGGGCAAGACCATCATGCCTTTGCTTCACAGCTTACTCATAATCTGCATATGGGCCGTTTTATTGCCCCCATAGTTACCAGGCATCCACACCATAAAAAGAAACTTAAATCACATGAGCTAGCGCTGGGGGATGGGGCAAAGCTTAGCTGTTATCAAGCACGTTTTTCTTTTGATAAGACTATCAATGATAACCAGCTGTCGGTGACCTCATGTGAGGTTGGCCTGGTTCGCTATAGCGCTGCTATCAAGCATCTTATGGATATGCTTGAGAATGAGTTTGACCCAGTGATTGAAGCTGATAGTGATGTTTTGATGATTAATGGTCTGCTTCATATAACAAGAATGATTAAAACACCATTATTTGAGCTTCAAATATTCTTCCCACAAAATTTCCCAACGGTTGCCCCTTTGATTTTGTTTTCAGAATACCAGGGTAAAAAATTGGGATTAGCCCAGAGCATAAACCTGACCTGGAGCATTGTTGACGTACATCCAGCAAAGCTGGGTGAACGGTTACTTCCCCTCATTGTTAAAAAGATAAAGGAGACAGAAAATGCCACAACCAGATCTAAATCAACTACGGGAAACTCTATTTACAAATCAACAAAACAGAGAGGCAACACCTCAAGAACCAAAGAAACAGGTCTTTGTTGATAAGGATGCAGGCATTCATACAGGTGATCAAGTTGGGAGAGATCGTCAGCCTTTATCTGAAGTGCAACAAGATACATTTGCCGCTCGTTCTCGCCTTGGCGAGGACAGGCAAACAGTATCTGAAAAACTGCCTGATAACACGAGAGAGATTAAAACGGCTGAAGGGATTACAGGGTGGGTGTTTGCATTCAAGTGCCAGATGGGAAACCTCTATCAGTTATTTCTTTGGTTTGATGGGGCTTATTATCAGACCAAGCTTGTTTCCCCTCAATTAGAAGATAAATGGAAGTCTCCCCATACAGGGCATTTATATAGCAGTGGGAAATTGTGTTTAGGCAACGACTATCAAAATGGAATGCCAAGTCTGGAAGCGGCTTATGCAAAATCTGTTCTATGGGCAACGGGGATGTCTGTTGCCCTTAAGACTGGAACGTTTCCATTTAATTATGATCAGTAATCAAAAGTGCCCCTTTGACCCTCTGGAGCTATGAAGCACTAAAGCTGTACAGTACTGCCATTGTCCCGGAGTGGGGAAGGGAGGCAGTGAAGCACTAAATATAATTCAAGGTGAGCACTATGAGTAAAGAAATGACAAGTACGATTGAAGCTTTTGCACTTGATACTGAAAACCGCACAAAGTTTGAAGATGCTCTTTCAGAGAGAAATAAAGGATTGCTGGCAAAGGGCTTAGGTGAGGTCAATGTGCTCATTGTTGGATGTGGTTCAGTTGGGTCTTATATGGCTGAAAAACTTATCAGGGCAGGAGTAGGGGAGATGATACTCATCGACCCTGATGAAGTTGAACCTCATAACCTAACAAGGACGACTTACAAATATAATGACATTGGAACACTAAAAGTTGAGGCCTTATCGGCTCATTTAAAAGCGATTAATCCGTGGTGTTCAATCAAGGTTGAAAGTGAGAAGTTTGAAGCTGTCTCTAAACAGAAATTAAAAGACTATGTGCAAGCAAGCTCACTGGTTATATGCAGTGCGGATGATAAGGTGACACAGGGCATACTAAATCGTGTCGCGAGTTATCATGATAAACCGATGATTGTACCTGGTCTTTATCAAGGCGCTAAGGGCGGGGAAGTAGTGATGGTTTTGCCTGGGGTTACGCCTTGTTTGGAATGTACTGTTGAAGGGAGATCTTTTACAGAGACACAAACTGATGAAACTATTGAGCGACAAACGGATTACGGAACAGGGCGATTAGAAGGAGAAATTGCGCTGGGGTGTGATGTGCATCATGTTGCAGGCATAGCCAGCAAACTAGCACTTTCTCTTCTCTCCTTGATGCTGTCGGGTGATGAGGTTGAGATGAGTAAGTTCATCTTAAAACCGCTACAGGATAAAACAAATTATCTGACTTTGGGCATGACCCCAGACTATTGGTTGTTTGGTGAAGTTTTTCAGGATGTGCCGGGGCAATATACGTATCAAAGCCTTTGGATTAACGCTCAATCAAATGAAAACTGTTGTGTGTGTGGTGATCGCAATTTAGAGCTCGATCCGATTGATGAAATCGCCACGGAATTTGATGTTGAGAGCTTGTCTACTCAATTGGGAGATATGAGCAATGAGCTTGCTTGATCCGGATATAAAAGATTTGCGCAAAAAAGTCCGCAATAATTCGGAGACATCTGACGAGCTGAGTTTTTATGATCTGGTTTTTACAATGATTGTGCTTGGTGGGATTGGTTGTGTTCTGTATGTAATTTTTTGATGAATGGCGCAACACTATTGATGTAGTTGTTTCTTGCAGCATTACCAATTGCTATTGGTCTTGGTTTTTGGACTGTGTTTTTAGCGATTGAGGTTGTTGGTAAAGTTCTTCAGAATTTTTTATCTGAAACTTGGATCTGGGTTATTTTAGTCTATGGAGTGACTTTGTTTTTTGGATTCTAAGGTTTATGTCTGTGGATAACATCAGTTTTTAGTATTATTCTAATACAAAAAATAACCTCATATGAGATCCTACTGTAACTTTCTTTAAAAAAATGAGAGATTGATGTGAGCGAAGAACCCTTCCCCAAATACATATTTGATGAACCAAGTAAAAGTGATGAATTTGAAAGTCAATCTCATAAAAGATCCGCAGATTGTTTAATTCAAATTTTAGATTCTAATGCCAGTGAAAAAAAGATTATTGGGCTGGAGGGTGAATGGGGAAGTGGTAAGTCTTCAATCATTGATATTGCTATGAAAGAGATTGAAGGAAAATACCATATATTTAATTTTGATTTGTCTGGTCAAAACCAAGATTTATTTAAGCAAGGTTTTTTAGAAAAATTTGTCCTATGGTTAGGAAAAACATGCGGTCTATCGGAAAGTTCTGAAACTTTGTTAAAACAAATCTGGGGTAGAGAAAATAAAATTAGTAAAGACCACCGTAGAGAGTACCATATAACTGCAATTTTCTTTATTCTTTTAGCTCCATTTTTACCAATCGCATATTTTATACTTAAAAATAAATTAGATAATCAAATTCAAAATAATGGGGTAGTGAAAGAGAATATTTTTGATTTTCTTATTCCTTATTCTGAATATTCTGTGTCTGATTTTACCCTTGTAATAACGATCCTATCTCTTCCCTTAATAATATTCATTCTTAAGTTTATTTATTCGTTTCTTAGTAAGGAAGTAAGAGATAAAATTTTTATGGAAACAGAAGGATTAAAATGCGGCGATCGTTTTCGTGAATGTCTTTTAAAGCACGCAAATTTTGCAATTTCTTTTATTAATAAAAAAGAAAAAAAGGTAATAACTAATGAAACTATTACTGAGCAGAAAATTAGTGATTATCAATTTAATAGTTTTATAGAACAAAATGTCAAAAGGTCTAATCTCAAACATGATGATCATATTATAGTTGTGCTTGATAACTTAGACAGAATAACGAGCTCTAGCGCCTTGCAATCAGTTTGGACTGAATTTCCAAACTTTAGAGAACTATCATTTAATGATGAATGCCCTTCTGTATCAGTTATAGTTCCATATGATAGACAGAGACTAAGTACTTTGCTTATTGAAACATCTTCAAAAGATGAAAATACGAATGGGATTAATCGATACATAGATACGACAAAGCAATTACAAAAACTCTTTCATCCGATTATACGAGTTACACCTCCTTTGTTATCCAAGTGGCAAAAGTTTTATGAAGGTAAACTTGATGATGCTTTTGGAGATTTAGTAACAGATGATTTGAAGTTCAAATTATTCCGATTGATGGATTATCATTTAGTTGAGACAAAACAATATGTCACACCACGTTATTTAATTTCACATATTAATGAAATGGTCACTCTTTCAAAGCAATGGAAAAAAGAAATTCCTTTGGAGTGTCTTTCCCTGTTCACTTTACATCGACATTTACTTTTAGAAGATAGTTCTCCAATTATCGATGGATCTCTCCTATCCGAGCAAAATAAAATTTTAATAGGAGATATTGGTTGGCAGAAGTATGTGGCTGCATTGTATTTCGGAGCCCCTGCGGATCAAGCCGAAGAACTTTTATTTGCTGATGAAATACGAAAAGGTTTAGTGCTAGATAAAACAGAAGATAAGAATCCATTAAGCGTGATATCTAAGAATGACGCTTTTATTCCACTTCTTGAAGGAGTTGTGAATGAGTATAGAAATGAATGGGCGAAGTCACCGAAAATATTTTTTAATGTGTGTCGGAATATAGACCAGTTAGATGATATATCGAAAAATAACTGTACTCATGTTTGGCGATCAATGGCACAGAGTGTGCCTTTCTTGGGTAATTATCAGGATTATGAGACATCTATAGTTGAAGGCCAGGTTTGTTTGATAAATAATTTACCTTCAGAAAATTCTTTTCAAGTTGCCGAGACTATCATTTCAAGTCTTAATAAAATTGATGGTCAGGATGCTGATAATCAAGTCCTTGATTATTATGCACTTGGCTCTAGTTGGATTGTTGCAGTTGATAAGGTTGAGGGAGCAATAATTAGTAAAGCAAAAGAGGCAAAAATTGAAAAGCCTCTAATTAAACCTCGTATAATGAAAAATGCTAGATTTCTTTGTGGAGTTGTGGACGTATTTCATCAAACTGAGCATTTGGATTTTAATCACTTTATCATTCTCAGTTCAAATGAAGAGATAACTGAGCAACTTGTTACCTATATTAATGATAATCAGCTATCAGGTTTAAATTATGGTTTAGAGAAATTGCTAACTAAGAAAAACCTGTTCTCTAAAGATGAAGTAACACGAGAAATTGCAAACCGATTAGAAAAAAATATTGAGAATGAAACTGCTGCTTTATTAGCTGAATGTTTGTTCATATTGGTTAATAAAACTAATGAAAAATCAGTAGTAGATATAGCTAAAAAATTAAGCAATACCGGTGTGTTCTTAAATTGGTTTGTTAAGGGTTTTGATGACGAGAATGACCCATTGTTTATTTATGTTTTTGCGATTCTTCTTAAAATAAACGGTTTTTCTTTTCCTCAGAATGCCAACCATCCTGTTTTTGGTGATTTGAATAACTATAGAAACCGCGCCTTTGCAATTTTACTAGAACAAATCGAGCGTAAAGATCTACTAGAAAATATATGTGTACAGCTAGAAAAATTTGAATTGTTTAGTAAGGTATTTTCAAAATCATTTGAAGGTAATGAATTTTTCCACTCTATCCTACGAGAATTGGTACAACGTGGAAAGTATTTCACTTTAAACACTAAAGATATCATTCTTCAGTGGGATGAATTTGTTGATGTAATTGGTAAGGAACTTTCATTGGTCTTTTTAATTAAATTCAATGACTATGCTAAGTACTTTAAAAAACATTTTAGTGATCAAACAGAGGTATTAAAAATACCTTCCTCTTTTGTGTCAGCAGCATCAAATTATGGAAATGATTTAACTGAGATAAATGAACTCATAGAGTTTCAGTTGACTTCCAATTGTGATGAAGATTGGGGAGGGTGGTTGAGCCAACCTGAAGATTGGGTCAGGCTACTAATTGCAACGATCCAAGTAAGAAAAAGTTTTGATTTAGTTGCTAAAAAATTCAAGGAACCTCTTTTGGATCATGCTTTGAAAACTATTGAAGGTAACATTTCTCCCTCAGAGTTTGATGAAGACTGGCATTTGTTACCAGATGCATTGCATAGATCAACTAAGAAGTCTTTTTATAAAGACTTATTGATAAAATTTAATAGTATAATTATCGATGGTGATAATTTTTCAAAATTTGTTGAGCTATATTCTGAATTTTGGACTGAAGCCCCGTTTGTAGATTATCCTAAGATTTTAATTGAACGGATTTTCAAACCTCTCTTAGAAACCTCAAAAATAGAACATTTACAATATCTTTTGAATTATTCTGAATGTTTAACACCTGCAATAAAAGCAGCAGATAAGAAAGATACAAAAGAGCTCATTGACGCTCTTGAAGGTGCAATTGGAACTTCTTCTGAAGAAGAAATTAAAAATAAGATTATTGAAATTTCTAAGTGTTATAAATTGAATATCAAGATAAAACCTGTAATAGAAACAGAGGAAGTGTAATTTTTTGATTGTTAGGATATTCGTGCAGAATTAGAACCTCAACGGCACCCAAGCTAAACTATTATTCTGGGTATTGTTATTCACAGAATAAGCTCCTTTACTTAATGCTTTCACATAGTTCTTATTTGCGTAGTGGGGTAAGACATTGAGCAACACAGGATCTCTGTTGCTTGAGACGATTAAAGCTTGATGGTTGGTGATGGTGCGCACTTCATTGGAATTTAAGAGATTATATTCTTGGTACTTTTCTTGTTTGTCCTCTCGGTTTTGGCGGCTGCGTTCCCTTACGCGGCCGATGATGCTTTCAAAAAATCGCGCTGTTTCTGGATCTGCACCCGCATAGGTGAGGTAGGTGTTAAACCCGCCAAGGATTGAGGCTGCATAATCTTTGCCATAGCGAGCCGAGAGTTGAGAGATGGATTGCAAGACAATTGAAAGAGACACTTTATAGCCTCTGATAGTGTTTGCCGTGGAGACAAAATTCGGCAAGGTGGAATGGCCGAATTCATCGTAGAGCACATAGATGGGTAAATCATTTCTTGCTGGCAGTTTTCTCATGGCCATATTGAACACACTTTGAAAAAAGATGCTGGTCAGAAAACCATAATATTCAGCGTGTTGTGCGGGGGTGATGAAATAGATCACTGTTTTACGTCTGCGCAGGTCTGAGAGCTTGAATGTTGAGCTTGCCGTAAGGTGAGCTATGTTTCTATTAGCCAGCGCTTTCAGAGCGGTGATGGCATTGAGAATAAAACTTTTGATACCATCTTCATTACCAGTGAGAACACCGCGCCATTCATTCCAGAGACTGGCATCATTGGGATCGTTTGGATTGGCAGTATAACGGATCATAAAATCATCTAATGCCTGGCCATCATCGCCAAAGTTTTGAAAGAGGTAATAGAGATTGGATAGCGTGAAGTATCCAGGATTTTCTTCTGAGGCATTCACCAGGCATTTTAAAAAGAGACTAGTAAATCTTATTGCGCCATTATTCCAAAAGGGATCATTGGCATTTTTGTTTCCTGAAGTGATGAGGATATGGGCTAACTGCTCAATTTCTATGGGGTTTGTTAATTCCCATAGGGGATTAAAACGATCGGAGCCAGGTAAGTCTTCAGGATTGAGAACCAGGATATTAAAGCCCTTGTCTTTGAGATGCTTTGATGTTTGCTCGTAAACCTCTCCTTTAGGGTCATTGATCACCATTGAGCAGTTGTTATTGGCTTTGTCGAGTACATTGGGGATGATGTATTGTGAAGTCTTGCCTGCACCAACACGGGCTATGACACAAACATTTTGAAAGCTCTCTCGCTCTGATAAGCGTAAACTTTGGCCATCAAGCAAAAGGCCTTTGTGTTTCGAGCTGAGATAGGATCTGTAATCCCACCGATTGGCAAATTTTGCGCCGGACTTGCTTTTGAGCGATTGGCTATCCAGTAGAAATTTTCCAAACTTAAAAGCTACGTTGTAGGGTGTAATCATGGTCTTTCCTATTTGGTTTGTTTGTTTCACTTGGATTGATGATTAGGCTTTAAAGTGCGCTTTAATTGACTGAAGCCCTGAACCAGGCGCAGGACTTCACAGCGGATGCGCCTGATTAAGTCAGGCAGTCATCGCTTCAAGCTGGTATGTTTTGTCTTTTGATTTTGTTTGCGCAATTGTTTGAGTTGTTCGCGTTTGTAAAACTCAAGCTTTTTCGCTTCTAACCTTTCTTTATCGGTCAGAGTGGGACCGCGTAAGAAGTCAGCTGCGATTTGTAGATCATGATTGACTTCATTCACCACTTCTTCAACGGCTCTGTTAACTGCTGTTTGGGTGTTTTGTTTTGCTTCTAGATCTGTTTCTGTCTCTATTCCGGTGGCAGGTTCAATATTTTCAATGCTCCAGGGGAATTCACGTGAGTTGGACATGATTTGCTCCTCATTTTGTTGTGTGATGGATTCTCTATTGTTGGTGGTAGGAAGTTCAGCTTGTTGGCTGGCGTCGTTTATGCGGCGATTGCAGGCTGAGAACTCCTCCTGAAGGCCGAGTGTTTTGAGGCGATGCTTGCGGCCTGTCTCGACGAATTTGACACCGATATGTTTGCCGCGCACATAGGTCTCTAAGCCTGCATTGTGTAATTGTTCTTCTAGGTCAGTATGTGAGTTTGCTGTTTTAAAAATTGTGCTGAGGGTTTGTATGAGCTCTTGCTTTTTGGGAAGTGCCCCGGTGCGGTGTTGGAGCCTTGCGGCAGAATGGGTTTGTTTTCGTTTTGCTGTTTTGTTGATGGCTGTTTGTTGTTCTAACTCGGGATATTGCTCTAATACAGATGTTTCCAGGTTTTGTTTGATGCTGTTAAATTGACCAATGCTTAAACGAACACGTTTGCTGGAATTGATCTCATTGCTTGATATGACAATGTGATAATGGAGATTATGCTTTTTGTTATCATGAAGGGCCGCGAATACGAGATTGTTAGGGGCTCTTTGAGCGATGTAAGTCTCAGTAATGGTTTGGAGAGTTTGTTTTTGTTGGGCTTTGCTAATTTCTTGAGACTTCGTGATAGATAGAATTTCATGATAGAGAACCACACCATTTTTATGTTTCTTTAAAAGCTCAGCATTGCTCC